>NZ_JBIBHU010000004.1:0-376710 GCF_042957205.1 Kitasatospora sp. NPDC008115 | reverse complement strand
GGACGCTTCCTTCAGGCGGCTTTCACACCGGCCCTCCGGGCGCTTCGTTCTTTCGTGTTTCCAGCTTATCAGACGTTTTCCGCTCCGTTTTCCGGAGTTTCATTCACCCGACTTCGCTTTCCGCTTGTCCCCGCTCTCTCGCGGCGACTCCGGAACTGTATGGGAGGCGGCACGCCACATGCAAATCGTCCCGCCCTGCTGGCGCAGGGCGGGACGACAGGCGGTTCGGGGTCCGCGTCAGGCGCGGCCCATCTCCTCGGCGATGGCCGCCGCGAAGGCGTCGATGTCGGCCTCCGTGGTGTCGAACGCGCACATCCAGCGGACCTCGCCGGTGTGCTCGTCCCAGAAGTAGAAGCGGTAACGCTTCTGCAGCCGCTCGCTCACCTCGCGCGGGAGGATCGCGAACACCGCGTTGGCCTGGGCGGGGCGGACGACGGTCACGCCGTCGATCCCGCGGACCGCCGCCTCCAGCCGGCTCGCCATGGCGTTGGCGTGGCCGGCGTTGCGGAGGTAGAGGTCCCCGGAGAGCAGCGCCTCGAACTGGACCGAGACGAAGCGCATCTTCGACGCGAGCTGCATCGAGGTCTTGCGCAGGAACTTGATGTTCCGGACCTTCTCGGGGTTGAGCACGACCACGCACTCGCCGAACAGCAGGCCGTTCTTGGTGCCGCCGAAGGAGAGCACGTCGACGCCGACGTCCGTGGTGAAGGCGCGCAGCGGGACGCCGAGCGAGGCGGCGGCGTTGGCCAGCCGCGAGCCGTCCACGTGGACCAGCATGCCGTGCTGGTGCGCGTGGTCGACGATCGCCCGGATCTCCTCCACGGTGTAGAGGGTGCCGAGCTCGGTGCTCTGGGTGATGGAGACCGCGAGCGGCTGGGCGCGGTGCTCGTCGCCGTAGCCCCAGGCCTGCCGGTCGATGAGCTCGGGGGTGAGTTTGCCGTCCGGGGTGGGGACGGTGAGCAGCTTGATGCCGCCCATCTTCTCCGGCGCACCGCCCTCGTCCACGTTGATGTGGGCGGTCTCGGCGGCGATCACCGCGCCCCAGCGCGGGAGCAGGGCCTGGAGGGCGACGACGTTGGCGCCGGTGCCGTTGAAGACGGGGTACGCCTCGGCCCGGTCGCCGAAGTGGCGGCGGAAGACGTCCTGGAGGTGGGCGGTGTAGTCGTCCTCGCCGTAGGCGACCTGGTGGCCGCCGTTGGCGAGGGCTATCGCGGCGAGGACCTCGGGGTGCACGCCGGCGTAGTTGTCGCTGGCGAAGCCGCGGACGGCGGGGTCGTGCCGCCGTACCGCGTCCGTGGTGCCGGAAAGGTCGGTCATCGGGCTGTCAGCCACAGGTGCTGTCCGTTCAGTTCTTCTGCGGGGCGGTCCCAGAGGCCCGCCAGGTGTGCGGCGAGGTCGGCGGTGTCGGTGAAGCCGGCGAACTTCGCCTCCGGCTTCTCGGCCCGCATCTCGGGACTGACCAACGCCTTGATCACCAGGATGGCAGCCGCGGCGGTGGGCTTGCCGTCCTCGGCGGTGGTCTCCTTGCGGAAGGAGTCCGCCATGGCGAGCGTCCAGGCCTCGGTGGCGGCCTTGGCGGCGGCGTAGGCGGCGCCGCCGGAGGTGGGCTTGTGCGCGGCGGCGGCGGAGATCATCGCGTAGCGGCCGGACTCGCTGCGGACCAGGGCGGGCTGGAACGCCAGTGAGGTGTGCTGGAGGGTCCGCACGACGGTGTCGTGCAGGAAGTCCCAGTCGTCGATCCGGCTCTCGAAGAAGCTCTTGCTGCCGCGCCAGCCGCCGACCAGGTGGAAGACGCCGTCGACGTGGCCGTGCTCGGCCTCCAGGTGGTCGGCCCAGTCGTGGACCTCCTGGGGGTCGAGGAGGTCGATGACCTGGCCGCTGATCCGCGCTCCGCGCACGGCGACGCGCACGGTGTCGAGGGCGGCCTCCAGACGCTGGGCGTCGATGTCGGCGCCGATGACGGTGGCGCCGTCGGCGGCGAGGCGGCGCAGCACGGCCTGGCCGGCCGGGCCGCTGGCTCCGGCGACGGCGATGACCTTGCCGGTCAGCGGTCCCTTGGGTGCGGTGGTCACGCGGCGACTCCCTGGAGGCCGGCGCCGGTGATGCCGGCGGTGGAGGCGATGACGCCGCCGAGCTTCTTCGAGAGGGCCTCGTAGAACATGCTCAGCGGGAACTCGTCGGGGAGCACGGCGTCGCACAGGGCCTTGTTGAGCGCCTTGCCGTCGGTGATGTCGAACGGCAGCGCCTCGGTGCCCTTGGCCCAGGTGGAGGCGGGGTGCGGGGTGAGGTAGCGGGAGACCAGCTCGTAGGCGGCGACCCAGTGGGCCGGCTTGGGGCGGTCGATGCCCTCGCGGTAGAGGGTCTCGATCTCGGCGCAGAGCGCGTTGGTGACCTGCGGGGCGCGGTCCCAGTCGATGCTGAGGCGGTTGTCGCGCCACTGGAGGGCGTTGTTCTTGTGCAGGTAGGCGAAGAGCAGCTGGCCGCCCATGCCGTCGTAGTTGCGCACCCGGTCGCCGCTGAGCGGGAAGCGGAAGAGGCGGTCGAAGAGGACGGCGTACTGGACGTCGCGGGCGTGCTCGTTGCCCTCGGTCTCCAGCTGCACCGCCTCCTTGAAGGTGGTGAGGTCGCAGCGGAGCTCCTCCAGGCCGTACATCCAGAACGGGCTGCGCTGCTTGATCATGAAGGGGTCGAACGGCAGGTCGCCGTGGCTGTGGGTCCGGTCGTGGATGAGGTCCCAGAGCACGAAGGTCTGCTGGGTGCGCTCCTGGTCCTCCAGCAGGCTCGCGGCGTCGGCGGGGATCTCCAGGCCGAGCAGGTCGACGGCGTTGCCGGTGACGACGCGGAAGCGGGCGGCCTCGCGGTCGCAGAAGATGCCGCCCCAGGTGAAACGTTCCGGCGCCTTGCGCACGGCCACGGTCTCGGGGAAGAGGACGGCGGAGTTGGTGTCGTAGCCGGCCGTGAAGTCGGTGAAGGTGATCGGCACGAACATCGGGTTGTCGAAGCGGGTGCGCTCCAGCTCGGCGAGCCACTCGGGCCACACGACGTTCAGCAGGACGGCTTCGAGGTTGCGGTCCGGGTTGCCGTTCTGCGTGTACATCGGGAAGACGACCAGGTGCTGGAGGCCGTCCTCGCGCTGGTCGGCGGGCTGGAAGGCGAGCAGCGAGTCCAGGAAGTCGGGCTCCCGGTAGCCGGTGTCGGCCCACTTGGCCAGGTCGGCGTCGACGGCGGCCAGGTAGGCGGCGTCGTGCGGGAAGAGCGGGGCCAGCTCCGCGACGGCGGTGCGCACGGTGGCGACCAGCGGGTCGACGGTGTGGCGCTGCACGGCGGACAGGTCGATGGAGCCGTCCTTGGACTGCAGGGGGCGCAGGGTCTCGACGGCGTCCTTCAGACGCAGCCAGGCGGGGTGCTCGGCGAGGTTCTGGACCGGGGTGTCGGCCGCCACAGCGAGCCTTGGCGAAAGATTCTGCATCGTGGACTCACTTCGACAGGAGGGTTTTCAACGAGACCACCATAAGTACGAAAGGTTCTTCTGTTCAAGGGGGGTCTTGGCGGCGGATCTGCGGTGAGCTTCGACCGAGGCGCGCGCGGCGGGCGTGTGAACGGCCCCCGGGATCTTCCGGACGGCGGGGGACGAAGCCCCCCAAGGCGACCATGCCGCGCGTGTCCGGGGCCCGCCACCGGGGAAGAGATCCCGCACCGGCGCGGGCCGTCGGCCGCACCACGGCCGACACGTCCATGCGCCCCCGTACGCGCTCTGCTGCCCATGGCGGTCAGCGGTGATCGTGGACGGGACGCCCGTCCGCGCCGCCCGGGAGGCCGACGTTGCACGGTCCGGACCTGGTCAGCTGGCTGCTCGCCGTCCTCACCGCGGCGTCCGGGGGCTACTGCCTCTCCCGGCTGCGCCACGCCCCGTGCTCCCCGGCGGAGGCTGTGCCGGCGGAGGGCACGCCGACGGAGGCCGCGCGGGCGGACGGCCCGACGGCGGCCCGGCGGCGGCACTGGCGCGACCACGAGTCGGACCTCGCCGAGGGGCTGATGGGCTGTGGCATGGCGGTCATGGCGGTGACCGGGACGGCGGTGCCGGGCGAGGTGTGGGCCTGGGTGTACGGTCCGCCCGCCGTGCTCCTGCTGCTGGCGGCCGCCCGCCGCCCGGACCGGCGCGCGCACCGGCTGCACCACGCCGTCGGCGCGCTGGCGATGACCTACATGGCGCTGGTGATGGCCGCCGCCGGGCCCGGCCACTCCGGGCATCACGCGGCGGCGGACCCGCCGGCGCTGACCGGGGCGCTGCTCGTCTACTTCGGCGGGTACGCGCTGTGGTCCGGCAGCCGGCTGCTGAGCACGGACGGCGGCACGGTGCCGGTGGCCTCGGCCGGGCTGCCCAGGGCCTGCCGGCTGTCGGTGGTCATCGGCATGTTCGCCATGCTCCTGACCATGTAGCCGTTCGCGCGGGGCCAGCGGGACCCGGCGCGCCGGAGCGCGGCCGTGGCGTTGGTCACGGGTGGCCGAAATCCGTACCACCCCGCCGCGCCGGCGCATAAGTTGGCGGGAAGCGCACTGTCGCGCTCCGTGCCTCCTCGGGGAGCCCATGCCATGACGGCCCTGCTCGGCCTGCTCCTGCTCGGACTGCTGCTCGCCACCACCGCTCCCCGGCTGCTGACCCGGGCGCGCTGGGTGGAGCGTGAACCGGTGCTGGCGCTGCTGGTCTGGCAGTGCCTGGTGGTGGCCGTGCTGCTGTGCTGCGCGCTGAGCCTGCTGCTCGCCGCGATGGCCGCCCTGCCCGCCCTGCGCGAGGTGCTGTTCTCCGGCGCGCCGAGGGGCGTGGAGGCCGCGTACGGGCTGCACAACGCCGAGGGCTGGGGCCGGCTTTGCGCGGCGGTGCTGGCGGCGGGCGGGCTGCAGACGGTGTTCGCGCTGACCCGCGAGGTCCGGACGGCGAAGGCGCTGCGGGATCGTCGGCACGCCCAACTGGCCGAGCTGTCACCGCCGTTGCCGGAGTCGATCGAGCCGGTCTCGGGCCAGGGCGCCCGGCCGCGCCGGGAGCGGCTGGTGGTGCTGGAGAACGTCCGTCCCGAGGCGTGGTCGCTGCCGGGGCACGACTCCCGGCTGGTGGTGACCACCGGGGCGATGCGGCAGCTGACCGACCGGGAGCTGGCCGCGGTTCTCAGCCACGAGCGCGGGCACGTCCGGGCCCGGCACCACTGGCTGGCGCAGGGCGCCCAGGCGCTCGCCTCCGGTTTCCCCGGGGTCGGGGTCTTCCGCGCGTTCCGGGACCAGGTGGGCGAGCTGGTGGAGCTGGCGGCCGACGACCGGGCGGCGCGCCGGCACGGGCGGCACACCACCGCCCTGGCGCTGGCCGAGCTCAACCTGGGGCGCGGGGTGTTCGGCTCCTGCCCGCCCGGGCTGGCGCAGTCCCCGAAGCGGGTGGACCGGCTGCTGGCGGGGCGGCCGCGGCTGTCGGTGCCGAACCGGCTCCGGCTGACCCTGGTCGCCCTGACGGCGCCCACCGCGGCCGTGGTGCTGGCCATCGCGCCGGGCCTGCTCGCGCTGCGCTGAGCGCCGCTGCGGTCAGGAACCCGCGGCAGCGGCGGGCGGGTTGACGGCGGGTCGGCCGGTGATCGGCCCGCAGGCGGCCACCGGGTCGTCGTCCAGGGTGAGCGAGAGCACCTCGCGGTGCAGCGGGCGCGCCTCGGTGTAGCGCCGGCGCCCCTCCTCGGTCAGCGCGACCTTGATGCCGCGCCGGTCGTGGTCGCACATCGCGCGGGTGACCAGCCCGGCCTTCTCCAGCCGACCGATCAGCCGGGAGAGCGCGCTCTGGCTGAGGTGCACGGTGGGGGCCAGCTCCTGGACCCGCAGCCCGCCGCCGGTGCCGTCGCAGCCCTCGACCAGGCGTTCCAGGACCTCGAACTCGCTCATGCCCAGGCCGTGCTTCTCGCCGAGCTCGCGGTCGAGCAGGCAGGCGGTCTGGGCATGCCGGGCCAGCAGGTCGCGCCACTGGGCGACCAGACCTGCCTCCGCCGGGGAGTCGAGTTCAGTCACGCCGCCACGGTATCACAGGCGGAAGCAACTTATGCGTTAACATCTTATTCACTTGCATTGGATGCATGTGCATGTAGTCTCTTGCGCCATGACCTCAGCGACCGCCACGACACCCGACGCACCGTCAGCTGCCGGGGGCCACTGGACTCCTCGCCTCTGGGGCACGCTCATCGTGCTCTGCGCCGCGCTCTTCCTGGACGCCCTGGACGTCTCGATGGTGGGCATCGCCCTCCCGTCCATCGGCTCCGAACTGCACCTCTCCACCTCCACCCTGCAGTGGGTGGTCTCCGGCTACGTGCTCGGCTACGGCGGCCTGCTGCTGCTCGGCGGCCGCACCGCCGACCTGCTCGGCCGCCGCCGGGTCTTCCTGACCGCGCTCGCCGTCTTCGCCGCCGCCTCCCTGCTCGGCGGCCTGGTCGACGACGGCGGCCTGCTGATCGCCGCCCGCTTCCTCAAGGGCGTCGCCGCCGCCTTCACCGCGCCGGCCGGCCTGTCGATCATCACCACGACGTTCCCCGAGGGCCCGGCCCGCAACCGGGCGCTGTCGATCTACACCACCTGCGGCGCCAGCGGCTTCTCGCTCGGCCTCGTCCTCAGCGGACTGCTCACCTCGGTCGGCTGGCGCTGGACCTTCCTGATGCCGGTGCCGATCGCGCTGATCGCCCTGGTCTTCGCCGTCCGGCTGCTCCCCCGCCCGGTCGAGGAGAAGGCGCACGGCCGCTACGACGTGCTCGGCGCCATCACCGGCACCGGCGCCGTCCTGCTGCTGGTCTTCACCGCCACCGAGGCGCAGGGCGCGGGCTGGCTCAGCCTGCGCACCCTGGGCTCGCTCGCCGCCGTGGTGCTGCTCGTCGCGGCCTTCCTGGTGGTCGAGAGCCGCACCGCGCACCCGCTGGTGCGACTCGGCATCTTCCGCAACGGCCGGGTCGCCCGGGCCAATGTGATCGCCTTCGCGATGGCCGGCGCGTACGGCGGCTTCCAGTTCGTGGTCACCCTCTACCTCCAGGACCTGCTCGGCTGGTCGGCCCTGGCGATGGCGCTCGGACTGCTCCCGGCCGGTGCGATGATCGCCCTCTCGGCGCCGTTCATGGGCCCGGTGGTGGACCGCTTCGGCACCGGCCGGCTGCTGCCGATCGGCCTGCTCGCCCTGGTGGCCGCCTTCGCGCTGTTCCTGCGGCTGGACGAGCACAGCTCGTACCCGGTGCTGGTGCTCCCGTCGATCGTCCTGCTGGGCGTCGGCTTCGCGCTGGCCTTCCCCTCGGTGAACATCGCCGCCACCGACGGGGTGGCCGACGAGGAGCAGGGGCTGGCCTCCGGGCTGGTGAACACCGCGATCCAGGTCGGCACCGCGGTCGTCCTGGCCGGCGCCACCGCGATCATCACCGCGGGCAACGGCGGCGGGACGAGTGCCCAGGCCCAGCTGGACGGCTACCGGCCCGCGCTGTTCTTCGTCACCGCGGTCGCGCTGGCGGGCCTGGTGATCGCCGTCGCCGGCGCCGTGCTCGACCGGCGGAAGAAGGCCACTCCCCCGTCCGTCCCGGACTATGATTATCCGTCAGCGGGCCGGGAAGACCTGGCTCAGCGGCGCGGCGAGATCCTCAGCAAGAGCTGACCCACAAGCACCGGACGACATCGGGAACCCCGGACAGCGGTTCCCGGCCCGGGTCCGGACCACGCCGCCGGGCAAGGCGCCGGCTCTACCAAACCCCCGTGTTGGTAGGGCCGGCGCCTCCGTACGAACCGAACCGGACCGCGGCCGAGCGTCGGCCGCCGAGGTTCGGCCGCCGGCCCGGCCAGTATATTGGCCGCCAGCCAACGAACGTACGGAGCAGACACGATGGCACCTCGCGGGGATTCGGTCAATGAGGAGATGCGCCAGCGTTCCCGGCGACGCATCATGCGGGCCACCGTCGAACTGGTCGACCAGCGCGGCTACGCCGGCACCACGCTGACCGACATCGCCGAGCGGGCCGGGCTCGCACGCGGGCTGCTCTCCTACTACTTCGACGGCAAGCGGCTGCTGATGCAGTCCGCGACCCACCGGATGATGCACCAGGCGCTGACCGGCGCGCTCGGCGAGCTGGACCCCGCGGCGGGCCCGGAGGCCCGGCTGGCCCGGGCCATCGACACGGTGCTCGGCCTGGCCATGGACCACCCGCGGGTGATGCGCTCGCACCTCGCGCTGATCCTCGACCCGGACACCGGCGCCTTCGTCCAGGACCCGGAGCAGCAGCGGCTCGGCGCCATCCTCCAGGGACTGCTGCGCGACTGGGGGGCGCCCGACCCGGCGGCCGAGCACGCGGTGCTGCGCAGCGCCCTGATGGGCGGCTGCATAGGCGTGCTGCTGCCCGGGGCCGAGCTCTCGCTGGCGCCGATCCGCGCCGACCTGTTCGGCCGCTACGGCCTGCCCTGGCACCTGGGCCGCCCGCCGCAGCCGCAGCCCCCGGAACGCGAGCGGCCGCCGGCCCGCGGCTGACCCGCGGCGGCCGGCGGCCGCTCCCCCGTCGTGCTCCGGTCGTCTCCCGGTCTCCCGGCCTCCTCCCGGCTCCCTCTCAGCGCTCCTTCAGGATCGAGGCCAGCAGGTCGATGGTGCGCTCGGGCGTGAGACTGTCCACGCAGAGCCGCTCCATGACCTGGATGTAGGCGTCGACGTCGTCGCGCTTGTCCAGGTACAGCGCACTGGTCAGCTG
The DNA here is from genome assembly GCF_042957205.1 of Kitasatospora sp. NPDC008115. Classification (NCBI taxonomy): domain Bacteria; kingdom Bacillati; phylum Actinomycetota; class Actinomycetes; order Kitasatosporales; family Streptomycetaceae; genus Kitasatospora; species Kitasatospora sp. NPDC008115. The sequence continues at coordinate 367,981 of NZ_JBIBHU010000004.1, read as the reverse complement.
CTCCAGGTAGACCACGTCCGCGAGGTCCTGCTCGGGGAAGCGCAGGATGGTGAACGCACCGGACTCACCGGCGTGCGCGCCGAAGCGGAACGGCATGACCTGGATGACCACGTTGGCCTCCTCGGCGGCGTCGATCAGGTACTGGACCTGGCCGCGCATCACCTGGGGCCCGCCGACCGGCCGGCGCAGCGCGGCCTCGTCGATGACCGCCCAGAGCCGCGGGCTGTTGCCCTCGGTGAGCAGCTTCTGGCGGCGCATCCGCAGGCTGACCCTGCGCTCCACCTCCTCCTCGCTGATCACCGGCCGACTCTGGCCGAAAACCGCCCGTGCGTACTCCTCGGACTGGAGCAGGCCGGGGACGAACTGGACCTCGTAGGTACGGATGAGGGCAGCGGCCTCCTCCAGGCCGACATAGGTCTGGAACCATCCCGGCAGGACGTCGTTGAAGCTGTGCCACCAGCCCGACTTGTTCGCCTCGCGGACCAGGCCGAGCAGTGCCTCGCGTTCGAGGCCGTCGTCCACGCCGTAGAGGCTGAGCAGGTCGGCGACGTCACGTTCCTTGAAGCTGACCCGGCCGAGTTCCATGCGGCTGATCTTGGACTCGGAGGCGCGAATCGCGTATCCCGCGTCCTCACGGGTGATGCCGCGCGTCTCGCGGAGCCGGCGCAGCTGGGAGCCGAGGAGGATCCGGCGGACCATCGAGCCGCCGCCCGGCTGAACTGTGGTCATGCGGTCCTAACCTCCACCTAGGGCAAACAGCGCACAGTCTGCCATCAGTTGAGCGCTCACGGTGCCGATACTGACGGATGTTCCTATCAGTTCCGCACTCCGCACACCAGGATGCACGTGCATCCGGCGCTTGCATATGCCATTTGAACGACTGCACGTGAATCGACTCTTGCATCTGCAGTGAGCGCAGAGCACGATGGTGCACGTGCACCTGCACATCCCTGGCAATCCCGCGGGCTCCGCGTCGACCCCACGCGCGATTCCGTGCACCGGCCCGGCAGCGCCCCCGCGCCTCCGGGCCCTCGTGCGCGCGCGCCTGGTCGAGGGGCGGCCGCGCGGCCGAGCGAGTCGGAGGTGACCGGCATGACCCCGGCGGGTCCAGCCGTGTCCGCCCCCTTATGGGAGGAGCTCTTCATGAGCACCGGAACGGCTTTGGCAGTCGACCCCCTAGTGGTCACCTGTACGCTCGCGCCCCGCTATGAGGCCGTCAGAACCGCGCGCGACTTCGCCAGGACCGCCCTGCAGCGCTGGGGGCTGGGCGAGCTCTTCGACGATGTCGCGCTGGTCGCGTCCGAACTGGTGACCAATGCGCTGCGGCACGCGATCGGCGCGTGCCCCACCGCGGCGGACGACTACGACTTTCCCACGTCGCCGGCCGCCGAGAGCCGGCTGCCGATCCGAATAAGCCTCGTGCACCGCGCGCCCCAGGTGGTCTGCGCGGTGAGCGATCCCAGCAGCATCGGCCCGGTGGCCCGGGAGGCGGACTTCGTGGCGGAGTCCGGCCGGGGCCTGCACCTGGTCGACTCGTTCAGCCGCTCCTGGGGCTGGCACCCGCTGGGCGGCGGCAAGGTCGTCTGGGCGCTGTTCGAGGCGGAACGGGCGCCACTGCCGACACCCGCCCCGGTGGCGGAGTTCGGCGGACGGCACCGCCGTTCGGCCTGAGGGACGACCGGCCAGAACGGGTACCCCGGCCGGCCACGGGTCCGGCGGTACGGCCCGCGCAACCACCACAGCACGGCGAACGACACCCCGGCAGCGGCGACCGGCGGCCCTCGGGCAGCGGGCACCGGCAGCCCCCGGCGGTGGCGGCGACAGCCGTGGCGTTCCCGGCACGCCCGGGGGTGCGGACCCCCGGCGGGCGGCCCGGACCGGCGTCCGCGGGGCGGCGCCCGGGAAGTCACAGGGCCGCACCCGGGCCTCACAGGGGCCGGAGAAAGACAAAGGCCGTCGTGGTGTCAGCACCCACGACGGCCCCCCGATGGTGAAGCCGGCGGCCGGTCAGACCGCCAGGTGGTCGAACTCCCCGTCCTTCGCCCCCAGGAGCAGTGCGGCGATCTCGGCCCGGGTGTAGATGAGTGCCGGACCGTCCGGGAAGCGCGAGTTGCGCATCGCCACCTCGCCCCCCGGCAGGGCGGCGAACTCGACGCAGTTCCCCTGGGAGTTGCTGTGCAGACTCTTCTGCCAGACCACACCCTTGAGATCGGTGGCGGCCATCCCGTTGTACGGGTCGTACGTGTCGTGCGTGTCGCGCGTGTCGTGCATAGAAATCTCCCGAAGAGCTCCGGAGTGGGTCGTTCAGCTCGGCGCCCCGGCCCCGGCCGAACGGACGGACCGGCCCCGTACCGGCCCGGCACAACGCCTCACTTGACGTGATGATAGCTCCAGTGCACGTGCATCAGCACGGGACGTTGCAGGTGCACGGCCTTTTCGACACCGAACCGGAACTCTTCACAAGGCCGCCTGCTGACGGTACGTAAACGGACATAGCCGACTGAATCGGCAAGCCGCCGATAACCGCCCGTAGGCGACCACCCGCCGATTGTTGATCTTCGAACGCCGGGAGTCGCCCTTCCGTGACGCTCCGTCAGCCCGTCCGCGCGCTGTGAGACATCTCACGCGCGGAAGCCGCAACGCGGTTCCCGTTCCGGCGCATCTGACCGGGTAGCGGGAGAACCGTCGGCCGGGGGCCGGTTATGTCCGATTTTCGCAGTGGCCGCCCCTCCTGGTTCGGCAGCCGACTGCGGAGCGGGTGGACCGATGTCCTACGATCTCCGCCATGAGCACCGCAGCCATCCCGGGCGCGCCACTGCCCGTCCGCACTCCAGGCTCCCGTGCGCGGGGGCGCCACCGCCGTCCCGAGCGCCCCGAGATCCCGGCCGGTTCCCCGGCCCTGCTGCTCGCCGTCCCCGCGGCCGCCGGGCCCGACTCCCGGTCCGTCGTCGAGGAGCTGCTGTCCATCGTCCGCAGCGAGCAGAACGGCGTCCGGACCGCCGCCGGCTACCTCCCCTCCGGTGACGGCGAGGCCGAGGCGGGCGACGAGCGCACCGTCGCCGAACTGCTGGCCGAGGCGGCCGGGGCCGGCCTGCCCGCGCCGGTCGTGGTGCCGCTGGTGCCCGGCCCGCACGACTTCCTCCCCGCACTGCACGGGCTCGCCGCCGAGTACGGCGCCCCCGTCACCGACGCGCTGGGCCCGCACCCGCTGCTCGCCGAGGCCGTCCACGTCCGCCTCTCCGAGGCCGGGCTGGCCCGTGCCGACCGGGCCAGGCTGTTCGCCATCGCGACCGCCGCCGACGGCGTGGTGCTCACCACCGTCGGCGGGCAGGCCGCGGCCGACGCCGCCGGCATCACCGGCATGCTGCTGGCCGCCCGGCTCGCCGTGCCGGTCGTCGCCGCCGCGCTGGACGTGCCCGGCTCGGTCGCCGACGCCGTCGCCCACCTCAAGGAGATGGGCGCCCAGAACCCGGCGCTCGCCCCGCTGGTGATCGGCCCGGAGGCGGACGCCGAACTGCTCGCCGCGGCCGCCGAGGAGTCCGGCTGCCCGTCGGCCGCACCGCTGGGCGCGTACCAGGCGGTCGGCCAGCTGGTCGCCTCCACCTACCTGGCCGCGCTGCCGGCCGCCGCCTCCGAGGCCGCCGACCAGGCCGGCCCCGCGCAGGAGGACGGCCCGCGCGCCGTCGGGCGGCACGCCGCCCAGTAGCACCCCCGTGCGAAGGGCCCGGAACGGACGCACCGTTCCGGGCCCTTCTCCATGTCCCGACGGGTCCTAGCGACCCACCCGGGTGGTGGGCGCGGCGGCGTCCTTCAGCCGCAGCGCCGGCAGGCTCACCGGCCGCGACTGGCCGGCCAGGGTGGGCACCACGGCCGCGGCGGCGTTCCACTGCGGCCGAGCGGTGCCCTCCTCGCCCGCCCGGCGCACCTGGAGCACCTCGGTGGACCCGGCCCGGCGCAGCAGGATGTTCTTGGGCGGCCCGGCCTCCGGGTCCAGCCACAGCTCATTGCCGCCGAACTCGCAGTCCAGCACCAGCAGGTCGTCCGGTTTGCCGTCGGCCCCGGCCCGGAAGGCGACCCCGGCCCGGCGGTAGCCGGTGAAGCGGCAGCGGCTGAAGGTGACGGACTCCCCGGCGAGCTCGTGCCGGGCGGTGGAGACCGCGAAGTCGCTGCGTCCGGCGGCGTCGATCAGCAGCCCGTCGAAGACGGTGCCCTTGTCCCGGCCGAGCGAGTGCAGCGCCACTCCCCCGCCCGCGTTGCCGTACAGCACGCTCGCGGTGTAGTCGAAGTCGTTGAGGTAGGCGCCGTGTTCGATGCCCCAGCCGCCGTTGTGGTAGGCCGCGAACTCGGTGACCACGTGGTGGTGCCTGGCGTTCAGCCAGACGAAGATCCCGTCCTGGAGGTTGTTGTGGGCCAGGCAGCGCTGGAAGGTCCAGACGCCCTCGCTGTTCTCCGGCCACTCGAAGCCCGAGGCGCCGTTGGCCCCCTGGACGCCGACCGCCACGCAGTCCAGCGCCTTGCCGCCGGTGCCCGCGCCGAGGTTGAAACCGGTCAGCCGGTAGGCCCGGGGGTTGGGTTCGAGCAGGGTGCGGGAGGCGACGCAGGACTCGTAGACGATGTCGTCGGACGGCTGCTGGGGGGTGCGGGTGTCCAGCGGGCCGTCCCACCAGTAGGCGTCCTCCCAGGTCTCGTGGCTGATGCAGGCGCGGAAGGTGATGCCGTGGCTGGCGTGCGGGACGTAGGCGTGGCTGCCGGCGTCGCGGACGACCACGCCCTCGACGACGGTGCCGCGGGTGGTGTCGCCGAGGCGGTGGAAGTGCAGGCCGTAGCGGCCGAGCACCGGCGCGGTGACCGGGGCGGCGCCGTCCGGGCCCTTCCAGGTCTCCTTGGTGTCGGCGCGCGGACCGACCCACCGCAGCGCGGCGTGCCGGACGTCGGCGCGCCGGGAGCTGGTGAGGTGGACGTGGGTGCGGCCCCCGGCGGTGCCCTCGACCCGGACGCTGCGGGTCAGGTTGAGCACCTCGGCGCCGACGGTGACGCCCCCTCCGGCGGCGACCCCGGGGTGGGCGTGGCGGAGCGGGGCGCCCAGGGTGACGGTGGTTCCGCTGACGGAGCGGATGGTGACGAGGTCGTAGGCGGTGGAGAAGCCGTCCTGGTCGGGCGGGCCGGTCGGGGTGACGGCGAGTTCGTCGCCGGGCAGCCAGCCGGCGGGCGGGGCGGCCAGCTCGACGACGGTGTCGCCGGCCGCGAGCGCGCCCCCGGCGCGGACCCAGGCGGTCTTGGCGGCGCCGTCCAGCCGCAGGTAGCCGGCGCCGGTGACCCAGAGGCCGACGTCGGTGTCGACCACCTTCATGCCGTCGCCCTGGAAGCGCTTCTCGTCGACGGCGGGGAAGCGCAGGGTGTGGACGTGGTCGCCGTCGGGGGCGAGGGCGAGGACGCCGCGGACCTCGACGTTGCCGGCGGCGGCGAGGGTGACGGTGCGGTCGGCGGCGAAGGTGAGCGCGCCGCCCGGCTCGACCAGCAGGGAGCCGACCTCGGCGTCGGTGTCGAGCAGCACCCGGTCGGTGATCCGTACGGCGCTGCGCGGGCCGGGCGGGCCGCCGCCCCAGCCGGCCCGGTCGGACCAGCGGCGGCCGCTCTGGTCGACGGTGGGTGCGGGGGCGGGCTGCTCGGGGGCCGCGCCGCCCGGCGGCGAGCCGCCGTGGCCGTCGGGGCCCATCGGGCCGGCCGCCTCGGTGGGGGTCGTGCCGATGACGGCGGCCGGGGTGACGAGCCGGGTCTCGCCGGTCAGCGAGCGGCGCAGGACCTCCTCGCCGCTGATCGCCGCGAAGGCGGTGCCGACGGCGAGCCAGCGCAGTAGTGCCCGGCGGGTCAGGTGAGTTCGGGACGGTTCGGGTTGGATGTCCGCTCTGCGGTGCTTTGCCCGGCGATGCGCTCCACGCGGCCGGGCGGCCGGACGGGAGGCGTCCGGCTCCTCGTCGATGCCCATCGGTGCGTAGCCCTCTCCCGAGACGGCTGCGGCGCGTCGGCGCGGTGCCGACGCTCTGAAGCATAGGCAGTTGCGTTGACCGCGACCGGCGTTGCGGGAAATCGGTCATTTCTGATCATGAAGGACAGCCGGTCGGCGGCGATTTCGTAAACCGTGACGAGCGTCACACATGTTTGCGGTTTGAACGCGCCTCTGCTTAACGTGCTCCCCGTTCGTGGCCACACGGACCCAGCACGTCCGCGACGCCGAGTCCTGCCGTCGGGCGCGCTGGCAGCGCAATGCACCACGGCAGGAGCGGGGGAACCACAGGTAGTTCGCCCAGGACCGGTCCTTTCGGGCCGGCCCCGGGCTAGGGGTGAAGCCGCGTCCACAGCGCGGCCGGGCAACTCCAGCCCGAATCCGACAGCTCACCTCGCAGGCGTGGGAGAGGACCGCGTCTTCATGCTGCCCACCAACGGCACCCGACTGTCCGGCCGTACCCGTCGCGCGATCGCCGCCCTCGGCGTCGCGGGCATCGGCCTCACCATCCCCTGCCTGACCTCCGGCACCGCCTCCGCCGCCTCCGTCGCCACCTGGGACAAGGTCGCCCAGTGCGAGAGCGGCGGCAACTGGAGCATCAACACCGGCAACGGCTTCTACGGCGGCCTCCAGTTCACCAGCTCCACCTGGGCGGGGTTCGGCGGCACCGCCTACGCCGCGCGCGCCGACCTGGCCACCAAGGACCAGCAGATCGCGGTCGCCGAGAAGGTCCTGGCCGTCCAGGGCCCCGGCGCCTGGCCGGTCTGCTCGGTCAAGGCCGGTCTGACCAAGGGCGGCACCCCGGCCGCGGTGGACACCTCCGCCGCCGCCAAGCCGGCCACCCCGGCCCCGGCCCAGACCCCCGCCCCGGCCGCCAAGCCCGCCGAGAAGCCCGCCGCCCAGCAGCCGGCCGCCAAGCCGCAGGCCCAGGCCCCGGCCGCCACCACCACCGCCCCCGCCGCCGAGCAGCGCCAGGACGGCCGGCAGTGGCGTCAGCAGGCCGGTCAGCAGGGCGCCGAGGCCTACACCGTGGTCGCCGGCGACTGGCTGTCCACCATCGCCGACGAGCAGCACGTCCAGGGCGGCTGGCAGCGCCTGTACGAGCTCAACCGCGCCACCCTGGCCGACGGCCCGCACACCATCTACCCGGGCCAGCGGCTGGCCCTGGGCGAGGGCGCCGAGGGCCGGGACTTCGACTGGTTCAACCGCGCCGGCAGCGGCACCCAGACCCCGGCCGCCCGGCCGCAGAGCCGGACCGAGGCCCCCGCCGCCAAGCCGGCCGAGAAGCCCGCCGCGCAGGCCCAGACCCCGGCCCCGGCCCAGACCGCCACCGGCAGCATGGCCGCCGCCGTCTCCTTCGCCCAGTCGAAGGTCGGCCAGGCCTACGTCTACGGCGGCACCGGCAACGGCGGCTGGGACTGCTCCGGCCTGACCCAGGCCGCGCTGCGCGCCGCGGGCGTCTCCGTCCCGCGCGTCGCCGCCGACCAGGCCGCCGCGTCCACCCACGTCTCGCTGGACGCCCTCAAGCCGGGCGACCTGCTGTTCTGGTCCAACAACGGCAAGGACTCCGGCGTCTACCACGTCGCGCTCTACATCGGCGACGGCAAGTACGTCGAGGCCGCCAACCCGAAGTCGGGCGTGCGCGTCCAGACGGTCGCCAACTGGGCCCCGGACTTCGCCGGCCGGGTCTGACCCCGCCACGCCGCGGCCCCCGGGGAGAGTCCGATCGCTCCTCCCCGGGGGCCGCGGCATGCCCGGAAACGCGCCGCTGCGTTGCCCGGACGACGGGCGGCCATGGTCAAACCGGGACCGCAGCGGGCATGCTGCTGCCCTGTACCCGAGGAGGAGTCACCATGGCCCAGGTCACCGTCTCGCTCGACGCCAACCTCGCGATCGACGCGATGATGCTGTCCGGCACCAAGAGCCCGCAGGACGCCGTAGAACTGATCCTCCGGGACTTCCTGGAGCGCGGCCGGCGCACCGAGACCCGCACCGGTGACGCCGCGGACGGCCACCGGGTCACCCAGGACCGTCCGATCGTCCAGGAGGGCTGAGCGGGAACGCCGAAGGGGCCCGGGAGCACACCGCTCCCGGGCCCTGCCCCGTTCTCCTCAGCGCGCGCGGGCCCCGGTCGAGCCGCGCATCACCAGCTCCGGCTGGAACATGAACTCCCCGCGCTGCACGGCGTTCCCGCCGACCTCCTCCAGCAGCGCGTCCACCGCCGCGGTGGCCATCGCCTCCACCGGCTGGCGCACGGTGGTCAGCGGCGGCTCGGTGAAGGCGATCAGCGGCGAGTCGTCGAAGCCGACCACCGAGACGTCCTGCGGCACCGCCAGGCCCCGCTGCCGCACGGCCCGGATCGCGCCGAGCGCCATCATGTCGCTGCCGCAGACGATCGCGGTGCAGCCCTTGTCGAGCAGCGCCCCGGCCGCCGCGTGCCCGCCCTCCACGCTGAACAGCGTGTGGTGGACCAGCCCCTCGGCCTCCTGGCCGGTGAGCCCCAGCACCTCGCGCATGGCCGCGGTGAAGCCCTCGATCTTGCGCAGCACCGGCACGTACCGGCGCTGGCCGACCGCCAGGCCGATCCGCTCGTGGCCGAGTTCGGCCAGGTGCTGGACGGCCATCCACATCGCGGCCCGGTCGTCCGGCGAGATGAACGGCGCGTCGATCCGCTCGCTGTAACCGTTGATCAGCACGAACGGCACCCCGCGCCCGGCCAGCCGGGCGTACCGGTCGTGGTCGGCGGTGGAGTCGGCGTGCAGGCCGGAGACGAAGACGATGCCCGCCACGCCCCGGTCGACCAGCATCTCCACCAGTTCGTCCTCGGTGGAGCCGCCGGGCGTCTGGGTGCAGAGCACCGGCGTGTAGCCGTGCCGGCTCAGCACCTGCTCGATCACCTGGGCCAGCGCCGGGAAGATCGGGTTGCTCAACTCCGGGGTGATCAGCCCGATCAGCCCGGCGCTGCGCCGGCTCAGCCGGGTCGGCCGCTCGTAGCCGAGCACGTCCAGGGCCGCCAGCACGGTCTGCCGGGTGGTGGCCGAGACGTTGGCCTTGCCGTTGAGCACGCGGGAGACGGTGGCTTCGCTGACCCCCGCCTGCGCCGCGATGTCTGATAGTCGCGCCGTAGTCACGGTCCCAGAGCCTATTGCAACCACGTCAGACCGCCCACCAGTCGGTGCTGTCCGCGGCGAGCACCGCCTCGCCGTCCGCCACCACCGGGTCGGCGCCGGCGGAGGTGAGCAGCAGCCGGCCGGGGGCCGGTATCCGCACCGGGGCGCCGGTGGTGTTGGCGGTGCAGACGAAGGAGCCGCGGCGGAACGCCAGGGTGCCCTCGGGGCTGTCCAGCCACTCGACGTCGGTGCCGGCGCCGAGGTCGGGGCGCGCCTTGCGGACGGCCAGCGCCGAGCGGTAGAGCTCCAGGGTGGAGGTCGGGTCGCCGGTCTGCGCCTCGACGCTGAGGGCGGCCCACTCGGCGGGCTGCGGCAGCCAGGACGGTCCGCCGGCGGTGGGGCCGAAGCCGTAGGGGGCCTCGGTGCCGGACCACGGGATCGGGACGCGGCAGCCGTCGCGGTAGCCGTCCTGGCCGGCCTGGCGGAAGAACGACGGGTCCTGGCGGACCTCGTCGGGCAGGTCGGTGACGTCCGGCAGGCCGAGCTCCTCGCCCTGGTAGACGTAGGCGGAGCCGGGCAGGGCGAGCATCAGCAGGGTGGCGGCGCGGGCGCGGCGCAGGCCGAGGGCGCGGTCGCCGGGGGTGCGGATCTGGGTGCCGAGGCCGGGCGGGTTGGCGAACCGGGTGGCGTGCCGGGTGACGTCGTGGTTGGAGAGCACCCAGGTGGTGGGGGCGTCGACCGGGCGCATCGAGTCGAGCGAGAGGTCGATCACGGCGCGCAGTTCGGCGGCGTCCCAGGAGGTGCCGAGGTACTGGAAGTTGAAGGCCTGGTGCAGTTCGTCGGGGCGGACGTAGTTGGCGGTGCGCTGGACGGTCGGGGTCCAGGCCTCGGCGACGCCGATCCGCTCACCCGGGTACTCGTCGAGGATGGTGCGCCAGGCGCGGTAGATCTCGTGCACGCCGTCCTGGTCGAAGAAGGGCATGACGTCGTTGCCGAGCAGCCTGAGCTGGTCGGCGCCGCCGAGGTCGGGCAGGCCGGGGGCCTTGACCAGGCCGTGGGCGACGTCGATGCGGAAGCCGTCGACGCCCATGTCCAGCCAGAAGCGCAGGATGGAGCGGAACTCGTCGGCGACGGCCGGGTTGTCCCAGTTGAAGTCGGGCTGCTCGGGGGCGAACAGGTGCAGGTACCAGTCGCCCGGGGTGCCGTCCGGGTTCTCGGTCCGGGTCCAGGCCGGGCCGCCGAAGATGGACTCCCAGTCGTTGGGCGGCAGTTCGCCGTTCGCGCCCTTGCCGGGGCGGAAGTGGTAGCGGTCGCGCAGCGGGGAGCCGGGGCCCTCGCGCAGGGCGCGCTTGAACCACTCGTGCTGGTCGGAGGAGTGGTTGGGGACGAGGTCCACGATGATCCGCAGGCCCAGCCGGTGGGCGTCGCGGATCAGCGCGTCGGCGTCCAGCAGGGTGCCGAACATCGGGTCGACGGCGCGGTAGTCGGCGACGTCGTAGCCGGCGTCGGCCTGCGGGGAGGCGTAGAACGGCGAGAGCCAGACGGCGTCGACGCCGAGGTCTCGCAGGTAGGGCAGGCGGCTGCGGATGCCGGGCAGGTCGCCCATGCCGTCGCCGTTGGAGTCGGCGAAACTGCGCGGGTACACCTGGTAGATGACCGCGTCCCGCCACCAGCCTCTGTCCGCGGCGGCACCGGCCCCGTCGGCGGTGGCGTCGGCGGCGGGCCGGGAGGTGTCGGCCAGGTTCTGGGTCATGGACGGTATCCCTTGCGGAGTGTGGCGGGCGGAGCGGTCGGGACGTCGGCGGGGACGTCGCTCAGGACTTGGAGGCGCCGGCGGTCAGGCCGGTCACCAGGTGGCGCTGCACCAGGTAGAAGAGGACCGAGGAGGGGATGGCGATCAGCACGGCGGTCGCGGCCATCAGGTTCCACTGGGCGTCGTGCTCGCTGACGAAGGTCTGGAGTCCGACGGCGAGGGTGTACTTGTCGGAGCTGAGCATGAAGGTGGAGGCGAAGGCGACCTCGGCCCAGGCGGTGAGGAAGGAGTAGAACGCGGCGACCGCCAGGCCCGGGCGGGCGAGCGGCAGCACCAGCCGCCAGAAGGTGCCGAACGGGGTGAGTCCGTCGACCCGGCCGGCTTCGTCGATCTCCACCGGGATGGTGTCGAAGTAGCCCTTCAGCAGCCAGGCGCAGTACGGCACGGTGGTGGTCGAGTAGACCAGGATCAGGCCGAGGTAGCTGTCCAGCAGGTCGAGCTCGGACAGGATCGTGTACATCGGCACGATCAGTACGGCGATCGGGAACATCTGGGTGACCAGCAGCGACCACATGAGCGGCTTGTGGCCGGGGAAGCGCATCCGGGAGACGGCGTAGCCGGTGGAGGCGGCGATCAGCACGCCGAAGACGGTGGTGACGCCGGAGACCAGGAAGGCGTTGCCGAACCACTTGAAGAAGTCGGTGTCGAACAGCACCGTCTCGTAGTTGGAGAGGGTCAGTTTGCCGAGGATCTCGCCGGGGTGCAGGTAGTCGGTCTTGTCCGGGCCGAACGAGACGTAGAGGATCCACGCCACGGGGAACAGCGCGATCAGGCTGGCCAGGGTCAGCGCGCCGTGCATCAGGGTCCTGGCGAGCGGGCCGCTCTCGCCGCGGGGGCGGACCTTGGCCGGGCGGGCGGCGGGGGCCGCGGGCCGGGCGGCGAGGGTGGTGGGTCGGGCGGCGAGGGTGGTGGGTCGGTCGGTGGTGGTGCTCATCGGAGTGTCTCCTTCGTGGTCGCCGGCTTCGCCGGGGTCAGCCGTTCGCCCGCTCGTTGCGGGCGAGCCAGCGGCGGTAGAAGGCGGTGAAGACGATCAGGATGGAGAGCAGGATGACGCCGTAGGCGGCGGACTGCGCGTAGTCCCGGGGCTGCTGGCCGAAGCCGAGCCGGTAGGCCCAGGTGACCAGCAGCTGGGCGTCGGGGGCGCCGTTGCCGAACAGCAGGAAGATGACGGCGAACTGGTTGAACGTCCAGATGACGCCGAGCAGGACGACGGTCGAGGAGACGGTGCGAAGGCCGGGCAGGGTGACGTGGCGGAACCGCTGCCAGGCGGTGGCGCCGTCCATCTCGGCGGCCTCGTACAGCTCGGCGGGGATCGACTGGAGGCCGCCGAGCAGCGAGATCATCATGAACGGCACGCCGACCCAGGTGTTGACCAGGACGGCGGCGGCCTTCTGCGCGGTCGGGTCGTCCAGCCAGCCGGGCTCGGGCAGGTGGAGGGCGGCGAGCAGGCCGTTGACGGCGCCGCCGTCGGCGAGCATCAGCCGCCAGGAGAAGACGGTGACGAAGGTCGGCACGGCCCAGGGCAGGATGAGCAGCATCCGGTAGACGGCGCGCCCGCGCAGCTTCTGGTTGAGCAGCAGGGCCAGGCCCAGGCCGATGGTGTAGTGCAGGCCGACGCACAGGGCGGTCCAGGCGATGGTCCAGACGAAGTGCGACCAGAAGCGGTCGTAGGAGCCGGGGCCCCAGAGGATGTCGGCGTAGTTGTCGAAGCCGACGAAGCCGTAGGTGGCCGGGATCTCGTTCTCGCCGATCTTGCGGGCGACGTTGAGGCTGTTGGCATCGGTGAGGGTGAGCCAGAGGCCCTCGGCGAGCGGGTAGAGCACCAGGACGCCGAGGACCAGCACGACCGGTGCGATCATCGCGTAGGCGTACCAGTGCTTGGCGTACGAGCGCTCGAGGCGCTCCATCAGGCCCGGACGCGGATCGCGCTGCCGGCTGCCCTGGCCGGTGGCGCCCTGCACGGCGACTGACATTGTTCGACACCTTCTCGGGGGAGGTCCGCCGCCTCGCTTCGGCGACTGCTGCTACGGGGTCCGGCCGTCCGGCCCGCCGGGGGAACGGCGGACCGGACGGCTGGGGCCTGTCTCTCGGGCTTTGCCGCGGACCGGGCAAGGACCCGGGAGACAGGCCCGTGGTGAGGGTGGATTACTTGGCGAAGCCCGGGAGGAGCTTGGCGTAGTCCGTGGCGACGGTGTTCAGGCCGTCCTGGGTCGCGGTGCCCTGGACGACCTTGCCGAGGTTGGTGCCCAGCGACGCGAACAGCGAGCTGTACTCCGGCAGTTCGGGGCGCGGCTTGGCGCTCGGCAGCACGGCCTGGAAGCCGGCGATGCCGGGGTCGGCCTTGACCTCGGGGGTGAAGGCGTCCTCGCGGGTCGGCAGGGTGGAGTTCTTCTGCGCGATGAAGGCCTGGCTCTCGGCCGAGGTCATGAAGGCGGCGAACTTCTCGGCGGCGGCCTTGTGGGCCTTGTCGGCGCCGGCGTAGACGGAGATGTTGTGGCCGCCGGTCGGGGCGCCGCCCTTGCCGGCGGAGCCGCCGGGGACTGCGGCGATGCCCAGGTTGGCCTTGTCGGCGAAGGCGGAGCCCTTGTAGATGTTGGTGATCTCCCAGGGGCCCTGGACGATCGCCGCGACCTTGCCGCTGTTGAAGGCGTCCATCATGTGCGCGTAGGCGTCGGTGGTGACGTCGGCCTTGGCGGTGCCGGGCGCGGTGAACAGGGACTTGTAGGTCTCGACGGCCTTGACGGCCTCGGGGCCGGCGACGGTGATCTTCCTGCCCTTGGCGTCGACGGTGTCGGTGCCCTCGCCGAACAGGAACGGCATCGCGTAGTAGCCGTCGGCGGCCTTCAGCCAGAAGCCGTCGACGCCGGCCTTCTCCTTGACCGCGGCGGCGGCGGTCTTGAGCTCGTCCCAGGTGGTGGGGGCGGCGGTGATGCCGGCCTTGGTGAAGAGTTCCTTGTTGTAGAGCAGGCCGAGGGTGTCGGTGACCAGCGGCACGCCGTAGAGCTTGCCCTCGTAGGTGGCCTGCTGGATGAGGCTGGGCTGGAACTTGGCGGAGTCGGCGGCGGCCGGGGTGCCGTCCAGCGGCGCCAGGTAGCCGGCCTTGGCGAAGGCGGCGGTCCAGCCGACCTCGGAGCGGAACACGTCCGGAGCGCCCTTGGCCCCCATGGCGGTCTGGAGCTTGTTCTGGGCCTGGTCGAAGGGCACGTTGACGAAGTCGACCTTGACGCCCGGGTTGGCGGCCTCGAACTTCTTGACGAGTTCCCGGTAGTTCGGCGCCTCGTTGGTGGCGTTCGAGGTGTCCCAGTAGGTGAGGGTGACCGGCCCGTCGGCCTTGCCGTCGGAACTGGAGCCGCTGCTGCCACAGGCAGCCATCGAGACCGCGAGGGCCACAACGAGGGCAGAGGCCGCGATGCCACGCCGCATGAGAACTCCTTGGAGGGTGGGGGTGCCCGAAATAACCGGAGACAGGCGCATAATGGCTGCCTTGCCTCGCGCCGACCGCACCGTTGCTGCCGCCGGGCCCGGAAGGAAGTTAACAGCGGGGCGACAGCTCCGGAAAGTCCTTGCAGCAAGTTTCTGCAAGAAACGGCGATCGTTACCCCCGCGTGTCCTCCACGTTGCCGCACGGTAGTTGACAGCCGGAAAATCTATTCGGTTTTGTCCGGTTTGCCCCGGTCAGCCGCGACCGCCGGGGCCACCCTCCGTGGTGAAAGCCTCTTGCAGCGCCCCCGTCAGCCGGTGGTGCCGAACCGCAGCACGGTGGTCGAACGGAACTCCTCGCCCGGGCGCAGCACGGTGCTCGGGAAGGCCGGGTGGTGCGGTGAGTCCGGGAAGTGCTGGGTCTCCAGCGCGATCCCGGCGTACGGCCCGTACGGCGTCCCGCTCGCGCCGGTGACCCGGCCCTGGAAGGTGTTGGCGGTGTAGACCTGGATGCCGGGCTCGGTGGTCAGCACCTCCAGGGTCCGGCCACCGGCCGGGTCCTCCAGCCGGGCGGCCCGGGCCGGGGCGCCGTCCGCCGGGCGGGGCCGCAGCACCCAGTTGTGGTCGTACCCGCCGGGCCCGGTGAGCTGCGGGTGGTCGTCGTGCAGCGACTTGCCGATCGGCCGGGCGGTGGTGAAGTCGAAGGGCGTGCCGGCCACCGGCTCGATCCGGCCGTAGGGGATCTGCCGCTCGTCGGCGGGGGTGTAGCCGTCGGCGTCCAGGGTGAGCAGGTGGCCGAGGACGTCCCCGGAGCCCTCGCCGGCCAGGTTGAAGTAGGCGTGGTTGGTGAGGTTGAGCACGGTCGGCGCGCCGGTCACCGCGTGATAGCGGATCGCCAGCTCGCCGCCGGCGTCCAGGGTGTAGTCGACGGTGACGTCGAGCGCGCCCGGGAAGCCCTGGTCGCCGTCGGGGCTGTGCAGCCGCAGCCGGACGCCGCCGGGCACCTCCTCGGCCGCCCACATCCGGTGCGCGAAGCCGTCCGGGCCGCCGTGCAGGGTGACCCCGTTGCCGGTCGGGGCGAGCTGGTGCTCCTGGCCGTCGAGGGTGATGACGCTGTCGGCGATCCGGTTGGCGTAGCGGCCGACCACGGTGCCGTAGTGGCGGGCCGGGCCGAGGATGTCGGCGAGCCGGTCGGTGGAGAGCAGCAGCTGGGCGGGGCGCCCGTCGCGGTCGGGGGCGACGAAGGTGTGCAGGGTGGCGCCGAGGGTGAGCACGCTCGCCTCGTACGGGCCGGCGTTCAGCGTCCACCGCTCGATCGCGGCGCCGGCGCCCGAGGGTTCGAAGGGCTCGCGCCGCACGCTGGTGGTCTGCGGCCCGTTCGCCGGGGGCGTCGCCATGGCCTGCTCCTCACTGGCGGGCCACGGGAAGCGCGCCCGCCCTTCGCCGGGGTGCCGGGCCCTGTGGGTGGGCCCGGGTCGGCGTCAGCCTAGTCAGCGCGGACGGCGCGGGGGCGCTCATCGAGTGCCCGCGCGCCGCCCGGTGTCCCGCGCGCCTCCTGGACGCTCTGCGAGCCGGGGATCAGCGGCCCGCGCCGAAGCCGCCTCCCACCGCGTCCGGCCCGCCCGGCCGGTCGAGCGGGTCGGAGCCGTCCCGCTGCGCGGGCGGCAGGCCGAGCGCGGCGGCCAGGCCGTCGGGGCCGCTGCCCGCCTTGCGGTAGACGGCGGCCAGCCGGTAGTTGACCTGGCTGAGCGGCAGGGCCAGGTGCTCGGCGATCCGCTGCGGCGGCACCCCGCGCACGGCGAGTTCGGCGACCTCCCACTCCGACTGGCTGAGCGTCTCGCGCGTGTCGCCGAGGCGGTTGGGCCGCAGGCCGTAGTTGGCCAGCTCGCGGCGGGCCCGGTCGACCAACCCGTCCGCCGCGCAGTGCTGCGCCAGCTCGATGCCCTGGTAGAGGTACTCCTGGGCGTCCTCCAGCCGGCCGACCCGGCGCAGCGCGGCGCCGAGGTCGACCAGTGCGACGGCGTGCTCGTAGCCGGCCGGCGACTGGCCGAGGTGGGTGACCGCCCGCTCCAGCAGCTCGACCGCCTGCTGGCCGTCCTCGATCTGGGCGTGCAGCCGCAGCGCCGTGCCGATCGCCGAAGCGGTGCCGAACCGCTCCGCGTCGACGACCGAGCGGCGGGCGTAGGCGCGGGCCCGCTCCGGTTCGTCCGCGGCGAGCGCGATGGCCAGGTGCCCGGCCCAGGGCGCCCAGACCGTGTTGTGCCAGCCCCGGACGTCCAGCTGGGCGCCGGCCTCGGTGAGCGCGGCGGCCGCGCCGGCGGGCCGGCCGACGGCGAGCAGCAGCTTGCCGTACAGCGAGGCGGCGTCGGGCAGCACCATCGCGGTGGCGTGGTACGGCGGGTGGAAGCCGAACTCGATGGCGAGTTCCCAGGCCTCCTGGTTGCGGCCGCGGGCGATCAGGGTGTCGATCAGCACGCCGACCGCGTCCCAGGCCAGCGGCAGTTTGGCACTGATCCGCTCGGAGAGCCGCAGCGCCCGGCGCAGGAAGTCCTCGGCCTCGGCGAGCAGGCCGCGCCGGAACCGTGCCAGGCCCATCAGGAAGTAGGCGAAGCCCCGGTGGGCACCGCTCCAGCCGGCCACCTCGAACTGGATGATGGCGTCCGAGAAGAGCCGCTCGGCCTGGGCGATCCGGTCGTTGTAGGTGTAGGACAGGCCGAGCGTGGCGGGCAGTTCGAAGCCCCAGGTGTTGTCGGTCCAGCCGAGGCCCTTGGGCAGCCGGCCGTTGTCCAGCACGTCGTCGGCGTGCCGCAGCACCTCGGCCGAGGGCTCGCCGCGCAGGGTGAGGTCCCAGGCCCGCAGCGCCAGCACCGCCCGGTCGGCCGCCTCCCGTCCGCTGAGGCTTTCGCACAGCGCGCCGAGCCGGGCGGAGCGGGCCGGCCCGTCCTCCTCGGACTTGCGGTAGGCGTGCCACATGAACGACGCGGCCTCCAGCCGCAGCCGGCCCGGCGGGTCCCCGTGGGTGCGCTCGGCCTCCTCCTGGCAGACCAGCGCGGCCTGGCGCAGCTCGCCGCTGTGGGCGAGCACCTCGGAGAGCCGGAAGGTGGCGTCGACCCGCAGCGAGGGGCGCAGCGGTCCCTCCTCCGGGTCGAGTGCGAGCCGCAGTTGGTTGACGGTGGCGGCGGGGTCGGTGAGCAGGGCGGAGCAGCCCAGCTCGTACAGCACCTCGGCGCGGTCCTGGTCGTCGGGCGGTTCGGCGAGCGCGCGGTGGAGGCAGCGCTGGGCGGCCTCGGGCGCGCCGATCAGCAGGTGTTCGGAGGCGGCCCGGCGGAGTTTGCGCACGGTGCGGTCGTCGCCCTCGCCCGCGAAGGTCTCCACCAGGTGGCGGGAGGCGGCGAGCAGGCCGAGCCCGGCGTTCTCGATCTCGGCGGCGGCCACGCCGTGCATGCCGGTGCGGGTGGCCTCCGGCATGGTGTTGTAGATCGAGCTGGCGATCAGCGGGTGGACGAATTCGAGGTTGCCGTTCGGGGTGGTGGTGAGGACGCGCTGCTTGCGCAGTTCCTTGATGGACTCGCGGGCGCCCTCGGCGGTCTGGGCGGAGATCCGGGTGGCGAGGTCGGGGCGGATGTCGGTGCCGAGCATCGCGGCGGCCCAGGCGAAGCGCAGGGTGGCGGCGCCGAGCCGGTCCAGCCAGGACTTGAGGGTCATCCCGGTGGCGTCGACGGCGAGTTCGCGCAGCTGCTGGGAGTTCTCCTCGACCGGGTCCAGCTCCTGGTCGCGGACCTGGTCGAGCAGGGCGACGACCTCGAAGGGGTTGCCGTTGACGACGTTCCAGAACTCGTAGCAGAACGCCTCCTCGGCCTTCTCGCCGAGTTCGGCGCGGATCATGTCGGTGACCGCGACCAGGGACAGCCGGCTCAGTTGGTGGCGGCGGGTGGCCAGGGCGGCGACCGCGCGGTGGTGCTCCTGGGACTCCTGCTGCCAGTCGGCGGTGTCGTCGCGGTAGGCGAAGACCAGCAGGACCGGCAGCTCGCGGGCCCGGACGGCGAACTGGGCCAGCCAGCCGAGCGATTCGAGGTCGGCCCAGTGCAGGTCGTCGACGATCATCACCAGCGGGGCGCGCCGCGGGGCGAGCTGGGTGAGGACGAAGTCGAGGCCGTCGCGGACGCCCTGCGGGTCGAGGCGGCGGGCGCCCTTGCGGGGCTGCTTGAGGCCCATCGCCGGGCCGACGACCTCCTCCCAGGTGCCCATCACCTGGCTGAACTCGCCGGGCTCCAGGCTGCCGAGCACCGGTTGGAGGAGCTGGCGCAGCACGTGGTACGGCTCGTTGAACTGGCGCTCGCCGCCGCGTGCGAACAGCACGGTGGCGCCCTCGCGAAGCTTGGCGATCCGGCGGACCTCGTGCAGCAGACTGGTCTTGCCGATGCCGGGGCGGCCGGAGAAGGTCAGCAGTTCGCCGATCTCGGTGCCGCCGGCCGCGAAGTCCCGGCAGAGCTTGTCCACCGCGGCCTCGGCGGAGCGGAGTTCGGCGTCGCGGTCGCGCAGTCTGATGCGATGGGGGGCGCCTTCCGCCTCCCGCGCGCCGGGCATCGCCTCCGCCCGGAAATCCCTGTCCCGCTCGGTCACCGTCGTGCCTCCGCCTCGCCGATCCCTGCTCGTGTGCCGAGGTTAGCGCCGGTGGGGGCCGGTTGGAGTGTATTCACGCAGGCGAGGGGCGAGTTGAAGGGTTTGGAGGACTGCCCGAGGGCAATTGCCCTATATCCCTAACGTCGGATCATTGCATCAGATACTCTACGCCCCGCACGCCAAGTTGATCATGCCATGACCATGCTCCACCCTCCGGCAGCGCCGCCCCAACTCCCCCGCCATTGCCCGCCATACCCATCAGTGCCCCCACCCTTCGCAGCTCCGGGAGTCCGATGTCTGACGACACCTCACTTCAGATTCCGTTCCCGCACCGTCGCAGCGAGCACGGGCCGTACGCCACCGAACTGCACCGCGCCTGGCTGACCCGCCATCCACTGCTGCCCGACCCGGCCCACCCGTCCTACGCGCACTGGGACGTGGTCGACCTCGCGGCGCTCGGCTACCCCGACGCCGGACCCGACGAACTCGCGCTCGCCGCGGACCTCATGGGTTTCTACTTCCTCTTCGACGACCAGTTCGACGGCCCGCTCGGCCGCCGCCCCACCGAGGTCGCCCCGATCTGCGACCGGCTGATCGCCGTCTTGCACGGCGCGTCGCCCGACCGCGGCTCGCCCGTGGAGAGCGCCTTCGCCGACCTGTGGGCGCGCAGCGCCCGGGGCATGCCGGCGCGCTGGCAGGCGCGCGCCGCCTACAACTGGGAGTACTACCTCGCCTCCCACCCCGCCGAGGCGGCCGGGCGAATCAGCCCGCGCCCGCCGGACCGGGCCGGCTACCAGGTGCTGCGGCGTGGCACCGCCGCGATGGAGACCATCTTCGACATGATCGAGCGGCTCGGCCACTTCGAGGTGCCGCCGGCCGTGCTGCACCACCCGGTGCTGCGCCAACTGCGCCAACTCGCCGCCGACATCCCCTCGCTGACCAACGACGTGCGGTCGTTCCCGCTGGAGGCGCCGCGCGGCGACGTCAACAACCTGGTGATGATCGTGCGCCGGGAGCGGGACTGCTCGGCCGAGGAGGCCTGCGCCGTGGTGATGGCCGAGGCGCAGTTGATGGTCGAACGCTCGCGCGAGCTGTACGAGGGGCTGCCCGACGTCCACCGGGAGCTCGGCCTGGCCCGGGTGGAGCGGATCGTCGCCCAGCGCTACGCCGACGGCCTGGTCACCTGGCTGGCCGGCTACCTGAGCTGGGAACGCCGCACCGGCCGCTACCAGGCGGTCTGATGGCCCGCCGCCCGCCTCCGGGCCGCGCCGGGCCGGCGCCCCTGCGCCGCGGAGGCTGCCGTGGAGGCCGCCGGGATCGCGCCACCCTCCGTCGACCACCGCCGCACGGACCGTAGCCGAACGGGCCGTCCGCCGGTTAGGGTGCTGCCCGGCGGACGCCCCCGGCACGGGGTGCGCCCGACCCGCGTGTGTGTCCGTTCACTCCGCCGGGCCGCCCCTGCGCGGCCCGGCGCACCGCTCCGGCCCGCACGGCCGCGGCGGTGCCCCGACAGCGCGAGGAGGCACCAGAGCATGCCGGTCTACCAGCCCCCCGGGCAGCCCGGATCCATCGTCGACTACCGCCCCCGCTACGAGCACTGGATCGGCGGCCGGTGGACGCCGCCGGTCCTCGGCCAGTACTTCGAGAACCCCAGTCCGGTCACCGGCGAGGTCTTCACCGAGGTCGCCCGCGGCACCGCCGAGGACATCGAGGCCGCGCTGGACGCCGCCCACGCCGCCGCCCCGGCCTGGGGCCGTACCCCGCCCGCCGAGCGCGCCCAGGTGCTGCTGCGGATCGCCGACCGGATCGAGCAGAACCTCGAACGGCTCGCCGTCGCGGAGAGCTGGGAGAACGGCAAGCCGGTCCGCGAGACGCTGGGCGCCGACCTGCCGCTGGCCGTCGACCAGTTGCGCTACTTCGCCGGCGCGCTGCGCGCCCAGGAGGGCGGCCTCTCCCAGCTGGACGAGGACACCGTGGCGTACCACTTCCACGAGCCGCTGGGCGTGGTCGGCCAGATCATCCCGTGGAACTTCCCGATCCTGATGGCCGTCTGGAAGGTCGCCCCGGCGCTGGCGGCGGGCAACACCGTCGTCCTGAAGCCGGCCGAGCAGACCCCGGCCTCGGTGCTGCTGCTGGTCGAGCTGACCGCCGACCTGCTGCCGCCGGGCGTGCTCAACGTGGTCAACGGCTTCGGCCTGGAGGCCGGCCGCCCGCTCGCCTCCAGCGACCGGATCCGGAAGATCGCCTTCACCGGCGAGACCACCACCGGCCGGCTGATCTCGCAGTACGCCAGCGGCAACCTCATCCCCGTCTCGCTGGAGCTCGGCGGCAAGAGCCCCAACCTGTTCTTCGCCGACGTCGCCGCCGAGCAGGACGCCTTCTACGACAAGACCGTCGAGGGCTTCGCGATGTTCGCCCTCAACCAGGGCGAGGTCTGCACCTGTCCCAGCCGGGCGCTGATCGAGTCCGCGGTCTACGACCGGCTGCTCGCCGACGGCCTGGAGCGGGTCCGCACGCTGCGCCAGGGCGACCCGCTGGACACCGCGACCCAGGTCGGCGCGCAGGCCAGCGACGAGCAGCTGCGCAAGATCCTCTCCTACATCGAGATCGGCCAGGCCGAGGGCGCCAAGCTGCTGGCCGGCGGCGAGCGGGCGGACCTCGGCGGCGCGCTGTCGGGCGGCTACTACGTCACGCCGACGGTCTTCGAGGGCGTCAACGGGATGCGGATCTTCCAGGAGGAGATCTTCGGCCCGGTGGTCGCCGTGACCCGCTTCGAGGACTTCGACGACGCGATCACGCTCGCCAACGACACCCTGTACGGGCTCGGCGCCGGCGTCTGGACCCGCAACGGCACCACCGCCTACCGGGCCGGGCGCGCCATCCAGGCCGGCCGGGTCTGGACCAACTGCTTCCACGCCTATCCGGCCCACGCCGCGTTCGGCGGCTACAAGAACTCCGGCATCGGCCGGGAGGGCCACAAGGCCGTCCTGGAGCACTACCAGCAGACCAAGAACCTGCTGGTCAGCTACTCCCCGCAGGCCACGGGCCTGTTCTAGCGCCCCGGCGCCGAGCGCGCCCCGGAACGCGGAGTGGGAAGTCGGGCCGGCCGACTTCCCACTCCGTACGCCACTCCCCGTGGCCCGGTCGGGGACCCCTGGGGGGTACATCACCCGTATCGGGATCCAAGCACATGAATCCCGGGAAATCCCCGACGCGCCGCCGACATGCGCGGCGAGTCCCGGCCAACGTCCTAAACAGGAGTCCCGACCCGATTTTTCGACTCCTGGGAGACCGGATGACCATCGCCACCGCCAAACTCTCCGACGCGACCGTGCGCGCCGCCGTCACCGCGATCAACGACGGAAACCGGCAGGCCTTCGTCGACCTGCTCGCGCCGGACGCCACGATGTCCGACGACGGCACCGAGCGCGACCTCCAGGACTGGATCGACCGGGAGATCTTCACCGTCCACGGCCACATGGAGGTCCGCTCCGAGTCGGCCGGCGGCCGGACCCTGATCGCCGACTACCGGAACGAGACCTGGGGCGAGATGCGCACCTCCTGGCGCTTCACCGTCGAGGACGGCCGGATCAGCCACTTCGCGACCGGCCAGGCCTGACCGTCCGTCCGTCCGGGCCTCCTCCGGCCGGCCGGCCGTCGCCCCGTCAGGCCGCCCCGAGGCACTCCCGCACCGCCCTGATCAGCGTGCGGGAGCGGATGTCCCCGGTGACGCCGGGCTGCATGCCGTTGGTGACGTAACCGAAGCCGATCCCGAGTTCCGGGTCGGCGAAGCCCAGCGAGCCGCCCCGGCCCGGATGGCCGAAACTCGCCGGCGAGGCCATCGGCGCGGTCGCGCCGTGCCGGAAGAAGCCCAGCCCGAAGGTGGAGTTGACGATCAGCACCCGGTCCGGGCCGCTGACCACCGGCCCGGCCGCCCGGGCCAGCACCTCGGACCCGAGCAGCGGCGGCAGCGTCCCGCCGCCGCTGCCGTGCCGGTCGGCCGCGCCGATCAGCGCCGCGTAGAACCGGGCCACCGAGCGCGCGGTGCCGATCCCGCCCGCGCCGGGGATCTCGGCGGCCTGCACCGCCGGGTCGTTCAGGTCCACCCCGGGCCGAACCGAGGCGAACGCCCGGGCGGTCAGCGAGGCCGGGTCCTGGTAGGCCTCCCGCACGGACTGCTTGGGGCGCAGCCGCAGCCCGCTCGGGCCGGTCCGGGCGGCCGGCGGCGCGGGCAGGTCGACCAGCCGGCCCACCCGGGGCGCGGCGCCGGCCGGCAGGCCGATCCACAGGTCGAGGCCGAGCGGCCGGGCGATCTCCTCGGCGAAGTACTGGCCGACGGTGCGCCCGCTCACCCGGCGCACCACCTCGCCGACCAGCCAGCCGAAGGTGTACGGGTGGTAGCCGTGCGCCGTGCCGGGCTCCCAGGCGGGCGCCTGGGCGGCCACCGCGGCCGCCGCCCGCTCCCAGGTGAGCACGTCCTCCAGCCGCAGCGGCACGTCCAGCGCGGGCACCCCGGCCTGGTGCGACAGCAGCCAGCCCACCGGCACGCCGTCCTTGCCCGCGGCCCCGAACTCCGGCCAGTAGGAGACCACCGGCGCGTCCAGGTCCAGCAGCCCGCGCTCGGCGAGCAGCAGCGCGGTGGTCGCGGTCAGGCCCTTGGTGACCGAGCGCAGCACCTGCGCGGTGTCCGCCGTCCAGGGCACGGCCGGCGCGGGCCGCCCGCCGACCTCGGGCCGGGCGTCGCCGCCCCACAGGTCGACCACCTTGCGGCCGCGCACGTACAGCGCGAACGCCGCGCCGAGCTCCCCGTACTCGCGGAAGTTGCGCGCGAAGGCCTCCCGCACCGGCTCGAAGCCCCCGGCCGTCTCGCCCCAGATCTCCACCACCGCGCGCCGCCCTCGCCGTTCGTCCATCCATGGATCGCCCGGAAACCCTAACCTGTCGGTCATGACCGAGCCTGCGCGGAGCGATTCCGCCGATCCCGCCGATGAGCTGCTGGACGTCGTCGACGAGCACGACCGGGTGACCGGCACCGCGCCGCGCGGGGAGGTGTACCGGCGCGGGCTGATCCACCGGTGCGTCTTCGTCCTGGTCCGCGACCCGGCCGGGCGGATCTTCGTGCACCGGCGCACCGACACCAAGCTGTTCGTCCCCGGCGCGCACGACATGTTCGTCGGCGGCGTGGTGGGCGCCGGCGAGACCTACCGGCAGGCCGCCGTCCGGGAGGCCGAGGAGGAGCTGGGCGTCACCGGGATCGCCCCGCGCCCGCTGTTCCGCTTCCTGTTCCGCGGCGAGGGCCTCGCCTGGTGGTCCGACGTGCACGAGGCCGAGTGGGACGGCCCGGTGGCCCCGCAGGAGTCCGAGGTCGCCTGGCACGCCTGGCTCACCCCCGCCGAGCTGGCCGAGCGGCTGGAGCGCGACGTGTTCGTCCCGGACGGCCGCGAGGCCTACCGCCGCTACCTGGAGCACCGTCCGGCCCGACCGGGCGGATAGGGTGACGCGCATGGCATCCCGCACGCCGCCGGCCCCCTCCCCCGCGTCCGCGTCCGCGCGCGGCGAGCGCCCGGAGCCCGCCGGGCGGACGCGCCGCCGCCTCAGCGTGGACGAGCGGCGCGAGCAGCTGATCGCCGTGGCGCTGGAGCTGTTCAGCCACCGCCCGCCGGAGGAGGTGTCGATCGACGACATCGCCGCCGCCGCGGGCGCCTCCCGGCCGCTGGTCTACCACTACTTCCCGGGCAAGCAGGCGATCTACGAGGAGTCGCTGCGCCGGGCCGGGCGGGAGCTGTCGGCCCGCTTCGAGGAGCCCGCCGAGGGCCCGCTCTCCGAGCGCCTGTACCGGGTGATGGGCCGCTACCTGGACTTCGTGCAGAGCCACGGCCCCGGCTTCGCGGCGCTGCTGCGCGGCGGTTCGGTGACGGCCAGCACCAACACCTCGGCGGTGATCGACGAGGTCCGGCAGGCCGCGTACGACCAGATCATCGGCCACCTCGCGCTGCCCTCGCCCAGCCCGGGGCTGCGGCTGACCGTCCGGGCCTGGATCGCCAACGCCGAGATCACCTCGCTGGAGTGGCTGGCCGACCGCTCGGTGCCGCTGGAGGACCTTCAGCTGCACCTGGTGCAGGAGTTCGTGGCGGCGCTCACCCTGACGGCCGCCCGGGAGCCCGCGCTGGCCGCCGAGCTGGCCGGGTTCCTCGCCGACGAGCGCCCCGACGGGCCGACCGGACGGCTGGTCGACGACCTGGCGGGCCTGCTGGCCGTCCCCGGTCTCGCCGACGCCCTGACCGCCCTGGCCACCGGCCCCCGGCCCGCCTCCGACGCCGCTGCGGACACCACCGCCGGGTGACGCCGGACGGCCTGTTCTGCCGCGTCGGCGGCCTCTGATAGGAATGTGCACGGATCTGACGGCCCGCCGGTCACCCCCCGGGCCGGGATCCACGGACCACCGGACGCACAGCGAGCAGAGCGGGGGCTCAACAGTTGACCCAGGACGGCCAGTTCAGCACGGAGGCCGGCCCCTTCACGGCCGCCGAGCGGGTCTCCGCGACCCTCGCCAGCCTCACCGACGCCCTCTTCGGCGCCCGGACCTCGCGCCAGCCCGCCGCCGCGCTGACCGCCCTGCGGGAGGCGACGCACCCGGCCGCCGACGCCCTGTTCAACCTGCCGCTGGCGCCCAACGGCCCGGTGCACACCGCCGTCGACCGGCTCGGCACCGTGGTCACCGCCGGCACCGCCCGCCCGGGCACCGGCGCCGCGCTCGGCCCGTCGGCGACCGGCGCGCTGCTGGCCCGCTACGGCGCCACGGGGGCCGTCCGCGGCACGGCGGCCGGCTCCGCCGAGGAGATCACCGCCGGGCTCTTCGAGCTGCCGGTGAACGGCGAGCCCGCCGATCCCAAGCTGCGCCCCGCGTTCGCCGCGCCGCTGGCCGCACTGGCCGCCGGCCGGCAGACCCGGCAGCCCGTCGAACTGCCCACCGGCGCGGGCGCCGAGGTCCGCCTGGTCGTCCCGCCGGGCTTCCACGCCCTCACCGCGCCGGACGGCCCGCCCGGCGTCTCCGCCCGGACGGTGCGCACCGGCCCGGTGGACGGCGTCCCGGTCGGCCCCGGGGCCGACCCGGCGACCGGCGCGGCCGCCGCCGCCCTGACCGCGCACCTGGCCGAGACCGCCGAGGAGCTCTTCAGCGGCACCGGTACGGCCGAGCGCCGCGACTTCGCGCTGATCGCCGCCGCCCTGGCGGACACCGTCACCTCCTCCGGCGCCGTCTACGCGGGCCTCGGCGCCTTCCACCTGGACGGCCGGCCGAGCGACGCCACCCTGGTCGTCTCGCTGGCCCGCCACCCGCTGCCGATCACCGGCCTCGCCACCGAACTGGCCACCGTGCGCCGGCACGCCGAGGTCTGGACGGTGCTGCTGCCCGCCGGGCCGGCCGCCGTCCTGGTCGAGGCGCGCAGCGTGCCGGTGCCGGGCCCGCTGGCCGCCGACGGGGGGCGCCGCTGGGCGGTCACCTCGGTGGTGGAGGCGTTCGTCCCGCTGCCGGACGGCGTCTCGGTGCTCTGCGTGCAGCTGACCACCGCCCAGCCGCAGGACTGGGAGCTGTACACGGACGTCTTCGCGGAGCTGCTGAAGAGCGTTCAGTTCGGCTGGGACGGCGTGCCCGCCACCCCGCTCGCCCCGGCCGCCCCGGCGCCGTCCCCCGCGCCGACCGTCGCCGTGCCCGCCCCGGCCGCTCCCCCGGTGCCGCCGCCGACGGTGCCGGTGCCGGTGCCCCAGGAGGACGCCACGCCGGTCCGCATCCCGCCGGCCGACTTCAACCCCTTCGCCCCGGTCGCCGACCCGACCCCGGCCCGGCCGATCCTGGTGCCCGACGAGGCCGCGCAGCCGCCCGCCCCGCCCAAGGGCACCCCGGTGGCGGTCCCGCCGCCGGACTTCGACCCCTTCGGCATCCTCGGCACCCCGGCCGCCGAACCGGCCGCCCCCCAGGCCCCGGAGCCGCCCAAGGGCACACCCGTGATGGTGCCCCCGCCGGACTTCGACCCCTTCGGCATCATGGGGACCCCGGCCGCCGAGCCGCTGCCGGCCGCCGCCCCCCAGCAGCCCGCGGCCGCCCCGGCCACCGACCCGTTCGGCACGGTGACCGCCGCGGACCGGCCCAGCGACCCGTTCGGCACCACCGTCCCGGCGCCGCCCAGCGCCCCGCCGGCCGTTCCCGCGGCCGCCCCGGCCGCCGCTCCTGCCGCCGCCCCGGGCCCGGTCAAGGGCACCCCGGTGATGGTCCCGCCGCCGGACTTCAACCCCTTCGCCCCGCAGCCCGAGGACGCCCCGGCCCCGCCGCCGCCCGCCACCGCTCCGGAGCAGAGCCCCTTCGGCTGAGACCGGCCCCGCACCGGCGCGACGCCGCCGCCACGCCGCCGCACCCCCACCGCCCTGGCGACCCCGGTCGCCGGGGCGGTGGCCGTCCGTACCCCGGTCATGTTCACGATCGACAAGTGGTACAGACCTATTGCCAGTTCGCCCGTCCGCTCCCTACCCTCGGCACAGGATCCTCCGTGGCACCCCGACGGCCAGAGGACCGGTTCCGCGCCGCCCCCATGGCCCGGAGCAAGCTGCTCCACGCACCTGACACCTCCCCACGGGTTACGGGGGGTCCGGGCCTGCCCCGGGACCCCAGGACAGGAGCCACATCCATGCGCAAACGTCGGATCAGCCTGCCGCTGCTCGCGGCCGGGACCCTGCTCGTCCCCCTGCTCGGTGCCGCCCTGCCCGCCACCCTCGCCCACGCCGCCGACGACGCGGCCGCGCAGGCCCTCGCCGGGTCGGTGACCGCGGCCCTCACCAAGGGCAGCGACTGGGGCAGCGGCTACGAGGGCAGCTACACCATCACCAACGGCTCCAGCGCCCCGGTCAACGGCTGGACGCTGGAGTTCGACCTGCCCACCGGCAACACCGTCGCGGGCCTGTGGAACGCCTCGTACACCGCCTCGGGCTCCCATGTCACGGTCAAGAACCCCGGTTGGGCCTCGACCCTGCCGGTCGGCGGCACCTACAACGTCGGCTTCAACATCGCCTACTCGGGCGCCTACCAGCCGCCGGCGAACTGCAAGCTCAACGGCAAGCCGTGCGACGGCAGCGGCGACGACCTGACCCCGCCGTCCGTCCCGGGCGCCCTGAAGTCCGGCACCGTCACCCAGACCACCGCGGCCCTCTCCTGGACCGCGAGCACCGACAACGTCGGCGTCACCGGGTACGACGTGTACCGGGACGGCACCAAGGTGGCCACCACCGACGGCGCCACCACCGGCGTCACCGTGCAGGGCCTGACCGGCGGCACCACCTACCAGTTCACCGTCCAGGCCTTCGACGCGGCGGGCAACCGCTCGGCGGCGGCCGGCCCGGTGAGCGTCACCACCCCGCCGCCGATCGAGGACAAGGAGGCGCCCACCACCCCGGGCACCCCCGCCGTCACCGGCTCGGACTCCAGTTCGGTCTCGCTGAGCTGGACGGCCAGCACCGACAACGTCGGCGTCACCGCCTACGACATCACCGCGAGCAACGGCGTGGTGACCACCGTCACCAGCCCCTCCGGCACCGTCGGCGGCCTGGCCCCGGACACCGAGTACACCTTCACCGTGAAGGCCCGTGACGCGGCCGGCAACGTCTCCCCGGTCTCCGGCGCGGTCACCGCCCGCACCAAGAAGGGCGGCACCGGCGGCGCGCTGAAGATCGGCTACTTCACCCAGTGGAGCATCTACGCCCGCGGCTACAGCGTGAAGCAGCTCGACACCTCCGGCTCGGCCGGCCGGCTCTCGGTGATCAACTACGCCTTCGCCAACATCCACCCGACCACCAAGCAGTGCTTCATCACCAACAAGGCGGCCGGGCCGGACAACGACCCGAACGCGGGTGACGGCGCCGGTGACGCCTGGGCCGACTTCGGCAAGGGCTGGGACGCCGGCAACTCGGTGGCCGGCACCACCGACACCTGGGACCAGAAGCTGGCCGGCAACTTCAACCAGCTGAAGCAGCTCAAGGCCAAGTACCCCAACCTCAAGATCCAGATCTCGCTGGGCGGCTGGTCGTACAGCAAGTGGTTCTCCGACGCGGTGGCCACCGACGCCTCCCGCAAGGCGCTCGTCACCTCCTGCATCGACATGTACATCAAGGGCAACCTGCCGGTCATCGACGGCCGCGGCGGCGCGGGCAGCGCGGCCGGCATCTTCGACGGCATCGACCTCGACTGGGAGTGGCCGAACTCCGACGGGCACACCGGTAACATCTTCCGGCCCGCCGACAAGGCCAACTACACCCTGCTGGCCCAGGAGTTCCGCCGCCAGCTGGACGCCCTCGGCGCCACCACCAACAAGCACTACACGCTGAGCGCCTTCCTCCCGGCCGACCCGGCGAAGGTCACCGCGGGCATCGACATCCCGGGCCTGTTCGGCGCCTTCGACTTCGCCACCATCCAGGGCTACGACTACCACGGCGGCTGGGAGATGGTCACCAACCAGCAGTCCGGCATCAAGGTCGCCGCGGGCGACCCGAACCCGCCGGCCCGCCAGTTCAGCTCCGAGGTCGCGATCGGCGCGTACGTGAACGGCGGCGCCCCGAAGAGCAAGCTCACGCTGGGCATCCCGTTCTACGGACGCGGCTGGACGGGCGTGCCGCGCGGCACCACCAACGGCCTCTTCCAGACCGCGACGGGCCCCGGCCCGGGCACCTACGAGGCCGGCTTCGAGGACTACAAGCGCCTCAAGGACATGGCCACCACCGGCGGTTACACCATCTACCGCGACCCGGTGGCCGGCCACTCCTACATCTACAACGGGACCGTCTTCTACACCTACGACGACCCGACCGAGATCGCCCGCAAGACCGCCTGGATCAAGTCCCAGGGGCTGGCCGGCGCGATGGTCTGGGCCTTCGACGGCGACACCCCGAACGGTGAGCTGATGGCCGCGGTGGACAACGGCCTGAAGTAACCCCGTCCCCTTCCGGTGCCTGGCCCGTCACGCGCTCACCGCGCGCGGCGGGCCAGGTGCACGACGTCCGGCACCCCGCGGGCCACCGCCACCTCCCGGGTCGCCACCTCCGTGAAGCCGGCCGTCCGCAGCGCCTCCTCGAAGGCCGGTGACGGCCGGGCGCTCCACACCGCCAGCACGCCGCCCGGCTCCAGCCGCCGCAGCAGCAGCGCCAGTCCCTCCGCGCCGTACAGCCCGGCGTTGCCGTCGGTGACCGTCCAGTCCGGCCCGTTGTCGATGTCCAGGCAGAGCGCGTGGTGGCGGACGCCGTCGGCGCCGGCCAGGTACTCCAGCAGGTCGGTGTGCAGCACCTCGACCCGCGGGTCGTCCAGCGCGCCGGCCGAGAAGGCGGCCAGCGGGCCGCCCCGGTGCCACTCGATGATCGCGCCCTCGCGCTCCACCACGGCGATCCGCCCCCAGCGCGGCTCGGCCGCCGCGTGGGCCAGCGAGAAGCCGACGCCGAGCCCGCCGATCAGCACCGACGGCCGCGCCGACGGTCCGCCCCGGTCCAGTTCGTCCAGCGCCGCCCGTACCAGCAGCCGCTCGGAGCGCCCGTCGGCGGTGTCCATCAGGAAGCAGCCGTTGGCGATGATCTCGTAGGTGCCGCCGCGCCGCCGCAGCGCCACCTCCCCGAACGGACCCTCGCGCCGGTCGAGCGTGACGACGGCCGAGGAGCCGTCCCGTTCCGGCAGTGCGGTGGACATGCGGCGGGTTCCTCCGTGGTGTTCGACGACCTGGACACGCGGCCCGCCCGACCGGCCGGGCCACCCTCCCGACAATAGCCCAACCCCCACCGGACGCCCGGTGTTTATGCGGTGGCCAGCACCCCGGCGTACGAGACCCCCGCGACCACCACCCAGGAGCCGAGCCCGAGCAGCGCGAGCCGGCCTCCGGTGCGCACCATGGTCGGCAGGTGGACGGCGCTGCCGAGCCCGAACAGCGCGGCCGCCAGCAGCAGTTCCTGGGCGTCCCCGGCGAGGGTGAGGGCCCGCTCGGGCAGTACGCCGGTGGTGCGCACCGCGATCATGGCCAGGAACCCGGCGACGAACAGCGGCACCAGCGGCGGCCGCTTGCCACCGGCCCGCGCGGCGCCTTCCGGCGCGGTGCCTTCCGGCGCGGCGCCGGCCCGCCGTTGTGCGCGCCGGGCCGCCACCGCGACCCCGGCGACCAGCGGCGCGAGCAGGACCACCCGCATCAGCTTGACCAGCACCGCCTCGCGCAGCGCGCCCGCCCCGCCGCTCTGCGCGGTGGCGACCACCTGGCCGACGTCGTGCACACTGGCGCCGACCCAGCGGCCGAAGCCACTGGTGTCCAGGCCGAGCGGGTGCTGGAGCAGCGGCAGGACGGCGATGGCGAGGGTGCCGCAGAGGGTGACCAGCGCGACGGAGGCGGCGACGTCCTCCTCCTCGCTGCCGGCGGCCTGGCTGACCGCGCCGATCGCCGAGGCGCCGCAGATGGAGTACCCGGTGGCCACCAGCAGCGGCTGGTCACCGGGCAGGCCGAGCCGGCGCCCCAGCCACAGGGTGCCGGCGAAGGTGGCGGCGACCACCGCGATAACCATGGCGACGGTGGCCCAGCCGAGGCCGAGCACGTCGTCGAGGCCGAGTTTGAGGCCGAGCAGCACGATGCCCAGGCGCATCAGCCGCTTGCCGGCGGTGGAGAGTCCGGGCCGGGCGACGCCGCGGACCACCGGGCGCAGGCCGGGAAGGTGGGCGGCGGCGACACCGAGCAGCACGGCGGCGGTGAGCCTGGGGACGGCGGGCACGGCCTGGTGGACGGCGAACGCGGCGGCGACGCCGAGCCCGGCGAGCAGCAGCCCGGGGGCGTCGCCGCCGAGCGGGGGAAGGGCACGGGTGCGGGTGCGCGAGGGCCGCACCGCGCGGTCCCGGAGGGTCAGGGCCATCCGGGCTCACCGCCGCCCGTCGGCGGGCAGCCGGTAGACCCGCCGGATGCTGGTGCCGAGCCGGGAGACGTCGGCGCCGTACACGTGGAGGGAGATGGCGGTGGCGGTACAGGCGTTGCGCACCAGGTGGATGTCGCCGGGAGGGGCGAAGGCGGCGACGGTGCCGGCCGGGCCGACCACGTGCTCGGTCTCGACCAGGTGGGCGGTGCGCCCGTCGGAGACCAGCCGGTAGCGGGTCTCGCTCTCCTGGCCCTCGTGGACGCCGGCCACGCACCAGGAGACGTGGTCGTGGATCGGGGTCTGCTGCCCGGGCAGCCAGACCAGGGCGACGACGGAGAAGGAGCCGTCGTCCTCGGCGTGCAGGACGTGCTGGCGGTAGCGCTCGGGGTCGCCCTCGCGCTGGTCCGCGGTGAGGAGTTCGGCGTCGCCGAGGTGCGGGGCGAGCCGTTCGCCGACCAGGTAGGCGGTGAGCTCGGGCGGCAGGCCGCGGTCCACGACCGCGCGGATCTCGCCGACGAGGGCGGTCATGCGCTCGGTGAGCCGGCCCCTGCCGACCGTGGCTGACGTTGTCATGCCAGCAGGTTCGCGGCCGCCGACCCATCACGTCCAAGGAGGGTTCTTTCGCTCTCCCCCAACCAGTGCTTATCGATCGGCCGCGCTCAGCACCCCACCCGCGCGGCGGCGGCCTGCCGCAGGTGGTCCAGGACCAGCGCGGTCGCCGGGATCCGGCGGTGCTCGCGGAGCACGTACGCGCTGACCTGGCGGCGCAGGTGCGGTTCGACGGCCCGCCCGGTGACCTTGCGGTGGCACATGAAGGAGAGCACCAGCGCGGGCATCAGCGCGATCCCGACCCCGGCGGCGACCAGGCTCTGCACGGCGAGGTTGTCGTCGGTGGAGAAGACGATGTCCGGGGCGAAGCCCTCCTCCGCGCACACGTGCAGCAGGTTGGCGCGGCAGCGCGGGCAGCCGGCGATCCAGCGCTCGCCGTCGAGGTCGGCCAGCCGGACGGCGTGCCGGCGCCCGAGCGGGTGGCCGACCGGCAGCAGCACGGTCAGCAGGTCCTCCATCAGCGGGATCTCGTCCAGCTCGTCCGGCACCTCGGCGGGCGCCCCCGGATAGCGGAAGGCCAGCGCGATGTCGCACTCCCCGCGCAGCAGCCGCTGCACCGAGTCCGGCGGCTCGGCCTCCAGGAGTTCGACCCGCACGCCGGGGTGCTCGGCGAGCAGCCGGGCCATCGCCTCCGGTATCAGGGTGGCGTTGGCGCTGGGGAAGGCGCAGACCCGGACCCGTCCGGCGCGCAGCCGGCCGAGCGCGGCGAGCTGCTGCTGGGCGGCGGAGAGGCTGCCGAGGATCTGCTCGGCGTGCCGGGCGAGCGCCTCGCCGGCCTCGGTGAGCCGCAGCCCGCGCCCGGCCCGGGTGAACAGCGGCAGGCCGACGGTGCGCTCCAGGGCCTTCATCTGCTGGGTGATGGCGGGCTGGGTGTAGCCGAGCTCCCGGGCGGCCGCCGAGTAGGAGCCGGCCTGGACGACCTCGTGGAAGGTCCTGATGTGCCGTGAGTCGAACACGGGCTCCACTGTCCCTCCGCACGGCCGTGGTGTCACTGCCCGACAATCATAAGCAGAGATTGGAGGTGCCGAGCCAGACCTCGTTCGCACCTATGGTTCACCGGTGAACCGCCCGTCACGGCCGCGCGGACGGCGGCAGCCCCATCGACACCTCGGCGGGCGCCACCGGGGCCCCGCCGCGCGCGCTCGGGCTGTGCCGGCTGCGCCGCTCGACCCAGTGGGCGAACCAGGAGAGCAGCAGGCACATGCCGATGTAGATCGGCGCGATCACCATGACCACCGGGATGAACGGCAGGTCGTAGTCCAGGTTGGTGGCGATCAGCTTGCCCGCGTGCAGGAACTCCTCGTAGGTGATCAGGAAGCCCAGCGAGGTGTCCTTGAGCGCGACCACCAGCTGGCTGATGATCGCCGGCAGCATCGCCCGGCAGGCCTGCGGCACCAGCACGTACGCCATCACCTGGGACTTGCGCATGCCGAGCGCGAAGGCCGCCTCCCGCTGGCCCTTGGGCACCGCGAGCACCCCGGCCCGGAACACCTCGGCGAGCACCGAGCCGTTGTAGAGGACCAGCCCGGCCACCAGCGCCCAGAGCGGGGCGACCTTGAGGGCGACGAAGATAAAGAAGATCATCACCAGCAGGGGCATGGCCCGGAAGAACTCCACCACCAGGGTGGACACCCAGCGCACCACCCGGTGGTCGGAGAGACGCCCGACGGCGAACAGCGCGCCGAACGGCAGGGCGAACAGCACCGTCCAGCCGAAGGCCTTGAGGGTGTTGGCGAGCCCGCGCAGCAGCAGGTCCTGGACGCCCTGGTACTGGAACGCCGTCCACTTGGCCGCGGTGAACTGCTGGGTGTGGAAGAGCATGTAGACGATCCAGCCGATCAGCGCGGCGATCGCCAGCAGCGCGATCCCGCCGTACAGCCGGTGCCGGGCGAGCGCCTTGGGGCCGGGGATGTCGTAGAGCGCCGAGGATTCCACCGTCATCGCGACACCGCCAGTCGTCGTTCCAGCAGGTTGAACACCGCGCTGATGGCCAGGGTGATGATCAGATAGCCGACGGCGATCCAGATGAAGGTCCAGACGATGCTGTAGCCCAGCTCGTTGATGGTCCGGTAGGTGCCGAGCAGTTCGGTGACGCTGAACGAGCCGGCGATCGCCGTGTTCTTCGCCAGGGCGATCATCACACTGCCGATCGGGGCCACCACCGAGCGGTACGCCTGCGGCAGCACCACCAGGCCCATCGTCTGGCCGAAGGTCATGCCCAGGCTGCGCGCCGCCTCCCCCTGCCCGACCGGCACGGTGTTCACGCCCGAGCGCATCGCCTCGCAGACGAACGCGGAGGTGTAGCAGCCGAGCGCGAGCACCGCGAAGGTGAAGAACGGCAGGGTGATGTCGAACCGCGGCAGGCCCAGCACGACGATGAAGAACAGCAGGGTCAGCGGGGTGTTGCGCAGCAGGGTCACCCAGGTGGTGCCGAACGCCCGCAGCGGGCGCACCGGGGAGACCCGGAAGCTCGCCATCAGCACCCCGAGCACCAGCGACAGCACGGCGCTCACCGCGAACAGCGCGAGGGTGCCGAGGAAGCCGTCCCAGTAGGTCGACCAGTTGTCGGTCAGCGTTTTCACAGCCCGGCCCTTCCTCAGTACCGGTCGATGGGCGGCGGGGCGGGCGCGGGCACCCCGGACAGGCCGAGGGTCGCGTCGTACGCCTTCTTCCAGTCGCCGTTCTCCTCGTGGTGCGCCAGCGCGTCGTTGAGCGCGCCGCGCAGCACGGTGTCGTTCTTCGGCGTGCCGATCCCGTACGGCTCCTGGGAGAACGGCTCCCCGACCACCTTGAGCTCGTCCGGCACCTTGGCCGCGTAGCCCATGAGGATGGTGTTGTCGGTGGTGACGGCGTCCACCTGGGAGGTGATCAGGTTGTCCACGCAGGCGGAGTAGGTGTCGTAGCCGATCAGGTGCGCCTTCGGGTACTGCTTCTGGATCCGCTGGTACGGGGTGGAGCCGGACGCCGAGCAGACCTTCTTGCCGTCCAGGTCCTGCGGGCCGTTGATGTCCTTGTTGTTCTTGCGCACCAGCAGCGACTGACCGGCCATGAAGTACGGCCCGGCGAAGCCGACCAGCTTCTTGCGGTTGTCGTTGATGGTGTAGGTGCCGACGTAGTAGTCGACCTGGCCGTTCTGCAGCGCGGTCTCGCGGTTGGCGGAGGCGATGGTCTTGAACTCGATCCGCTCCGGGCCGAACCCGAGGTCGGCGGCGACCATCTTGGCGATCTCGATGTCGAAGCCGGAGTACTCACCGGTGGCCGGGTTCTTCTGGCCGAGGTAGGGCTGGTCCTCCTTGGCGCCGACCACCAGGTGCCCCCGGCCGCGGGCCGCGTCCAGCGTCGGCGAGCCGCTCACCGGGCTGCCCGCCGCCACCGCGTAGGTGGGCAGCGCGCTGGCCTGCGGCCCCTTGGGCGGCGGGGTGCCGGGCTTGCCGCAGCCGGCCAGCAGCACGGCGGCGGCCGCGAGGGTCAGGGTCTTCTTCACGGGCCCGGCCTCAGTGCTTGAGGATCTTGGAGAGGAAGTCCCGGGCGCGCTCGCTCTCCGGGGCGCTGAAGAAGTCCTCCGGGGCGCGGTCCTCGACG
This sequence comes from Kitasatospora sp. NPDC008115, assembly GCF_042957205.1. NCBI lineage: Bacteria > Bacillati > Actinomycetota > Actinomycetes > Kitasatosporales > Streptomycetaceae > Kitasatospora > Kitasatospora sp. NPDC008115. Next base: position 331,905 of record NZ_JBIBHU010000004.1, on the reverse strand, counting down.
ATCCGCCCGTCGGCCATGAAGACCACCCGGTTGGCGGAGGCGCGGGCGAATCCCATCTCATGGGTGACCACGATCATCGTCATGCCCTCGTGCGCCAGCTGGCGCATCACGTCCAGCACTTCGTTGATCATCTCGGGGTCGAGCGCCGAGGTCGGCTCGTCGAACAGCAGGGCCTTGGGGTCCATCGCCAGCGCCCGGGCGATCGCGACGCGCTGCTGCTGGCCGCCGGAGAGCTGGGCCGGGTACTTGTCCGCCTGCGAGGCCAGCCCGACCCGCTCCAGCAGCGCCCGGGACTTGGCGTCGGCCTCCGACCTGCCCCGGCCGCGCACCTTCACCTGCGCCAGCGAGACGTTCTGCAGCACGGTCCTGTGCGCGAAGAGGTTGAAGGACTGGAACACCATCCCGACCTCGGCCCGGAGGCGGGCCAGCCCCTTGCCCTCCTCGGGCAGGGGCCGGCCGTCGATCACGATGGAGCCGGACTCGACCGGCTCCAGCCGGTTGATGGCCCGGCAGAGGGTGGACTTCCCGGAGCCGGAGGGGCCGATCACCACCACGACCTCGCCCCGGCCCACGGTCAGCTCGACGTCCTGGAGGACGTGCAGCGCCCCGAAGTGCTTGTTGACGCCGCGTAACTCGATCAGCGGAGTGAAGCCGCCCGGCCCGGGCGGGGACGGTGGCTCGGCGGCGCTCACTTCCCGCGCCGCCCCTTCAGCAGCCACCCGAGCGCCACACCCGCGACCAGCGTGGCCAGCAGGGCGATCCAGAGCGGAGCGGTCACGGTGAACACCCAGAACTGGATCTTCACCTTGTCGAGGTTGGCGAACAGGAACCACGCGGCGAGCACGACGATCACGCCGATGCCGATGTAGCGGGTGGGCACCCCGCCGATCTCGCTGCGCCTGGTACCCGAGGAGTCCGAAATCTTGGTCACCCGAGCATTCTGAGGGCGATTGGGGGTATTTGCCCGGATGCGCGGCCGGGAGTGACCCACAGAGGTCAACTTCGCCCCCGCGGGTTCACCACCCGTCACCCTCGGTCAGGTTCGTCAGCGTTCGTCAGCACTCGTCAGCGTTCGTCCCGCCACGAGCGCCAGAGCGCCGCGTACGGGCCGCCGGCCGCCACCAGCGCGGGGTGGCTGCCGTACTCGCTGATCCGCCCGTCCTCGACCACCGCGATCACGTCCGCGTCGTGCGCGGTGTGCAGCCGGTGCGCGATGGCGATCACCGTCCGGCCCTCCAGTACCCGGGCGAGCGAACGCTCCAGGTGCCGGGCGGCCCTCGGGTCCAGCAGCGACGTGGCCTCGTCCAGCACCAGGGTGTGCGGATCGGCCAGCACCAGCCGGGCCAGCGCCAGCTGCTGGGCCTGCGGGGGCGTCAGCGCGGTGCCGCCGGAGCCGACCTCGGTGTCCAGCCCGGCCGGCAGCGCGTCCACCCACGACCCGGCGTCCACCGCGTCCAGCGCCCCGCGCAGCTCCGCGTCGTCGGCGCCCGGCGCGGCCAGCCGCAGGTTGTCCCGGAGCGTCCCGACGAAGACGTGGTGCTCCTGGTTGACCAGCGCGACCTCGGCGCGCACCCGCTCGGCCGGCATCCGCGACAGCGCCGCCCCGCCGAGGGTCACACTGCCCCGGCCGGGCGCGTAGATCCCGGCCAGCAGCCGGCCCAGGGTGGACTTGCCCGCCCCGGACGGCCCGACCAGCGCCACCCGGCTGCCGGGGGCGACGTCCAGACTGATGCCGTGCAGCACATCGGCGCCCTCCCGGTAGCCGAAGCGCACGTCCCGCGCCTCGACCCGCCGCCCGCTCGGCCGGACCTCGTCGTCGGACTGCGCCTGCGGCACCTCGTGCACCCCGACCAGCCGGGCCAGCGAAGCCTGACCGATCTGCAGTTCGTCGTACCAGCGCAGGATCCGGTCGACCGGCGCCACCATCGCCTGGGCGTACAGCACCCCGGTGGTCAGCTGGCCCACGGTGATCCAGCCCCGCAGGGCGAACAGCCCGCCGAACACCAGCGGGCCGAGCACGGCCAGGGTGTACGCCGCGTCGATGGTCGGGAACCAGACCGAGCGCAGCCAGAGCGTGTACCGCTCCCAGGCGATCCACTCCGCCAGCTTGCGGTCGGTCAGCCGGACCCGCCGCTCGCCCAGCCGCAGCGCCTCGACCGTCCGGCCGGCGTCGACCGTCTCGGCCAGCACCGAGTTCGCCGCCGCGTACCCCGCCGACTCGTTGCGGTAGGACTGCGGGGCGCGCCGGAAGTACCAGCGCGAGGAGACCAGCAGCAGCGGCACGCCGATCAGCGCGGTGAGCGCGAGCAGCGGCGAGGTGAGCGTCAGCGCGCCGAACACCAGCACCAGCGAGACGATCCCGACGGCCAGCTCCGGCACCGCCTCGCGCACCGACTTGTCCAGCCGGTCGATGTCGGTGGTGCCCCGGGAGACCAGGTCGCCCGTCCCGGCCCGCTCCAGGACGCCGGTCGGCAGCGCCACCGAGCGGACCAGGAAGTCCTCCCGCAGGTCGGCCAGCACCCGCTCGCCGAGCACCGCGCCGCGCATCCGCGACCACCAGGTGAAGGCGGACTGCACTGCGAGCGCGAGCAGGTACCACGCCACGGCGACCGTGATCGCGGACTCCGCGGTGCCGGCGGCCAGCGACTCGACGAGCCTGCCGAGCACCCAGGGACCGACCAGCCCGGCCGCCGTGGCCACCGCGTGCAGCCCGACCACCGCCGAGAGGCCGCCCCGGTGACGCCGGGCCAGCAGCCGCAGGTAGCCGCGCACGGCGGCCGGCGAGCCGACCGGCAGGGTGACGGCCGGTCCCTGCTCCTGGTGGACGGGAGGCTTCATGCGTCACTCCTCGACTCGGTGCGGGCGGCGCCGGCCCCGGCCGGCCGCTCCCCCGCCGGTTCCGGCTCGTCCGTGCGGGTGACCACCGCCCGGTAGGCCGGATCCGCGCGCATCAGTTCGCGGTGGACGCCGGTCGCGGCCACCCGGCCGTCGCGCAGCAGCACCACCCGGTCCGCCTGGTCGAGCAGCAGCGGGCTGGTGGCGAAGACCACCGTGGTGCGCCCCTCGCGGTTCTTGCGCAGCCCGGCGGCGATCCGGGACTCGGTGTGCGCGTCGACCGCGCTGGTCGGCTCGTCCAGCACCAGCACCGGCGGGTCGGCCAGCAGGGACCGGGCCAGGGCCAGCCGCTGCCGCTGCCCGCCGGACAGCGACCGCCCCCGCTCGGTGATCGACGCCCCCATCACGCCGGGTGCCTCCGATGCCGCCTCCAGGCGCTCGGCCCCGGCGCGCCCCCCACCCGGGGCTGCGGCCTCCAGGGCTGCGGCCGCCGGGGCCTCCCAGCCGTCCGCCAGGGCGTCGAGCACGTCCTGGGCGCGGGCCGCCGCGAGCGCGTCCCACGGATCGACCCGGCCGGAGGCGGGGATGTCGAACAGCGCCGCCAGGGTGCCGGAGAGCAGCACCGGCTCCTTGTCGTGCACCAGCACCGCGGCCCGCGCCTCGGCCAGCGGGACGGTGTCCAGCTCGGTGCCGCCGAGCCGGACCGACGGCTCCGCCGGCCCGTCCCCGCCCGCCGGCACGTGCCCGCCGAGCCGTTCGGCGAGCGCGCCAGCGAAGTCCGGGTCGCCGCAGACCACGGCGGTCAGCTCGCCGGCCCGGGCGGTCAGCCCGGTCACCGGGTCGAACAGGTCGGAGCGCGCCGGGTCGGTGAGCGAGCCGGTTCCGTCGCCCTCCGTCCTGGCCAGCACGAGCACCCGCAGGACGCGCCCGGCGGAGACCCGGGCCACGCTCCAGGCGTGCGCCGACTCGCCGAGGATGCGCAGCGGCGCGGCGAGGAACACGATGGCGCCGTAGACCGCGACCAGGGTGCCGACCGAGATCCGCCCGTCGGCCGCCAGGCGGGCGCCGTACCAGGTGATGCCGACCACGAAGAGGCCGGGCAGCAGCACCTGCTGGGCCTGCATCAGGGCCCAGATCCGGGCCGAGCGGACGGCCGCGGCGCGGAACCGCTGGGAGGCGGCCCGGTAGCGGTCGAGGAACAGCTGCTCGCCGCCGATCCCGCGCAGCACCCGGAGCCCGGCCACCGTGTCGGCGGCCAGCTCGGTGGCCTTGCCGCCGAGGGCGCGCTGATCGGTGTAGCGGCGCTGGAGCGGCCCGAGCAGCGGCCAGACGGAGGCCGCGAGCACGGGCACCCCGAGCAGCACCGCCACCCCGAGCACCGGCTCGACCGCCAGCACCGCGGCGCCGACCGCCAGCCAGACGGCGACCGCCGCGCGCAGCCGGGCGGTGAGTTCGACGTACCAGCCGACCTTCTCGACGTCCCCGCTGCCGACCGCGACGACCTCGCCGGTGGCGATCCGCCGGGACAGCCCGGAGCCGAGGTGCGAGGCCTGACGGGAGACCAGCTGGCGGACCTGGCAGACGGCGTGGATCCAGTTCCAGACCGCCTGGCGGTGCAGCAGCACGGTGGCGAGCGCGGACACCGCGGTCAGCGCCAGGGCGAGCGCGCCGATCCGCCACAGGGCGCCGGTGTCGCCGTCGACGACGGCCTGCACACCGAGGCCGACCGGCACCGGCAGGGCGGCCTGACAGCCCATCTCCAGCAGCGCCCAGCAGGTGGCGAGCGCCTGCCCCCGCCGCTGGCCGCGCTGGAGCCAGCGCAGCAGGGCGAGCGGGGTGGAGAGGTCGGGACGGCCGGGATCGGCCAGGGGGAGGGTTTTGAGCAGCATGACGCTCCGTTGCGGGGCGGTGCGGGCGGAGGGTGCGAAGGACGGCCGGTAGGGTCGCGAGGTGGGCTCGTCAGGAGGTCATGGCAGCGAGAGTGCCAACTCGGATGTGACCTGCGCAACAGGTTTTCCGGGCCCCGGCCGACCCCGTAGGGTTGTGCACGCGCCGGTAGCAGGCGTCGGAAAATTTTTCCCGGCCAGGGGAACATTTCCGGCCGTCGCGCCGGTTGCCCCCATCGGAACCACAGGGACGACCAGGAGAGGGCACTCCTTCCGTGAGCAACATCCCCAGCGTCACGCTCAACGACGGCACCCGGATCCCCCAGCTCGGCTTCGGGGTCTGGCAGGTGCCGGACGCGGAGGCCACCGCCGCCGTCCGCGCCGCCATCGAGGCCGGCTACCGCTCGATCGACACCGCCGCGATCTACGAGAACGAGTCCGGCACCGGCAAGGCGGTCGCCGAGGCCCTGGCGGGCGGCCTCGCCCGCGAGGACCTCTACATCACCACCAAGCTGTGGAACTCCGGCACCCGCGACTGGTCCGGCGAGCAGGGCCGCGACTCGGTGCTGCGCGAGTTCGACGCCTCGCTGGACCGGCTGGGCCTGGACTACCTCGACCTCTACCTCATCCACTGGCCGCGCCCGATGCACGGCAGCTACCTCAACGTCTGGAAGGCGCTGGAGCAGCTGAAGGCGGACGGCCGGGTCCGCTCGGTGGGCGTCTCCAACTTCGGCACCGAGCAGCTCACCCGGCTCGCCGAGGAGTCCTCGCTCCTCCCGGCGCTGAACCAGGTCGAGCTGCACCCGTACTTCCCGCAGGAGGAGCTGCGCGCCTTCCACGCCCGGCACGGCATCGCCACCGAGGCGTGGAGCCCGCTCGGCCAGGGCAAGGAGCTGCTCTCCGAGCCGGAGCTGGTCCGGATCGCCGCCAAGCACGGCCGCACGGTCGCCCAGGTGGTGCTCCGCTGGCACCTGCAGAGCGGCGTCATCGCGATCCCGAAGTCGGTCACCCCCTCCCGGATCAAGGAGAACCTGGACGTCGCCGGCTTCGAGCTGGACGCCGAGGACCTCGCCGCGGTCTCCGGCGTGGCCACCGGCACCCGGATCGGCCCGGACCCGCAGTCGTTCGACTGGAACTGACCGGCCCGGCGGCCCCGGCCGCCCGACCGCCCGACCGCCCGTCAACGGCGAAGGCCGCCCGCCCCGCTCGGGGGAAGGCGGCCTTCGCCGCGTTGACCTGTGGAAACCGTCACCGGCCCGGGATCGGCGGGCTCGGGCCGGCCACCGGACGACTGGCGACCGACCGGCGACCGGCTGGTGAATCGTTTTGGCTGACGGCCTCGGCGTTCCGGCTAGAGCCGGGCGGCCTTGGCGATCAGCGCGAGCGCGGCCTCGTGCTCGTCCTCCTCCAGCGGCGCCAGCAGCAGCTGCTGGACCTGGGCCACGCCCGCGGCCGAACGGTGCAGCAGGTCCTGTCCCGCCGGTGAGAGCGAGAGCAGGTTGCGCCGTCCGTCCGAGGGGTCGCGGCGCCGCTGGACCAGGCCGCGCCGGACCAGCCGGCTGACCATCTCGGCCATCGTGGCCTTGTCCAGCGAGGCCAGCTCGCCCACCGTGCGCTGGTCGGCGCCCGGCTCCAGTTCGAGGGCGTCCAGCACCGCGTACTGCGGCGCCGTCAGCTCCGAACCGACGTGCTCCGACCAGAGCTTGGTGTGCACCTGCTGGCTCACCCTGATCAGGTAGCCGATCGCCCGCTGGGCGTCCAGCATCGGTCGCGCGTCCGTGAGGACGGCGACCTGGGCCGGCTCCAGTCTGGCTATCTTGGCCATCACGCGGACGAGTTCCAGCTGCTCCTCCGAGCTGAGCGGCTCGAACAGCGTGCGCTGCACGCGGACCACTCCGCCGGTGGCCTCGCGGACAGCCTGGGCGCCGCTCTGCGAGAGAGCGAGCAACTTGCGCCGGCCGTCGGCCGGGTCTCGGCGCCGCAGCACCAGGCCGCGCCGGACCAGCCGGGCGACCATCTCGGCCATCGTGGCCTTGTCGAGCGAGGCACGCTCGCCGACCGTGCGCTGGTCAGCGCCCGGTTCGAGGGCGAGAACCAGCAGGACCGCGAACTGCGGAGCCGTGAGATCGGCTCCGACGTGTTCGGACCACAGTCGTGTGTGGACCTGCTGTGCAACGCGGATGAGGTGTCCGGGCGACTGCTGCAGTCGCGCGGACACGCGGGTCGTCGGGATCTCCCCCAGCACCATGTATCCGTCCCGATGTCACACCCGGTGTGTGTGGGACACCCGGGTGGGGCAGTAACGGCGAGTGGGCGTCCCGCTGTGAGGGAGAACGCTCCAGCCGTGCAGCCGGTGGCTGCTGGCGGACACTATACAAACGGCGGGCCCTCGCTGGCAGGCAGGGGCGGATAGTAGACGCAGGTTCGGCAACATTGGCATATTTACGCGCCGAGCCGACCCGCCGGTAACCCGTTCGCAGGAGAAAGCCGACCGCCCGGTCCTTACCCACGGTCACCTGCGCCTTCACCCTGGCCGAGCCCCCTACCCGCCGGTAGGGTGTGGCCACCGGGCCGGATCCGGGCTCCGGAACGGCCCCGGATCCCGAGCACCTCCCGAGCGGTTCCTGGGAGTTTCCTGGACCCCCGGCCCCGACGGCGCACCCGCTCCGGACCCGGCTCCGGAGCGCGACCGGCGCACGACCGGCGCGCGACGGGCCCGGCCGCGACCCCCGGGCGGCCGCAACTGACCTGCGACAACGCACGATTGCCCCGATCACTGCGATGACCCCGAGAGAGACGAGACCGAGCATGACCGAGCAGACCACCGCCCCCCGGGTCGCCGTCGTCACCGGCGCCGCACGCGGCCTGGGCGCCGCCACCGCCGTGCGCCTGGCCGCCGACGGCTACGCCGTGGCCGTCCTCGACCTGGAGGAGTCGGCCGGCCGGGAGACCGTCGAGCGGATCACCGCCGCCGGCGGCCGCGCCCTCGCCGCCGGCGCCGACGTCGCGGACGCGGCCCAGGTCCAGGCCGCCGTCGAGCGGATCGCCGGAGAGCTCGGCGCCCCGGTCGTGCTCGTCAACAACGCGGGCGTGCTGCGCGACAACCTGATCTTCAAGATGACCGAATCGGACTGGGACACGGTCATGAACGTGCACCTGCGCGGCGCGTTCCTGATGACCCGGGAGGTCCAGAAGTACATGGTGGACGCCGGTTTCGGACGCATCGTCAACCTCTCGTCCTCGTCCGCCCAGGGCAACCGCGGCCAGGCCAACTACTCGGCCGCCAAGGCCGGTCTCCAGGGCTTCACCAAGACCCTGGCCATCGAACTCGGCAAGTTCGGCATCACCGCCAACGCGGTCGCCCCCGGCTTCATCGCCACCGACATGACGGCCGCCACCGCCGCCCGGGTGGGCATGGACTTCGAGGACTTCAAGGCCGCCGCCGCCACCCAGATCCCGGTGCAGCGGGTCGGCGTGCCGGAGGACGTCGCCCACGCCATCTCGTTCTTCGCCTCCGAGGGCGCCGGCTTCGTCTCCGGCCAGGTGGTCTACGTGGCCGGCGGCCCCCTCGACTGAGCCACCGGACCTACACAGGGTTACCACGGGGTGGGAACCGGCACGGCCGGTCTCCCGCCCCGTTCCTTTTGCCCGGTCTTGGGGAAAAGCACACGAACCCCTTACGGACATTCGATCCGAAATCGCCTTTGGATCGTCCTGAAACAGACCTGGGCCGATCGGAGAACGGCTTTGCCGGGGAATTCCGAATCGGACGGGGAATCACGCTGCGTCGCTGGGTAGGTTCACCGCCGTGCATGCGCCGAGTGAACCGCCGCGCCGCCGGCAGGCCGCCCTGCTGGGCCTGGCCGCCCTCGGCTACCTGCTCGTGGCCGCCGCCGTCCTGCTCGACACCTCACTGGTCGACCTCGACTGGAAGATCCGCCTGTACCGGCCCTCCGAGCACTGGCCCGGCCTCCAGCCGCTGCTGGACACCTGGGTGGTGGCCGGTCAGCGCGGCCCCTCCGCGCTCGCCGCGTTCGCCTGGCTCGGCTGGCGCGCCCGCCGGCTGGGCCGGGTCCGGCCGCTGCTGGTGATGGGCGCGGCGCTGCTGCTGCTCAACCTCACGGTCGGCGGGGTCAAGATCGTCACCGGTCGGCTCGGCCCGCACTACGCCCACTACATCGGCTCGCCCGGGCTCTTCTCCGGCGGCACCATATTCCCGTCCGGGCACACCGCGAACGCCGTGGTCACCTGGGGCGTGCTCGCCTACCTGGCGGGCCGCTGGCGGCGCACCGGCGCGCTCCTCGCGGGCGCCACCGCCTGGTCGGTCGGCCTCACCACCGTCTACCTGGGCACCCACTGGGTCACCGACGTGCTGGCGGGCTGGGCCGCCGGACTGCTGGTGCTGCTCTCGCTCCCGCTGCTGGAACCGCTGGTGCTGGCCGCGGAACGCCGACTCACCCGGCGCCGGAGAAGGGCCGGCGCCGCTATCCCTCCCAGCTGCGGACGACCACCCCGTCACGCACCGCGAGGTTGAGCCGGCCCTCCCGGTGGTCCATGGTCATCGCCGCCCCGGGCGGCAGCACCCGCACCGAGGCCCAGCCGTGCCGACGGGCCAGCTCCTCGGCCCGTTCGACCCGCAGCCCCGCGTAGCCCTCCGCGTCCGTGTCCGTCATCGCCCCTCCCCGGCTCGCCCAGCGGACGTACGCTGGAATCGTAGACCGCCGGCGGCGGACCGGCCGCCCGGGCCGGGCGAACCGGGACGACGGGAACGACGGGAACGACCGGGAGGTGACCGACGGATGCCCGCCACCACCCCGCGGCGGTGGCGCAGCGGCACCGAGCCCGCCACCGCCCGCAGCGACCTCAAGCTGCGCTACCTGCTCGCGCTGACCTTCACCCCGCTGTTCGCGCTGGCCACCGCGGGCTTCGCGTTCTGGGCCGCGAACGCCCCCGCGTTCGGCGCGCCGAGCCGGGGCACCCTCACCGGCTTCGCGGTGGCCTGCGGCCTCCTCACCCTGTTCGCCGTGGTCGATCTCGTCATCGTCGTCCGGCGCCGCCGGACCGAGCTCTGACGCGGTGTCTCCCGTGGGGTGGGAAGCCGGCCCCGGCCCCCCACCCCGCGAAACGGCGGGACTCAGCGGTTGCCGACCGCCTGCTTCACCAGCGTCCGCCCGAAGTCCCACATCAGACCGCTCCCCCGGTGCGCGTCCTCCATCACGTCGGTGAAGGCCGCCATGAACCGGTCCACGTCCCGCTCGGTGATGATCAGCGGCGGGATCAGCTTGATCACCTCCAGGTGGTCCCCGGACACCTGGGTGAGGATCCGGTGGCGCTGGAGCAGCGGGACCACCACCATCTGGGCGAACAGCCCCTTGCGGGCGGCCTGGAGCGCCGTCCAGCCGGTCCGCAGCTTCAGCGACTTCGGGCGGCCGAACTCGATGCCGATCATCAGACCGCGCCCGCGCACCTCGGCGAGCAGTTCGTAGCGGTCGACCAGCTCGGTCAGCCGCTCGCGGAAGTGGTCGCCCACCTTGCGGGCGTTCTCCACCACCCGCTCGTCCCGGAGGACCTCCAGGGTCGCCAGGCCGGCCGCCATCGCCTGGGCGTTGGAGCCGAAGCTGGCCGAGTGCACCAGCACCCGGTCCATCGAGGAGTACACCTTCTCGAAGATCCAGCCCTTGCCGAGGGTCGCCCCGACCGGCACATAGCCGCCGGACAGCGCCTTGGCGGCGCAGACCAGGTCCGGCAGCACGCCGTCCTCGTGCTGGTAGGCGAAGAAGTCGCCGGTGCGTCCGATGCCGGTCTGCACCTCGTCGCAGATCAGCAGCGCCTTGTGGTCGTGCAGCAGTTCCTGCGCGGCGCGCAGCCAGCCGGGCGGGGTGGCCTGGACGCCCTTGCCCTGGATCGGCTCGACGATCAGTGCCGCGACGTCGCCGCGCTTGAGCTCCCTGGCCAGCGCGGCGAGGTCGCCGAGCGGGATCGCGGTGTCCGGCAGCAGCGGGTCGAAGCCCTTGCGGAACCCGTTCTCGCCGTTGACCGAGAGCGAGCCGGTGGTCAGGCCGTGGAAGGCGTGGTCCGCGTAGAGGATCCGCTTGCGGCCGGTGGCGTACCGGGCGAACTTGAGCGCGGTCTCCACCGCCTCGGTGCCGCTGTTGCCGAAGAAGACCCGGTCCAGCCCGGGCGCGTGGGAGAGCAGGCGCTCGGCGAGCAGGCCGGGCAGCGGCGAGCAGTCGAAGCGGACCAGGTCGGGCAGGTCGAGGTCCATCACCTGCTGGACGGCCGAGCGGACCACCGGGTGGTGGCGGCCGAGCGCGAAGATGCCGAAGCCGGCCAGCATGTCGAGGTACTCGTTGCCCTCGGCGTCGTAGAAGTACTGCCCCTGGGCCCGCTCGTAGTACTTGTCGAAGCCGATGGTGTGCAGCATCCGCGTCAGCTGCGGGTTCAGGTAGCGGCTCTGCAGCTCGTACCGCTCGCCGCCGCGCTCGGCCAGCAGGGCGGCCAGGTCGAAGCGTGACCCGGCGCGCCCGGCGCCGTCCACGTGCTGCTCGATCCCGCCGCGGTCGAGGCGGTCGGTGCTGTCGGGGTCAGCCGGCATGGTGCTGGTTCGCTCCTCGGTTCGGAAGTCCCCGGTCCGGTAGTCCTCGGGCCGGAAGCAGGTGCTTGGCGAAGGCGGCGGTCTGGGCGGCGACCCCGGTGCCGGTCAGCCCGGTCTCCTCCAGGATCTCGCCGCGCGCGGCGTGCCCGAGGAACTCCTGCGGCAGGCCGAGCACCCGCACCGGGACGTCCACGTCGGCGTCCCGCAGCGCCTGGGCGAGCGCCGCGCCGACCCCGCCGGTGCGGCCGTTGTCCTCGACGGTGACCACCAGCCGGTGCCCGGCGGCCAGGGGCGGCAGCGCCGGGTCGACCGGCTTGACCCAGCGCGGGTCGACGACGGTCGCGGTGAACCCCTCGGCGAGCAGCAGCCGGGCCGCGTCCAGCGCGGCGCCGGCCATGGTGCCGACGGCGACCAGCAGGATCTCCGGCCGCTCCCCGGTGCGCAGCAGCACGTCCACGCCTCCGATCCGTTCGACGGCGGGCACGGCGGGGCCGATGACGCCCTTGGGGAAGCGGACCACGGTGGGGGCGTCCTCGACCTCGACGGCCTCGCGCAGCTGGGCGCGCAGCTGGTCGGCGTCGCGCGGGGCGGCCAGCCGCAGCCCGGGGACGACCTGGAGGATCGACAGGTCCCACATGCCGTTGTGCGAGGCGCCGTCGTTGCCGGTGACGCCGGAGCGGTCCAGGACGAAGGTGACGCCCAGCCGGTGCAGGGCGACGTCCATCAGCACCTGGTCGAAGGCCCGGTTGAGGAAGGTCGCGTACACCGCCACCACCGGGTGCAGTCCGCCGGTGGCCAGGCCCGCCGCGCTCGCGACGGCGTGCTGCTCGGCGATGCCGACGTCGAAGGTCCGTTCGGGGTACGCCTTGGCGAACCCGGCGAGCCCGACCGGCTGGAGCATCGCCGCGGTGATCGCCACCAGGTCCGGCCGCTCGGCGCCGAGGGCCACCAGTTCGTCGCCGAAGACCGAGGTCCAGGAGACGCCGGCGCTGGGCGAGATCGGCAGGCAGGTGTAGGGGTCGATCGGGTTGACGGCGTGGAAGCGGTCGGCCTCGTCCTGTTCGGCGGGCCGGTAGCCGCGGCCCTTGACGGTGAGGCAGTGCACGATGACCGGGCCGCCGAAGCCGCGTGCCTTGGTCAGCGCGGACTCCAGGGCGGTGAGGTCGTGGCCGTCGATCGGGCCGAGGTACTTGAGGCCGAGGTCCTCGAACATGCCCTGCGGGGCGAAGGCGTCCTTGAAGCCCTTCTTGGCGCCGTGCAGCGCGTCGAAGATCGGCTGGCCGACCACCGGGGTGCGCTGGAGGGCGTCCTTGCCCCAGGACAGGAAGCGCTCGTAGCCCTGGGTGGTGCGCAGCGCGGCCAGGTGGTTGGCGAGGCCGCCGATGGTGCGGGCGTAGGAGCGCTCGTTGTCGTTGACGACGATGACCAGCGGCCGGTCCTTGGCGTCGGCGATGTTGTTGAGCGCCTCCCAGGCGAGGCCGCCGGTGAGCGCGCCGTCGCCGATGACGGCCACCACCGGGTCGCTGCGCCCGAGCAGCTGGTTGGCCTTGGCCAGGCCGTCGGCGTAGGAGAGCGCGGTGGAGGCGTGCGAGTTCTCGACCAGGTCGTGCTCGGACTCGGCGCGCGAGGGGTAGCCGGAGAGGCCGCCCTTGGAGCGCAGCCGGGAGAAGTCCTGGCGGCCGGTGAGCAGCTTGTGGACGTAGCTCTGGTGGCCGGTGTCCCAGACGATCCCCTCGCGCGGGGAGTCGAAGACCCGGTGCAGGGCGATGGTCAGTTCGACGACGCCGAGGTTGGGGCCCAGGTGGCCGCCGGTGCGGGTGACGGCGTCGATCAGGAAGTCGCGGATCTCGTCGGCGAGCCGGGGCAGCTCGGCGGCCGGGAGGCTTCGCAGGTCCGCCGGGGATGTGACGCTGGAGAGCAGTGACATGGGTTCACCTCACGACTCGGAGCAGTGCGCCGGGTGCCCCGCCGTGGCCGCGCCCGCGGGGTGGTCCGGCCCGGGTCGGGGCCCGGGCCGGACGGGGCGGGCGGCGCGGTGCGCCGGCCGCCGGGGAGTGCGTTCAGCGGCTCCGGCTGGAGCCGACGGTCTCGGTGATCGCCCGCAGGGACTCCTTGAGGGAGCCCATGGTGGCGAGGACGGCGGTCGGCTCGTAGCCGCAGTGCGCCATGCAGTTGGAGCAGCGGGCGTCCTTGCCGCGGCCGTACTTGTCCCAGTCGGTCTTCTCGATCAGCTCGCGGTAGGTCGGCACGTAGCCGTCGGCCATCAGGTAGCAGGGCCGCTGCCAGCCGAACAGCGAGTAGTTGGGGATGCCCCAGGCGGTGCACTCGAAGTCGACCTTGCCCTCCAGGAAGTCCAGGAAGAGCGGGCTGTGGTTGAGCCGCCAGCGCCGCCGGTTTCCGCCGGCGAAGGTCTTGCGGAACAGTTCGCGGGTCTGCTCGACGCCGAGGAAGTGCTCCTGGTCGGGCGCCTTCTCGTAGGCGAACGCCGGGGAGATCATCATCTCGTCGACCTTGAGGTCGTCGTTGAGGTAGTCGAGCACGTCGATGATGGTCTGCGGGGTGTCGGTGTTGAAGAAGGTGGAGTTGGTGGTCACCCGGAAGCCGCGCCGCTTGGCCTCCTTGATCGCCTCCACCGCCTCGTCGAAGGTGCCCTCCTTGGCCACCGAGGCGTCGTGCCGCTCGCGCAGCCCGTCGATGTGCACGGTGAAGGTGAAGTACGGCGAGGGCTTGAACTTGTCGAGCTTCTTGCGCATCAGCAGCGCGTTGGTGCAGAGGAACACGTACTTGCGGCGCTCGACCAGCTGCCGGACGATCTCGTCGATCTGCGGGTGCATCAGCGGCTCGCCGCCGGCGATCGAGACCATCGGGGCGCCCGACTCCAGGACCGCGCCGACCGCCTGGGCGACCGGCATGCGCTGCTTCAGCACGCCCGCCGGGTGCTGGATCTTTCCGCACCCCTCGCAGGCCAGGTTGCAGGCGAAGAGCGGTTCCAGTTCGACGATCAGCGGGAATTTGTCGCGTCGCTTCAGCTTCTGCTGCATGAGGTAGGTGCCGACCCGCACGGTCTGGCGCAGCGGCATGGCCATGGCTAGCTCGCCTCCTGGGGGAGCGTCGAGGATGTGGGGTGGTTGAGGGCGGCGGGCGCGGGGCGGCCTCGCGCCGGCCGGTCGTTGCGAAGGTGCCAGTCGACCAGGGCGGGCACCGTGGAGCGCAGCGCCCGCCAGGCGCGGACGCCGGCCGGCAGGGTGCCCGGGCGCAGCAGCTCGCGCTCGGGCGTGTCGACCACGACCCGCAGGACGGCCGCCGGCAGGCCGGGGCGCAGCTCGCACAGGGCCGCCAGTACGGCGGCGGCCTCCATGTCGACGGCGAGCGCGCCCTGGAGGTGCAGGGCGCGCCGTTCCAGGCCGCGCACCACGTGGTCGGCGGTGTGGTGCACGCCGGTGTGCGCGGTCAGGCCGCGCACGGTGAGGGCCCGGGTGAGCGACGGGCCGGAGTCGACGGCGAAGTGGTTGCCCTCGGCATCGCGCACCCCGTCGGCAACGATCACGTCACCGGGCGTTATTCCCGGCGCGACGGCGGCGCCGAAGCCGGCCACCACGACGGCGCCGTAGCCGCCGGGGGCGGCCGTGAGCAGCCTCCTGACGGCGAGTGAGGCACGCCGCCGGCCGACCCCGGTGCGCACCACGACGGGCGGGCCGCCCGCCGCGCCGCGCCAGTCCCCGCCGCGCAGGGCCCACACCTCGGGGCCGAGCGCGCAGAGGACCAGCAGCGGGGAAGCGGTCACCGGGACGCCCCGATCGCCGCCGGTCCGCCGGCCGGGCGGCCGGTGGCGGGGCTGCCGTGCAGGTAGCGGCCGAGCGCGGTGACCGGGAACACCAGCCGGTACAGGTGGTAGTTGATGGAGAAGTCCCACGGGAAGCCGGTGCCGGTGAACTGGGGTTCGTCCCAGGTGCCCTCGGGCAGCTGGGTGCGCACCAGCCAGTCGGCGCCGCGCTCGACCGCCGGGTTGGCCCGGCCGTCCGGTCCCTCGTCGGCCGCGAGCAGCGCCATCAGCGCCCAGGCGGTCTGCGAGGCGGTGGACTCGCCGCGCCCGGCCCAGCGCTCCGGGTCGTCGTAGGAGCGCATGTCCTCGCCCCAGCCGCCGTCGCCGTTCTGGCGGTCCTCCAGCCAGCGCACCGCCCGGCGGATCGCCGGGTGCTCGGCGGGTACGCCGGCGGCGACCAGTGCGGGCAGCACCGAGCCGGTGCCGTAGATGTAGTTGGTGCCCCAGCGGCCGAACCAGGAGCCGTCCGCCTCCTGGTTGCGCAGCAGCCACTCGACGCCGCGCCGGGTGCGCGGGTCGTGCGCCCGGCCGACCTCGGCGAGCATCTCCACGACGTGCGCCGTGACGTCCGCGGACGGCGGGTCGACGACCTCGCCGAAGTCGCAGAACGGCAGCTTGTTCGGCAGGGTGCTGGTGTTGTCGACGTCGAAGGCGCCCCAGGCGCCGTTCTTGGACTGCATGCCGAGGTTCCAGCGCACGCCCCGGTCGACGGAGCCGGCCACCTTGGCGGGGTCGGGGTGGGCGACCCGGCGCAGCGCGAGCACCACCTCGGCGGTGTCGTCGATGTCCGGGTAGGTGTCGTTCTCGAACTCGAAGGCCCAGCCGCCGGGGGCGAGCGCGGGCCGCTGGACGGACCAGTCGCCGCGCTTGGTGATCTCCTCGCCGAGCATCCAGTCGACGGCGGAGACCAGCGCCGGGTGGTCGGCCGGGACGCCGGCGTCGACCAGGGCGATGGTGGCCAGGCAGGTGTCCCAGACCGGGGACTGGCAGGCCTCCAGCCAGCGCCGGCCGTCGGGGGTGTGCACGGTGAAGCGGTCGAAGGAGGCGAGGCCGGCCCGCATCACCGGGTGGTCGAGCTCGTAGCCCTCCAGGTGCAGGGCGATCAGCGAGTAGACGGCGGGGGGCTGGATGCCGCCCCAGCAGCCGTCGGCCTCCTGGCGTTCGACGATCCAGCGGCAGGCCTGGGAGAGCGCGAGGCGGCGCAGCGGGCGCAGGGCGCGCCGGTGGTAGGCGTGCAGGACCTTGTCGAGGCGTTCGAACAGGCCGTCCCAGCTGGTGGCGGGCGCGAGCGGCCGGGCGGGGAAGGGGTCGTCCGGGTCGGTGTGCAGCTCGGTGAGCGGGAAGGGGGCCGGACGGACCGGGCGGTGGGCGGAGACGATGGTCAGCGGGACGATGGTCTGCCGGGCCCAGCAGCCGAAGGCGTAGATGTTCAGGGGGAGCCACTTCGGCAGGAACATGATCTCCGGCGGCATCTCGGGCAGCCGGTCCCAGGGCCACCAGCCGAAGAGTGCGAGCCAGATCCGGGTGAACACCCGGGAGGCGGCGATGCCGCCGGCGGAGCGGATCCAGCGGGCGGCGGCCAGCATGTGCGGGGCGTTCGGGTCGTCCCCGGCGAGCTTCAGGGCGACGTAGGCCTCGACGGTGGTGGAGAGCTCGGCCGGGCCGCCGTGGAAGGTGGACCAGGTGCCGTCCTCGCGCTGCTGGGAGCG
Source organism: Kitasatospora sp. NPDC008115 (assembly GCF_042957205.1). Lineage (NCBI taxonomy): Bacteria > Bacillati > Actinomycetota > Actinomycetes > Kitasatosporales > Streptomycetaceae > Kitasatospora > Kitasatospora sp. NPDC008115. The sequence continues at coordinate 315,057 of NZ_JBIBHU010000004.1, read as the reverse complement.
GATCCACTCGGCGGTCGCCTTCGTCTGCTCCTCGGCGCGGATCCCGAGGAACTGCCGGAGCAGTAAGTCCTCGGCGTCCATCGTGACGTTGGTCTCCAGATCGCCCTTCCACCACCCCTCGGAGCTCTGCAGGGAGAGCAGGTGCGTGGTGGCACGGGCCAGGGCCTCCTCGGCGGAGGCGGCGCCGTCCTGCGGTTGGTCGGTCCGGCCGGCCGGGGCGTCGGGGCCGGACCCCTCGGGCTGCCACCGCCCGGCGCTCAGCAGCGCCGGGGGGAGGCCGCCCACCGCGACCGGCTCGGAATCGTACTCAGGGTCGAGCCGGCCGTCCGCGGTTGCTGTCAACGTAACGTCACCTCTCTCGTACCACCACGAATTCGGCGAGTGCGACGAAGTGCTCGCGCACCACATCGGGCATGGGCACCTCGTCCAGGGCGGCGAGGGCAGTCGTGTGCTGGCGGCGGGCCTCCTCCTGGGTCCAGGCTCGTCCGCCGGCCTTCTCGATCAGCAGGGCGCGGGCGGCCAGCTCGGTCTCGCTCTCCTCGCCGCGCCCCTTGGGGTCGGCGAGCTGTTCGGCCAGTTCACGGGAGGCCGCGCCGCCCTCGGCGAGGGCGGCGGCGACCGGCAGGGACTTCTTGCGCTGGCGCAGATCGCCCCAGTGCGGCTTGCCGGTGACCTCGGTGGCGCCCCAGATGCCGAGCAGGTCGTCCACCGCCTGGAAGGCCAGGCCGAGGTGCTCGCCGAAGCGCTGGAGGGAGTCGGCGGCCCGGTCGTCGGCGCCGGCCAGGACGGCGCCCAGCGCCGAGGCGGCGGAGAGCAGGGCGGCGGTCTTGCCGCCCTCCATCTCCAGGCACTCGGCGACGGTGACGGTGTCCCGCTGCTCGAAGGCGACGTCCATCGCCTGGCCGTCGATCAGCCGGCGGCTGGCGGTGTTGAGCAGCCGGACGGCGCGCGCGGCGTCGGTGGCGCTCGCGCCACCCGTGGTCGCGGCGTCGAGCAGCACCTCCGTACCGAGCGTCGCCAGGGCGTCACCGACCAGGATCGCCTGGGCCGGGCCGAAGACCGTCCAGGCGGTGGCCCGGTGGCGCCGGGTCTCGTCACCGTCCATCAGATCATCATGGAGCAGGGAGAAGTTGTGCACCAGTTCAACAGCGACCCCACCGGGCACGCCGGCCTCCGCCGGGGCGCCGGCGGCCTGGGCCGAGAGCAGGGCCAGGGCCGGGCGGACGGCCTTGCCGCCGTCCCCCGCGACCGGCGTGCCGTCGCGGTCGATCCAGCCGAAGTGGTACGCCGCTACGGTGTCCATGGGTGCCGCCAGACGGGCGACGGCGGCCCTCAGCGGCGGGGTGCAGAGCGCGCGGGTGCGGTTGAGCAGCTCCGGCACCGAGACCGGTTCGGCATGTGCCGTGCCTCCGACGGCCCTGCCGATGCGTGACTCCACGTACGTTCCCTCTCCCTGGTGGTGCCTGGCCGCGTGGGACGGCCGGACGCTGGCGGTTTTGGTGCGGCCGGTGGGGCCACGGCCGGCGAGGACGGTCGTGCCGCCGGGACCGAACGGGTGACCGCCCGCTCTGACGGGCTCGCCGCCGCCCCCGGGGGGCGGGGCGCCGGTCACCGCGGCCACCTCCCGTCGCCGCGGTCCACGGGCCGGCGCCGGCCGTCGGCGGCGAGGGCCGCGTCGGCGGCGGCGTGGCCGCTGCGCACGGCCCCTTCCATGGTGGCGGGCCAGCCGGTGGCCGTCCACGCGCCGGCCAGCAGCAGGCCGGGGACGGCGGTGCGCGGGCCGGGGCGCAGCGCGGCCGTGCCCGGGGCCGGGTCGAAGGTGGCGGTGCGCTCCCTGGTGACGAAGAAGTCCAGCACCTCGGCCCCGCCGGCGGCGGGCAGCAGCCGGGCCAGTTCCGGCAGGTAGCGGCGGCGCAGCTCGGCCACCGGCAGGTCGATCTCGTCCTGCACGGCGGACTGCGACAGCGCCAGGTACTGGGCGCCGGGGTGGGCCGCGCCGAGCGCGGTCGCGGCCAGGCCGGAGTGCGCGGTGCGGTCGAAGACCCACTGGACGGGTGAGCCGAGCGCGGCGAAGAACGGCCGCCGCAGCACCCGGCGGTCGTAGATCACGTGCACGTTGAGGATCGGCGCGGTGCCGAACCCGGCGAGCCGGTCCTGTCCGGCGATCGCGTCCGGCGGCAGCAGGGCCGCCGCGGTGTCCTGCGCGCCGGCCAGCACCACGGTGTCGGCGGCGAGCGGCTCGTCGACACCCTCCAGCCGGACGGCGTGCTGCGGGACGGCGGGCTTGAGCTCGCTCACCCGGGCGCGCAGCAGGACCTTCACGCCGGCGCGCTCCAGTTCGGCGAGCGCCCGGTCGTGGTGGATCGCGCCGAGCGGGACGGCGGCGGTGCCGATGTCGGAGGCCCCGGGGTCGGAGAGCAGCCCGGTCTTGAACACCATGGCGGCGAGCGCCAGCGACACCTGGTCGGCCCGGGCGTTCAGGGTGGCCACGCCGACCAGGTCCCACAGCGCGGCGAGGGTGCGCTCGTTCTGGCCCTGGCTGCGCAGCCAGTCGCCGAAGGAGACGGCGTCCAGCGCCGGGTCGGCGAGGTCGAGGCGGCGCAGCGCGAGGGCGCCGCGGACCACCCGGGCCCGGTCGGCCGGGCCCAGGTGCGGGTAGCGGGCCAGGCTGCCGGCCAGGTGCAGCGGCACCGGCAGCCCGGCGCGCGACAGCCGGCCCAGGGTGCGCACCGGTGCCCCGGCGGGCCCGGAGACGCCCAGCACGGGCACGTCCAGGCGGTCCTGGAGGTGCACCAGCCGGTTGGCGCCGAGCCGCTCCAGCAGGCCCCGGTAGGCGGTGCAGCAGCGCAGGTAGACGTGCTGGCCGTTGTCGACGGTCAGCTCGCCGCGCTGGAAGGAGAAGGCCAGGCCGCCCAGCCGGGGGCGGCCCTCGGCGAGGGTGACCCGGTGGCCGGCCTCGGCCAGCCGCAGTGCGGCGGTGATGCCCGCGAGGCCGCCGCCGACCACGACGGCGGCCGGGCGCGCGGCGTCGGCTCGCCCGGTCATCGGCTCTCCCCCTCGCGTCCCGCGCCCGGTCCGGTCGTGGCCGGAGCGCCCGTGGTCAATGCGGTCGGACCCGGGACCAGTGCGGTCGGATCCGGCACAGCCGTCAACAGGGCTCTACCCAAAAGTGATTCCCCGCTGACACAGCGTGACAGAACTGTGGCAAGAATCAAGAACGCCCCCCGGCGAGCCCGGAAAGCGCCACATACGCCTTCTCCCAGCCCGGCAGCGACACCCGGCCGCGCAGCACCGACTCCGGGTCGGCGGCGATCCGGCCGAGCAGCCGGTGGTAGATGCCGGCCATCGCGGCGGTGCAGGCCCGGCTGCGACGGTCGAGCATCGGCAGCAGCCGCAGGCCCTCCTCGAAGGCCGCCTGGGCGCGGGCCGCCTCGAAGGCGATCAGCCCGGTGAAGTCGGCGCCGACCGGCGGGCGGGGCCGGGCGAAGCCCTCCTGGCAGCCGAACCGGACGAGGTCCTCGGTCGGCAGGTAGGTGCGGCCGTTCAGGGCGTCCTCGCGCAGGTCGCGCAGGATGTTGGTGAGCTGGAGCGCCAGGCCGAGGGTGTCCGCGTAACGGGCGCCGCGCTCGGGGTCGTCGCAGCCGTAGACGCCGAGCGAGAGCCGCCCGATCGCCCCGGCCACGCACCGGCAGTAGACCTTGAGCTCCTCGTACGTCTGGTACTCGGCGCCCTTGAGGTCCATCTCGACCCCGTCGATCAGCTCGTCGAAGCCGCCGAGCGGGATCGGGAACCGCCGGGCCGCGTCCGCCAGCGCGACCTTGATCGGGTCGGTGTCGTCCTCGGCGACGGAGCCCGCCCGGACCTCGTCCAGCAGCTCGCGGGTGCGCAGCAGGGCCTCGGCCTTGCGGTCGTCCGGGAGGTCGCCGTCGCCGATGTCGTCCACCCGGCGCGCGAGCGCGTACAGGGCCGACATGGCCAGCCGCTTCGGCTCCGGCAGCAACCTGATGCCGTAGCTGAAGTTGCGGGCCTGCAGCCCCGTCACTGCCTCGCAGTACCGGTACGCCGCCATGACCGGCGCAGACGCCAGTGGTGATGCCGCCACTCGGGCGTTCACCTTCCCTTCGCGAAGATGGCCGCCGCCTTCGCTGCGAGGCGGCGCTTGTCCGGCTTCGCCTGCTGGGCGAGAACGTCGTACCCGGCGTCCTCGACGGCCGCCAGGGCCGCGTAACCGCCCGCGGTGAATCCCGCCAGGAGCAGTCGAAGCCTCCCCCGAACCGTACCTACCAATGGCGCACCGCGGTCGAGCAGGGTGCGGGCACGGTCCACCTGGAAGGAGATCAGCCGGCGCACGGCGGGGCCGGCGCACGGCGCGGCGAGGTCCTGCTCGGTGACGCCGAACCGTTCGAGGTCCTCGGCGGGCAGGTAGATCCGGCCGCGGGCGAGGTCCTCGGCGACGTCCTGGAGGTGCTCGACGATCTGCAGGGCGGTGCAGACCGCGTCGGACATCGCGATCCGCTCGGGGGTGGAGACGCCGGCGATCGCCAGCACCAGGCGGCCGACCGGGTCGGCGGAGAGCGTGCAGTAGCCGAGCAGGTCGTCGTAGGTGGCGTAGCGGTCGGTGGTCTGGTCGACCCGGTTGGCCTGGATCAGCCGGCGGAACGGCTCCGGGGTGAGGCCGTGCCGGTCGACCAGCGGGACCAGCGGGCGCATCAGCGGGTGGCGGGGGGCCTCGGCCGCCGCGGAGGGGGCGAGGGCGGTCTCGAAGACCCGGTCGAGGTCGCGCTCCAGGCCGTCCAGCAGGGCGAGCCGGAAGGCGGTCTCCGCGGGGCCGGGCCGGTGCGGGCCGTCGGGGACGGCGCCGGAGGCCGGGGGCGGGGAGGGCGCGCCGAGCAGTGCGGCGGTGCCGGCCGGGTCGGCGAGGTCGCCGTCTCCGGCGTCGTCGACCAGCCGGGCGAAGCCGTAGACCGTCATGAGGTCGTCGCGCCACGCGGCGGGCAGGAAGAACGGGGCGACCGGGAAGTTCTCCGCGTCCGCCTTGGCGAGGGTCGCCGCTCCCGCGGCACTCTCCGCCGGGTGGCCGTCCCCGGTCGGGGAATCACTGTTGGGCTGGGCCGAAGCCGACACTGCTGTCACTCCCCCGTTCTACACCGCTCCGGTGACCGGCCCGAGTCGGACACGCGTCCGATCACGGGAGTCACGTCCGGCACACCACCCCCGCGCCTACAGACTCGCACCAACGTCCGCGCCGGAGAAGAGCGCCTCGCCCGGCGCACGGGGCGCTCACCCGGGCGGCGGCGGGCCACCCGGGGCACGGCGGGCGGGCCGGGGGCGCACGAACGGCGGGGCCGGTCCCGGACGTCCTCCGGAACCGGCCCCGCCGCACGGTCCTGCGCGCCGCCGCGCCGCGTTACGGGCGCTCGCCGCGCTCGTAACGGCGGACGACCTCCTCGGTCGGCCCGTCCATGATCAGCTCGCCGGCCTCGATCCAGATGGTCCGCTCACAGGTCTCGCGGATCGACGCGTTGTCGTGGCTGACCAGGAAGACCGTACCGGCCTCCTCGCGCAGCTCCGTGATCCGCTTCTTGCTGCGCTTCTGGAAGGCCTGGTCGCCGGTGGCCAGCGCCTCGTCGATGAGCAGCACGTCGTGGGTCTTGGCCGCCGCGATCGCGAAGCGCAGGCGCGCGCCCATGCCGGAGGAGTAGGTGCGCATCGGCAGCGAGATGAAGTCGCCCTTCTCGTTGATGCCCGAGAAGTCGACGATGTCCTGGTAGCGGCCCCGCACGTCGGCCGGCGACATCCCCATGGCCAGGCAGCCGAGGACGACGTTGCGCTCGCCGGTCAGCTCGTTCATCAGCGCGGCGTTGACGCCGAGCAGCGAGGGCTGGCCGTTGGTGTAGATGCCGCCCTTCTCGGTCGGCAGCAGGCCGGCGATGGCCGCCAGCATGGTGGACTTGCCGGAGCCGTTGGAGCCGATCAGGCCGATCGCCTCGCCCCGGTAGGCGGTGAAGCTGACGCCCTTCACCGCGCGCACCTCGCGCACGCCGGAGGCGCGCTTGCGGCTGATGATCCGGCTGAGCGCCGAGGTGGCGCTGCCCTTGCCGGAGCCGGCGCCGTGCACCCGGTAGGTGATGTGCACGTCGTCGCAGATGACGGTGGGCTCGCGGGCGACGTCCGCGTCGAACAGCTTGCGGCGCGGGGCGGCGTCCTTCAGGCCCTTGGTCAGGTCGGTCCCCCGCACGTCGGTGTCAGCCACGGCCGTATTCCTCCTCAGCCTTCCAGAAGAAGACGTATCCGATGACCAGCATGCCCACACCCCAGGCGATCCCGTACTTCCACTGGTGCGGCGGGAACTCCAGGAACTGCGCCTGGTGCTTGTTGTAGATGACCGGGGCGAGGGCGTGGCGGACCAGGTCGATGTAGACCGAGGCCGGGTTGAGCTCCATCACCTTCTGCCAGAACTCCGGCCACTCCTTGATCTTGTCCGTGATGCTGTACATGACACCGGACAGGAACAGCCAGGCGCGCATCGCGAACGGGATCAGCTGGGAGATGTCGCTGGTCTTGGCGCCGATCCGGGCGAAGATCAGGGCGACGCCGGTGTTGAACATCGACTGCAGCACCAGCGCGGGGACCACCAGGATCCAGGTCCGGCCGGGCTCGACGCCGTTCAGCAGCACCACCGCGAACAGCACGACCATCGAGATCAGCAGCTGCTGGAGCTGGATGACGGTGAACGCGACCGGCAGCGAGGCGCGCGGGAAATGCAGCGCCCGGATCAGCCCGAGGTTGTCCGAGATCGCCCGGGTGCCGGACTGCACGGCGTTCTGGGTGAACTGGAAGATGAAGACGCCGATGCAGAGCCAGGCGACGTAGTACGGGTTGTCGTCCTTGTTGCTCAGGATCTCGCCGAAGACCAGGTAGAACACCGCGCAGTTCAGCAGCGGCGTCACGACCTGCCAGATCTGGCCGAGCTTGGCGTCGGTGTACTGGGCCACCAGGCGCGCCGTGGCGAAGGCCCAGATGAAGTGGCGGCGGGCCCAGAGCTGCTTGCTGTAGGCGAACAGGCCGGGCCGTCTGCCGCTCACCGTCAGGCCGTACTTGTCCGCAAGCTGCTTGGGGGTCAGGCCCGCGTCCGCCCCCCTCGGGGCTGAGAGGCTGACGGGTTCACTCACTGTCGACACATTCGTCCTTCGCGCGGGATCGTCGGCACCGGGCCGGTCGACGGGGGTCCGCCGGCCTTGCGCCGCTGGGGATCCACTCGGATATCGGGGGGAGTGCGGCCGGTGTGTGGTCACCGGCCATGACGGCCGTCCTACCGCACGGTCGTCGGACTGATCAGATGACCGGCGGTCGGCCCAGCCGGGTCAGGCGCCACACGGTACGCCATCGCATGGGCCGCCGCGCACCGCAGGGTTCGCGCCAGCCCGCCTTGAACCCGCCCAGCCAGGCCTTGAGCGCCTCCGGGGAGGGCCGGCGGGCCAGCGTGAGCAGGAACCAGGTTCCCAGGTATAGAGGCGCCAACAGGGCCGGAAGGTTCCGCCTCGCGAGCCAAACCCTGTTCCGGGCCACATTGTGGAAGTACGTGGCGTGCCGCGCGGGCGAGGTGGTGGGGTGGTGGAGCACCACGTCGGCGCGGTAGTCGATGGACCATCCGGCGTCCAGCGCGCGCCAGGCGAGGTCGGTCTCCTCGTGCGCGTAGAAGAACTCGGCGGGCAGCTGGCCGGCGTTCTCGAACACCGCGCAGCGCACCGCGCTCGCCCCGCCGAGGAAGGTGGTCACCCGGGAGGAGCGCAGCGGGTCGCTGGCGCGCAGCCGGGGCACGTGGCGGCGCTGGGTGGCGCCGGTGTCCGGGTCGGCGATCCGGAAGCTCACGATGCCGAGCTCCGGGTCGGCGGTGAAGGCCTCGCGCAGCAGCCGGGCCGCGTCGGTGCCGGGCAGCCGGCCGTCGTCGTCCAGGAACAGCACCGCGTCGACGTCCCGGCCGTTGGGGCCGAACAGCTCGATGCCGACGTTGCGCCCGCCGGGGATGCCGAGGTTCTCGGGCAGCTCGACGGTGCGCACGCCCTCCGGGAGCGGGGGCATCGGGACGCCCTGGGCGACCACGGCCAGCTCGACGGGCGGGCCCTGCTGGGCGCGGACCGACTCGATCAGCGCGGTCAGCTCGGCCGGGCGGTTGCCCATGGTGATGATCACCGCGCCGAGCCGGAAGGCGTCGGCGCCGGTGCCCCCCGCGGCCTCGGTTCCGGTCCCCTGCACGTCGCTCCCCTGCACGTCGCTCCCGTTCACGCTGCTCCCCTTCACCCGGCTCACCTGAGCCTGCTCGACAGGACGATGCTCAGCAGGTGCAGCACGGTCTGCAGCATGGCGATCGCGGCCAGCACGACGACGGCGATCCGGGTGAAGAACAGTCCCCCGTGGAGGACGTCGGCGACGCCCGCGGCCAGGATGAACAGCGAGGCCTCGACCGCGCCGACCAGCCGGTGGAACTTGAGGAGCGAGGCCGCCCGGCGGGCCCTGGCGACGCCGGCCGAGCGCGGCACCGAGGCGCTGTCCTCGACCGCCGTCATCCCGCTGCGGGCGCGGGCGACGTCGACCAGGTCGGTCTCCGACTTGATCAGGATCGCGCCGAGCGCGGCCAGCGTGCCGAGGAAGGCCCACTCCCACTGCGCGGCGGAGCCCTCGCGGTGGAGCAGGTCGGTGGCGCGCAGGCCGAGGCCGGTCAGCAGGGCCGCCTCGGACATGTAGTGGCCGACCCGGTCCAGGTAGACGCCGGTGAGCGAGGTCTGCCGGCGCCAGCGGGCCACCTCGCCGTCCACGCAGTCCAGCAGCAGGTACACCTGGATCAGCAGGGCCGCCAGCACGGCGCCCGCGATCCCCGGGACGACCAGCGCGGCGCCGGCCAGGATGCCGGTGACCATCATCAGGTAGGTCAGGCCGTTGGGCGTGATCGCCGTCACGGTGGACAGCACCCGGGTGATCCGCAGCGAGATCTTCCGCATGTAGAGCCGGCCGGCCCAGTGCTCGGCGCTGCGGCGCTGGAGCATGCCCTCCGGGTGGATCACCGCGCGCAGTTCCTCGATCGAGGGCCGGCGGGTCAGGTCCACCGGCGGCGGCGCGGCCCCCGCGGCGGAGCGGTCAGCTGTTGACGGCTTGGACATAGTCGGCGTACGCGTCCCTGATTGCGGAAGGGGAGAGGTCGAGGTGCTCAAGGATGGTGAAGCGGCCCGGCCGGGTGTTCGGAGCGTAGTGCACCGCCTCGGTGAACTCCGCCTCGGTGAAGCCGATCTGAGCGGCGGTCACCGGCAGCCCGTGGTGCGCCAGGCGCTCCACGATCAGGCCGGTCAGCTCACGCTCGCCCCGCAGGAAGCTGGCGAAGGCGGCGCCGAGGCCGACCTGCTCGCCGTGCTGGGCGGACCGCTTGGGATACAGCACGTCCAGGGCATGCGAGATCTCGTGGCAGGCGCCCGACGAGGGCCGGGTGCTGCCCGCGATGTTCATCGCGATGCCGGACAGTACCAGTGCCTCCGCGAGGGCCGTCAGGAAGCCCCGGTCCTGGAGGTTCCCCGGGTGGCGCAGCAGGTTCTCGCCGGCCGAGCGGGCCATCGCGACGGCCAGTCCGTCCACCGGTTCGCCGGTCTCGGCGTGCGACAGCTCCCAGTCGGCGCAGGCCGAGATGTTGGAGACGATGTCGCCGATGCCGGCCGCGACGAAGCGCGGCGGGGCGCCCAGGATCACGTCCAGGTCGATCACGATGCCGATCGGGCTGGGCACCCCGTAGGAGCCGCGCCCGCCGACGTTGTCCAGGGTGGAGACGGGCGAGCAGATGCCGTCGTGGGCCAGGTTGGTGGGGACGGAGACCAGCGGCAGGCCGATCCGCGCGGCGGCGTACTTGGCCACGTCGATGATCTTGCCGCCGCCCAGGGCGACGACGGTGTCGTAGTGGCCGCCGTGCACCCCGCCGCGGATCTCGTCCGCCAGCCGGACCGCGCTGTCGAGGCTGCCGTCCTCGACGCTGTACCAGTCGGCACCGGGCAGCGCAGGCTCCAGCCGGGCGCGCAGCACCGAGCCCGAGCCGTTGCTGATCGCCACCGCGATCCGGCCCGAGGCGGACACCCGCTGGTCGGCGAGGATGCCGCCGAGGGAGTCCAGCGCGCCCGGGCGGATCTCCACGAAGACCGGCGAGGGCACCAGCCGGGTCAGTACTGGCACGCGATCTCCCGCGCCTTCGCCAGGTCGTCGTGGTTGTCGACCTCGACCCAGGAGACCTCGCCGATCGGCTGGACGTCGATCCGCAGGCCGCGGTCGACCATCTCCTGGTAGCCGTCCTCGTAGTACAGCTGCGGGTCGCGCTCGTAGGTGGCGCGCAGCGCGTCGGCGAGGTCGGCGGCGGCGGACGGGTTGATCACGGTGACGCCGATGTACTCGCCGGTGGCCTCGGTCGGGTCCATCAGCTTGGTGATGCGGCGCATGCCGGCGGTCGGGTGGACGACCACCTTCATCTCCTCGTCGGCGAGGCGCTTGACCGTGTCGAGGGCGAGCAGGATGCCGGGCTCGCGGCCCTCGGCGGCCAGCCGGGCGTTGGCCTCCAGCATGGTGCGCTGGACCGAGACCGGGTGGACGGTGTCGCCGTTGGCGAGCAGCAGGCCCTCGGTGAAGAGGTCACGGGCGCACCAGAGGGAGTAGGCGTTGTTCCACTCCTCGGCCTTGTCGTTCTCGACCAGGGTGAGCCGGACCCCGTACTTCCGCTCCAGGGCCTCCTTGCGCTCCTCCACCGCCTCCTTGCGGTAGCCGACGACGATCGCCGCCTCGCGCAGGCCGACCTCGGCGAAGTTGCCGAGGGTGAGGTCCAGGACGGTCCGCTCCCCGTCGACCGGCACCAGCGCCTTGGGCAGGGTGTCGGTGTACGGGCGCAGTCGGCGGCCTGCGCCGGCTGCCAGAACGAGGCCGATCATGCGGGGTCTCCTGATCCGTCGTGCGGTGCGCGGCCGCGCGCGGCTACCGGGAGTCTCCGGGTGACCGGCGATGGCGCGCCGGGGCCGCCGAGATGCGGCCGCGGTGTCCTATGTGATGGTAGGCGACCATGACCACCGGCCCGAACGCGGCCGGAGCGTCGAACACCGATCGAACACATTCCGAACATCTCTACTATTACGGCGCCCCTCCCCCGCCACCTGACGCCCCCGTGCCGACCGGTTGTGCGTGGGACCCCTGCGCGGTGCCACCCGTACGGCAGACTGGGGCGCGACGCCACCGGTGCGAGCCGTGGTTGCTCCCCGTGCTCCCGAAGTGCTCCCGAAGCTGCCGAAAGAGGCCTCATGCCCCAGAGTCTGCCGACCGACCACCCGACCCACCTCGACCCGGAGGCCGGTCCCGGCGCCGACGCCGGCCGGGGGACCGGCCTCGACACCGGCTCGGACAGGGGGCTGGACACCGGGCTGGACACCGGCCTCGACGTCGAGACGGACGTGGACGGCGGCGCGGGGTCCGCCGGGGCGCCGCAGGAGATCCTGCTGGAGCTGGTGGACGACGAGGGTGTGACGATCGGCACCGCGGAGAAGCTCTGGGCCCACCAGCAGCCCGGCCGGCTGCACCGGGCGTTCTCGGTCTTCCTCTTCGACCGGCAGGGCCGGATGCTGCTCCAGCGCCGGGCGCTCGGCAAGTACCACTCGCCCGGCGTCTGGTCGAACACCTGCTGCGGCCACCCCTACCCCGACGAGCCGCCGTTCGTGGCCGCCGCCCGGCGCACCGCGGAGGAGCTGGGCGTCGCCCCGGCGCTGCTCTGCGAGGCGGGCACGGTCCGCTACGACCTGCCGGACGAGACCTCCGGGCTGATCGAGCGGGAGTGGAACCACCTGTTCGTGGGCCTGGTCACCGCGCCGGTGCGGCCCAACCCGGACGAGGTGGACGACTACGCCTTCGTGACCGCCGAGGAACTGCGCGCGCTGGAGGCGGAGCGGCCGTTCTCGGTGTGGTTCCGGACCGTCTTCGAGGCCGCCCTGCCCGGCATCCGCGAGATCGCCGGGAGCTCCTGGTAGTCCGTCCGGCACGCCCGGTGCGTCCGGTGTGTCCGGCACGCCCGGTGCGCCCGCCGTGCCGCCGGTCCGCCCGCGGTCAGCCATGCTCCCCCCGGGGGAGCGGCAGCGAGGCCCAGATCACCTTGCCGCCCTCCCCCGCCTTCTCCACGTCGCAGACCCCGCCGGCCTGCAGCGTGACGCTCTTCACCAGCAGCAGCCCCCGCCCGCCGGTCTGACCCGCGTCGGCCGCCAGCGCCTTCGGCCGGTACGGGTCGCCGTCCTCGACGGAGACCCGTACCCAGCCCCCGCGCACCGTCAGCTCGGTGGTCACCTCCGGCGACAGCTCGGCGGCGTGCGTCACCGCGTTGCCGACCAGCTCCGAGACGATCAGCAGCAGGTCGTCCACCAGTTCCTGGTAGCGGTTCTCCGCCAGCCCCTGGGCCAGCAGCCGGTCGCGCACCGCGTGCCGGGTGCGCGGCACCGAGGCCTGCACGGCCGGCACGGTGAACCGCCAGACCCCCTCGACGGGGCCGCCCCGTGCCGCCGCCTCTTCCTCGCTGATCCGCTCCACGTCCAGCCGCCCTTCGTCCGCGACCCGGGAATCAGGCGTTCCGCTCATGGCGCCCTCGGTGCACAGAGGCTAGGAGAGCCGCCACCGGGCCCGGGGCACCGTCGACAAGTTGCCCGTGTCGGACCGCCCCCGCCCGTTCCCGACCGTTCACCGTCCGCAACCCGACCGCTAACCGCCGTCGAACCACCGCTTCGCGCACATCTGCGATCCATCCCCGCGACCCCCACCATCCCCACCGGGGAAACGCAGGTGAGAAGCACTCCGAAACCCTGGTAATGTTCTCTCTGTCGCCGAGGGGGCGAGCAAAAACCCCCGAAGCACACACCCCGTCCGGGTGGCGGAATGGCAGACGCGCTAGCTTGAGGTGCTAGTGCCCTTTATCGGGCGTGGGGGTTCAAGTCCCCCCTCGGACACCATGGATTCCCCGTGGGAACTCGAAAGAGATCCCACGGGGAATTTTCTTTTCCCCGCCCTTTCCAGGACCTCCTTTCGGATCCTCCTTTCGGGCCCGCCGGACCTCCCGTCGGCCTACTCCCGGGGAGTGATGGTTCGGGCACGAGATGACAACGATCGGGTGTTTTGGGTCGCATTTGAGGGTCATTTGAGGTTTCGCCCGATTTGGCCGTTTAGGCTGTCTCCGTTTGTCCGGAAAACCGAGTGACATGATGAGACAGAGGACCGATACGGTGAGTGAACCCGAGTCGACGACGGCATCACACCAGCACTACCGCCGCTCGCTCGGCACGATCAGCCTCACCGCGGTGGGGCTGGGGTCGATCATCGGGTCGGGGTGGCTCTTCGGGGCCGAGCGGGCGGCGCGGCTGGCCGGGCCGGCGTCGATCGTCGCCTGGGTGATCGGGGCGGCCGTCGCCCTGACCATCGCGCTCACCTACAGCGAGCTGGGGTCGATGTTCCCCAAGGCCGGCGGCATGGTCCGGTACGGGCAGTACTCGCACGGGTCGCTGGCCGGGTACCTGGCCGCCTGGGCCAACTGGATCGCCATCGTCTCGGTGATCCCCGGCGAGGCGACCGCCTCGGTGCAGTACATGAGCTCCTGGGACTTCGACTGGGCCAAGGGGCTGTACGACGGGCGGGAGCTGTCCGTCAGCGGTGTGGCGCTGGCCAGTGTGCTGCTGCTGGTGTACTTCGCGCTGAACTGGTTCGCGATCACGCTGTTCGCCAAGACCAACACCGCGATCACCGTGTTCAAGGTGGTCGTCCCCACCCTCACCGCCGGCGCCCTGCTGTTCGCGCACTTCGACACCTCGCACTTCACCGACCACGGCGGCTTCGCCCCGAACGGCTGGAGCGCGGTGTTCACGGCGGTGGCCGTCTCCGGCATCGTGTGGGCGTTCAACGGCTTCCAGTCCCCGCTCAACCTGGCCGGCGAGGCCCGCAACCCCGGCAAGTCGCTGCCCAAGGCGGTGATCGGCTCGATCCTGATCGCCCTGGTGATCTACGTCGCGCTGCAGATCGCCTTCCTCGGCGCCGTCCCGACCGCCGACCTCGCCAACGGCTGGAGCGGCCTCGGCTACACCTCGCCGCTCGCCGACCTGGCCATCGCCTGGGGCCTGAACTGGCTCGCGCTGCTGCTGTACGCGGACGCCTTCGTCTCCCCCAGCGGCACCGGCATGATCTACGCCGCCACCACCTCCCGGATGATCCACGGCGTCCAGGAGAACGGCCACCTGCCGGCCGTCTTCGGCAAGGTCGACCGCAGGACCGGCATCCCGCGCCCGGCGCTGGTGCTCAACCTGGTCGTCGCCTTCGGCTTCCTCGCGGTCTTCCGCGGCTGGGGCTCGCTCGCCGAGATCGTCTCGGTGGCCACCGTGATCTCCTACATCACCGGCCCGGTCGCCGTGATGGCGCTGCGCCGCCTGGCGCCCGAGCTGCCGCGCCCGGTGCGGCTGCGCGCGATGCCGGTGATCGCCCCGGTCGCCATGGTGTTCGGCTCGCTGGTGCTCTACTGGGCCCGCTGGCCGCTCACCGGCAAGGTCATCCTGCTGATGGCGGCCGGCCTGCCGATCTGGGCCTTCTACGAGCTGCGCAAGCCGTTCGCCGAGCTGAAGCCGCACCTCAAGGCGGGCGCCTGGATGGTCGCCTACCTCTTCGTGATGGCCGGCGTCTCCTGGGCCGGCTCCGCCGACTTCGGCGGCCACGGCTACCTGCCGGAGGGCTGGGACCTCCTCGTCGTCACCGTGATCGCCCTGGCCTTCTACGCCTGGGGCGTCCGCAGCGCCTGGGCCAACCCCAGCCTGGCCGCCGTCAAGCGCGAACTGCTGGAGACCGACGGGGCGCCGGTTCCCGACCGGGAGAGCGCCGCGGTTCCCCAGGCCTGACCGCCGCCGTACATGCGAAAGCGCCGACCGGAGGACGTCCGGTCGGCGCTTTCGCATGTACGCGTTGGGGGGGAGGCGTACGTATTTCGTTGGTCAGGGGGCAATAGTTTCATCATCTTCCATTCAGCTGGGAGCGGCTGCCAGCATCGGCGGACCGTCACCGCCCGAGGGAGATGCCGATGAACCGCCCCCGTCCTCTGCGTTGTCTGGCCGCGCTGGCGCTGGTGGCCCTGGCCGCCACCGCCTGCGGGCGTTCCGACCAGGGTTCGGCCGCCGCACCGGGTGCGGCCGCCGGGGACACCGCCGGAAAGAGCTCGGCCGAGCTGCTGCCGGGCAAGTACAAGCAGGCCGGCGTGCTGAGAGTGGCGACCGCCGTAGGGTACCCGCCGATGGAGATGTACAAGCCGGGCACCACCGAGCTGACCGGGGTCGACCCGGACCTCGCCGCGGCGGTCGCGGCCAAGCTCGGGCTGAAGCTGGAGATGACCAACGCCTCGTTCGACGGGCTGATCCCGGGCCTCCAGGCCGGCCGGTTCGACCTGGTGATGTCCTCGATGACCGACAGCGAGCAGCGCCGCCAGGCCATTGACTTCGTCGACTACTTCCGCACCGGCGGGGTCGTCATGACCACCAAGGACAACCCCCAGGGCATCAAGTCCCTGGAGGACCTCTGCGGCAAGCAGGTGGTGCTCGCCAAGGGCAGCTCCAACCTGGAGATCGGCGAGCAGCAGAACACCAAGTGCGCCGAGAAGATGACCATCTCGCAGAGCGAGGACGCGCCGACCGGGCTGCTGCAGCTGGACAGCGGGCGGGCCGTCGCCACCATCGTGGACTACCCGGTGGCGCAGATGTTCGCCCAGAAGAACACCGCCTACCAGGTGCTGCCCGAGCAGTACGGGACCGCGCCGTGGGGCATCGGGGTGGCGAAGAAGGAGAGCGGGCTGCGCGACGCGGTGCAGCGGGCGCTCCAGGAGCTGATCGACTCGGGCGAGTACCGCACGGTGCTCGACAAGTACGAGGTCGGCGGCAGCGCGGTCACCAAGGCCACCGTCAACACGGTCGGGCAGTGAGCACGGTGACGGGCGACGGCATGAGAGGCGCCACGGCGATCGCCACCGTGGCGAAGGCCGCCGAGGAGGACCTCGCGCTGCGGATCACCGGGCGGCCCCGGCCCGCGCGGTGGGCGGCCGTGCTGGTGGCCGCGTTCGTGGCGGTCTGGCTGGCGTACACCGTCATCGTCAACCCCAACCTGCACTGGGACGTCATCGCGAAGTACCAGTTCGACGGGGTGATCCTGGAAGGCCTGTGGGTCACCGTCCAGCTGACCCTGATCTCGCAGGTGGTCGGCATCGTGATCGGCGTGCTGGCGGCGGTGATGCAGCTGTCGGACAGCCCGGTGCTGCGGGCCACGTCCGGCGCGTACACCTGGTTCTTCCGCGGCACGCCGCTGCTGGTGCAGCTGATCTTCTGGTTCAACCTCGCGCTGCTGATCCCCGAGATCTCCATCGGCATCCCGTTCGACGGGCCGAAGCTGGTGAGCTGGCAGACCAACGCGCTGATCACCGGCTTCGTCGCGGCGCTGCTGGGCCTGTCGATCAACGAGGGCGCCTACATGTCGGAGATCGTCCGGGCCGGCATCCAGAGCGTCGACCCCGGGCAGCGGGAGGCCGCGGCGGCCCTCGGCATGTCCAACCGGCAGATCCTCGTCCGGGTGGTGCTGCCGCAGGCGATGCGGGTGATCATCCCGCCGTTCGGGAACCAGTTCATCTCGATGCTGAAGACCACCTCGCTGGTCTCGGTCATCGCGGGCGCCGACCTGATGACGGTCTCCCAGCACCTGTACCTGGCGAACTTCGAGGTCATCGCGCTGCTGGTGGTGGCGTCGATCTGGTACCTGGTGCTGACGACCATCGCGAGCGTCGCGCAGCACGCCGTGGAGCGGAAGTTCAGCCCCGGGGCGCAGACGGCGCGCCCGGCGCTCGGGCAGCGGGTGCTGCGCAACCTGCGGCCCGGGGCGAGGAAGACGGACGTCAAGAAGAAGGGGGTGGCGAAGTGACGGTGGCGACGGACGAGGTGATCCTCTCGGCGCGCGGCGTGCGCAAGCACTTCGGCGATCTGGAGGTGCTGCGCGGGATCGACCTGGAGGTGCGCAGCGGGGAGGTGCTCTGTGTGATCGGGCCCTCCGGCTCGGGCAAGTCCACCCTGCTGCGCTGCTTCAACCACCTGGAGAAGATCGATGCCGGGCGGATCGCCGTCAACGGCGAGCTGATCGGCTACGAGCCGGCCGGCTCCGGCGGGACCACGCTGCGCGAGCGGCGGCCCAAGGACATCCAGCGCCAGCGCGAGCGGATCGGCATGGTGTTCCAGCGCTTCCACCTCTTCCCGCACCGCACGGCGGTGCAGAACGTGATGGAGGGGCCGGTCGCCGTCCAGGGCCGCGGCCGGGCCGCGGCCGAGCGGCAGGCCCGCGAGCTGCTGGACCGGGTCGGCCTCGCCGACCGCGCCGACCACTACCCGGGCCAGCTCTCCGGCGGCCAGCAGCAGCGGGTCGCGATCGCCCGGGCGCTGGCCATGGAGCCGACGCTGATGCTCTTCGACGAGCCCACCTCGGCGCTCGACCCCGAACTCGTCGGGGAGGTGCTGGGCGTGATGCGCGACCTGGCCCGCAGCGGGATGACGATGATCGTCGTCACCCACGAGATGGGGTTCGCCCGCGAGGTCGCCGACCGGGTCGTCTTCATGGACCAGGGCGCGGTCGTCGAGGCCGGACGCCCGGACGAGGTGTTCACCGCCCCGCGCCACGAGCGCACCCGGGCCTTCCTGGCGACGGTGCTGTGATGGCGGGCGTGGAACTCCTGGTCCGCGGCGGCCTGCTGGTGGACGGCACCGGGGCGCCGGCGCGGCCCGCCGACCTCGCGGTGGCGGGCGGGCGGGTCACCGTGCTGGCGCCCGGGTCCGGCGCGGACGGGGCGGGCGAGCGCTCGGTGCCGGTCCTGGACGCCACCGGCCTGGTCGTCACCCCCGGGTTCATCGACGTGCACACGCACTCCGACGCGCTGGCCGCCGTCGGGGAGCCGGCCGCCGTCGGGGAGTCGGCCGCGGTCGCCGACGACAAGGACACCGCGTGGGGCGCCCTGGAGGAGCTGCGGCTCGCCCCGCTCCTCCAGGGCGTGACCACCGAGATCAGCGGCAACTGCGGCAGCAGCCTCTTTCCCTGCCTGCCCGAGCGGCTGCCGGAGCTGGCCGAGCACCTGCGGGTCACCTTCGGCATCGGCCCGGTCGGCCCCGCCGAGGACTTCGCCGCCTTCGCCGCCGCCCAGCGGCCCGAACTGCGGCGCAACCACCTCGCCTCGCTGGTCGGCCACGGCACGCTGCGCGCCGGGGTGATGGGCTTCGCCGACCGGCCGCCCCGGCCCGAGGAGCTGGACGCGATGTGCGGACTGCTCGACCGCGCCCTCGCCCAGGGCGCGGCCGGGTTCTCCACCGGCCTGATCTACCCGCCCGGCACCTACGCCGACACCGAGGAGATCGTCGCGCTGGCCCGGGTCGCGGCCCGGCACGGCAAGCCGTACGTCACCCATCTGCGGGACGAGATGTCCCAGGTGGAGAAGGCCCTGGAGGAGGCCCTGGAGATCGCCGCACGCTCCGGCGCACCGCTCCAGGTCTCCCACCACAAGACCGCGGGCCGGCACGCCTGGGGCGCCACGCTGCGCACCCTCCCCCGGCTCGAACAGGCCCGCGCGGACGGCCTGGACGTCCTGTGCGACGTCTACCCCTACACGGCGGGCAGTACGGTGCTGCACGCGATGCTGCCGCCGTGGGCCAGCGAGGGCGGGATCGGCGCGCTGCTGGAGCGGCTGCGCCGCCCTGAGGTGCGCGAGCGGATCCGGGCGGACATCGCGGGCGGGGTGGACGGCTGGGAGAACACCGTCGGCAACGGCGGCTGGGACCTGATCGCGGTCGCCGCCGCCCCGGCCCGCCGCGCGGCGGAGGGCCACCGGATCGCGGAACTCGCGGCCGCGGGCGGCGTCGACCCGGTCGACTACGTCTGCGACCTGCTGCTCGACTCACAGGGGGAGGTGACCATCATCAGCCACTCGATGCGCGAGGACGACGTCCGCCGGGTGCTGGCCAGTCCGCTGTCGATGATCGGCTCGGACGGCGTGCCCAAGCCCGGGAAGCCGCATCCGCGCTGGGCGGGCAGCTTCGCCCGGGTGCTCGGCCACTACGGCCGGGACGAGGGACTGCTGTCGCTGGAGGACGCGGTGCACAAGATGACCGGGCTGCCGGCGGCGCGGTTCCGGCTCGCCGGGCGCGGGGTGGTCCGCGACGGCGCGGTGGCGGACCTGGTGGTGCTGGACCCGGACGCCGTCCGGGACGCGGCCACCTTCGAGCAGCCGCTGCTGCCGCCGCGGGGGGTGGCGGCCGTGGTGGTCGCCGGGCAGGTCGCGGTGCGTGACGGGCGGCCGACGGACGCCCGGGCCGGAGAGGTGGTACGGGTCCGATGATCCTGGCGCAGGTGGCGGCCGCCGCGAGGTCGGCGGCCGCGCTGCCGCTGACCCTGGCGGTCGCGGCGGTGGACGTGGACGCGGACGTGGAGCTGACGGCCGGATCGGACGGGAGCGACGGGGGCGGCTCGGTCGGGGTGGACGACACGGTGGTGCTGCCGGTCGCCAGCGCGTCCAAGCTGCTGCTGCTCGCCGAGGTGGCGCGCCGGCTGGACGCCGGGGAGCTGCGGGCGGACGCGGTGGTGCCGATCGAGGACGAGGACGTGACCGGCGGCACCGGCCTGCTGCGGCGGCTCTCGCGCCCACGCGCGGGCGCTGGCGCGGGTGCGGGCGCGGGTGCGGGTGGCGGCGCGGACGGGTGCGGCTGGACGGTCGAGGACCTGGCCTGGCTGACCGCCTCGGTCAGCGACAACACGGCCACCAACGCGCTGCTGCGGACCGTCGGCCTGCCCGCCACCGAGCGGCTGGCCCGCAACCTCGGACTGGACCGGCTCACCCTGCACGACCGGGTCCGGGACGTCCGCGGGCCCGGCATTGCGCCGGTGTTCGCCACCGGGACCGCCCGGGACCTCGCGCGGCTGGTCGCGCTGGCCGTCCGGGGCGACCTGGTCACGCCCGGCGCGTCGGCGCGGCTGCTGGCGTGGATGCGCTCCAACACCGACCACGGGCTGGTGCCCGCACTGGTCCAGCACGACCCGTACGCGGAGTGCTTCCCCGGTCCGCTGCCCGGTGGGCTGCTGGTCGCCAACAAGACCGGGACCGACACCGGGGTGCGGGCCGACGCCGGGGTGCTGATCGGCACCCGGCGGGTGGCCTACGCGGTGATCGCGCACTGGGACGTGGCGCTCGGGCCGAGCACCGAGCGCGCGGCGGTGCACGCCATCCGCGAGGTCGGGCGGGCGCTCGCGGCGGGCGCGCTGCGCGGCGAGCCGGCGACCTGCGCACTGCTGCGGCAGGCGGGCGGCTGAGCGGGCGCCCGGCTGGACGGACATCCGGGGTACGGCGGTCGGCGGCCGCCGGGGTGGTCAGGACCACTGCAGTTCGAGCAGTGACCTGACCTCCCCGGCGGCCGCCCGCAGTTCGCCGAGGAACGCCCGGACGGCCGGGTTGCGGTTGGTGGCCCGGGTGGCCACGCCGATCCGGCGGTGCAGCTGCGGGTGGTCCAGCCGGCAGACGTGCACACCGGCGCTGTCGGCCAGGCCGAGGGCCGGGATCAGCGCGACGCCCATGCCGGCCCGGGCGAGGTTGATCGTCACCTGGTAGTGGTCGCTGCGGCAGCGCACCCGGGGGCGGAACCCCTCGGCGGCGCAGGCGCGTTCCAGCACCGGCTCGCCGGTGGAGCCGCCGTGGGTGCCGATCCAGCTCTCGCCGTCGAGCTCGGCGAGCCGGACGAGGGAGCGCCGGCCGAGCCGGTGGCGCAGCGGCACGATCACCAACTGCGGCTCGTCGAAGTAGAGTTCGACCTCGGCCACGCCCTGGCGGGCGGCCTGCCGGATCCACGGGTCGAGCGGGTGCTCGAAGACCACCGCCGCGTCCAGCCGGCCGGCCTCCAGGTCGGGGAGCAGTTCGTGCGGCTGGCCCATGATGAGTTCGAGTTCGACCTGCGGGTGCCGGGCCGAGAAGGCGGTGAGCGCCCGGGGCAGCAGGTCGAGGCCGGCCGAGGCGAAGAAACCGAGCCGCAGCACGCCCGCCGTGCCCTCGGAGTGGGCGCGCAGGTCGTCCTGGGCGACGGCCATCAGGTCGGCGATCGCCTGGGCGTGCTCGGCCAGCCGGACGCCGGCCGGGGTCAGCCGCAGCGACTGCGGCTGGCGCTCGACCAGCGCGACGCCCAACTCCTGTTCGAGGCGGGCCAGCTGGTGGGAGACGGCGGACGGGCTCAGGTGCAGCGCCTGCGCCGCGGCCACGATGGTGCCCCGGCGGGCGATCTCCAGCAGGACGAGCAGACGGGCGCTGTTCAGCATCGGGCCAGGGTAGGTCATCTCGGCCGGTCAGGGGCGGAGCGGGACAAAAGGGGTCCGGCCCGCCGGTCGCGCCGCGGGAGCGGGCGCGAGGCGGGCCGGTCAGCCTGGGGCAGCCACCCGGGTCGGGCGCCGGGCGCCGGCGGTCAAGCGGCGGCGGTCAGGCGTCGGCGTCGAGGCGGAGCAGGTCCTCCTCGGTCTCCCTGCGCACCACCACCCGGGCGTCGCCGTCGCGGACGAAGACCACGGCCGGGCGCGGCAGCTTGTTGTAGTTCGACGCCATCGCGTACCCGTACGCGCCGGTGACCGGGGTGGCGAGCACGTCGCCGATCCGCAGGCCGGCCGGGAGGGCGGCGTCGTCGATGATGACGTCCCCGCTCTCGCAGTGCTTGCCGACCAGGCGGGCGCGCAGCGGCCGGGGCTCCTCGGGGCAGCGCGGCAGGAACGCCTCGTAGCGCGCGCCGTACAGGGCGGGGCGGAGGTTGTCGCTCATCCCGCCGTCGACGCTCACATACGTCCGCACGCCCGCTATCCGCTTGACCGTGCCCACCCGGTAGAGGGTCAGCCCGGCCCGCGCGGTGATCGAGCGCCCCGGTTCGACGCCGACCTCCCCGCTCCAGCCGGCCCCGCGGACGGCCGCCCGCACCCGGTCCGCCCACACGGCGAAGGACGGCGCGCTCTGGCCGGCCAGGTACGCCACACCGAGGCCGCCGCCGACGGTCAGCCGGGCCACCCCGCTGTCCACCGCGAACCGGGCCACGGCGGCGGCGCCGTCGGCGAGTTCGGCCGGGTCCAGGACCTGCGAGCCGACGTGCGCGTGGACGCCCTCCAGGTGGACCGCCGGCGAGGCGGCGGCCCGGCGGACGGCGGCCCCGGCGGCGCCGTCCAGCAGTCCGAAGCCGAACTTGGAGTCGTGTCCGCCGGTCTGGATCGCCTCGTGGGCGCCCGCCGCGACGCCCGGCGCCACCCGCAGCTGGACCCGGGCCGGCGGCAGGCCCTCCTCGGCGACCAGGCGCTCGATCCGGTCCAGTTCGTCGAAGCTGTCGACGACGACGTGCCGCAGGCCCGCGGTGAGGGCGGTGCGCAGTTCGGCGTCGCTCTTGTTGTTGCCGTGCAGCACGATCCGCTCCGGGGAGACCCCGGCGTGCAGGGCGGTGCGCAGTTCGCCGCCGGAGGCGACGTCGAGCAGCAGGCCCTCCTCGGCGGCGAGCCGGGCCATCGCGGTGCAGAGGAAGGCCTTGGAGGCGTAGGCGACGTTGTCCGGGCCGAAGGCGGCGACGGCCTCGCGGCAGCGGCGGCGCAGGTGCTCCTCGTCGTAGACGAAGAGCGGGGTGCCGAAGCGGCGGGCGAGTTCGGTCAGTGCCACGCCGCCGACGGCGAGGCCGGCGGGGCCCGTCCCGGCGGTGAGCGGCAGCAGTCCGGCGTCCACGGGCGGCTCCGCGGGCAGGGCGCCGGGCGGGGCGGCGAGGGGCGACTGGACGGCGGGCGAGACAGGCGACACGGATTCCTCCCGGCGGGCTGGTTCGCCTGCCATCCTCGGCCGGGTGGGAGGAGTCGGAAAAGCGCATTCTTCCGACCCTGAGCGGTACCGCTTTCGATGCTCCGGACGGAGGCGGCGCGCTACCGGCGGCAACACGCCGGCCGCGCACCCCCGCGGTCGGGGGTGCGCGGCCGGCGGGACGGGTCAGCCGCGGCGGGCGCGGCGGATGGCGGAGGTGACCACCGGCGGCAGCAGGTCGCCCACCGCCCGCTTGGCGACATTGGCCGGGCGGCGGCGCTCGGCGGCGCGGGCGCGGCGTGCGGCGAGGTCGCGGACGGCCTCGTCGCGCTCGCGCTCGGCGGCGCGCAGGGCGTCCTCGGTGGCCTGCGACTGCTCGCGGCGCACCGCCTCGGCGGCCAGCCGGTCGTGGTGGCGGGAGACCCGGAACGGCTCGGCGCCGTCGGAGCTGCCGCTGATCCGGACCACCCGGTGCGAGGCGAGCGTCTCCGTGGTGATGTCGCAGTCCGGCAGGGTGCCCCGGCGGGCCAGCAGGTCGAGCTGGGCGGCCTCCGGGTCGCCCCAGGTGCCGTAGAACTTGGTATCGGTGAGCACGACGGGCCGCAGGCCGTGGTTGAAGACCGCCTCCCAGGTGGCGGCGGCGACGCCCGGGGTGTGCGCGGAGCGGTAGTCGTCCAGCACCACGACGCCCTCCGGCGCGAGCGCGGTCCTGGCCACCTGGAGGTCGCCGGCCACGTGCTCGTAGAGGTGCGAGGCGTCGATGTGGATGAACCGGAACCCGCCCGCCGGGATGCGGCCGTCGGCCAGGACCGAGGTGGGGGCCTGGATGATCTCCGGCAGCCGGTCGTGGAAGGAGAGGTAGTTGGTCTCGAAGGCGGTGCGGGTCAGCGTCCTGCGGTAGGACATGTCCATCTCGGCGGCGTTCTCGTCGTCCGGTGCGTCCGAGTCGAACAGGTCGCAGACCGTGAAGGTCTCGCCCGCCTGGAGGTGCGCCCCGATCACGATCGCGCTGCGGCCCAGGTAGGCCCCCATTTCCATGAGGTCCCCGGAGAATCCCGCTTTCTCCTGGCGCCCGAGGAACCAGTCGAAGAGATGACGGTCGTGGTCCCAGAACCACCCCGGCACATCATCCAGAACGGCCGGCTCCTGCTGGTCGGTTCCAAGTGCGGCGTCGGTCACGAAGCGGCTCCTAAGACGGTACGAACGACCATGGGGGGCTTTTCTCCGGGCCCTGGAGGGGCCCGCCCGCCCCGGCTGCCGGCGACGGTCCTCGTCGGCCCCTGCGCCCGGGCGGGGTGAAGCCTCGGGCACGTGGACAGGACGCGACCTGCCGCCAACCGTAGTCCTACGTAGCCGAGTTCGCCGCAATCTACCGGCTCCCGAGCGAACTTGGACGGAGTTCGGAGAAAGGATTTCGCGACCCGGCACTATGTGCGCGTACTTGACCGCGTTCCGCCCCGGAACGGTGGACCGCTTCGTCCATATTGCCGCCGCCTCAGCGGATTTGCCATCGTCACGGAAAACGATCTTCGCTGAACCGGCACGCCCCGGCGTGAGTCCCCCCAGGGACTGCTCCGGATGGCTGACGCGGGCCGCGAGCGCCGCCGCGGCGCGCCCCGGTGGTGCTCCCGCCGGACCTTGCGTCCCCCGGGGCGCGCCCCGTTGACTGGCCCCGGGGCCGGCTGTACGAAGGGCCGGCGGGGGCGCGAGGACCAGCGGAACCGGCAGGAGAGGGCAGCACATGGCGGGCGAGAGCGAGCGGGCCGAGGGGTACGCCGAGTACACCGATCAGTATGTCGACGGCGCCTGGCGGCCCGCGCTGGACGAGGGGTCGATCCCGGTGCTCGACCCGGCGACCGAGCGCGTGCTCGCGACCGTCCCGGCCGGCGGCGCGGCGGACGTCGGCGCCGCCGTGGCGGCGGCCCGCCGGGCGGCCCGCGCCTGGGGCGCGACCACCGTCGCCGAGCGGCTGGTCCCGCTGACCCGGCTGCGCGACGGCCTGGCCGCCCACCAGGAGGAGATCGCCGCCACCGTGACGGCCGAGCTGGGCGCGCCGATCGGCTTCGCCACCGCGGTGCAGGCCACGCTGCCGCTGACGATCACCGATTCCTACCTGGAGCTGCTGGCCGACTACCCGTTCGAGGAGCGGATCGGCAACTCGGTGGTGCACGCCGAGCCGGCCGGGGTGGTCGCGGCGATCACGCCGTGGAACTACCCGCTGCACCAGATCGCCGCCAAGGTGGTGCCCGCGCTGGCGGCCGGCTGCCCGGTGGTCCTCAAGCCGGCCGAGGACACCCCGCTGGTGGCCCGGCTGTTCGCCCGGCTGGTCGACACGGCGGGCTTCCCCGCCGGGGTGTTCAACCTGGTGACCGGCACCGGCGCGGTGGCGGGCGCGGCGCTGGCCGGCCACCCGGACGTGGACGTGGTGTCCTTCACCGGCTCGACGGCGGTCGGGCGGGCGGTCGCCGAGGCCGCCGGACGCGGCATCAAGCGGGTGTCCCTGGAGTTGGGCGGCAAGTCCGCCAACGTGGTGCTGCCGGGCGCCGACCTGGCCCGCGCGGTGAACGTCAACGTCGCCAACGTGTTCACCAACGCCGGCCAGACCTGCAGCGCGTGGACCCGGCTGCTGGTCCACCGCGACCAGTACGACGAGGCGGTGGCGCTCGCCTCGAAGGCGGCCGGCAAGTACGTCCCGGGCGACCCGAGGGACCCGGGGACCAGGATCGGACCGCTGGTCAGCGCCCGCCAGCGCGAGCGGGTGCGCGGCTACATCACCGGCGCGCTCGCCGAGGGCGCGCGCCTGGTGGCGGGCGGTGCCGACGCCCCGGACGGCCTCGGCACCGGCTACTACGTCCGCCCGACGGTGCTCGCCGACGTCACCCCCGACATGACGGTGGCCCGCGAGGAGGTGTTCGGGCCGGTGCTGGCGGTCCTGGCGTACGACGACGAGGACCACGCCGCCGAGTTGGCCAACGCCACCGAGTACGGCCTGGCCGCCGGGGTCTGGGCGGCCGACACCGAGACCGCCGCCCGCTTCGCCCGCCGGCTGGACGCCGGGCAGGTCGACCTCAACGGCGGCCGCTTCAACCCGCTGGCCCCGTTCGGGGGTTACAAGAACTCGGGCCTCGGCCGCGAGCTGGGCCGGTACGGCCTGGAGGAGTACCTCCAGACCAAGTCGCTCCAGTACTGACGCCTCACCCCGGGCGCCGACGCCGCGGGCCCGGCCGGGACCGACCCGGCCGGGCCCGCGTCCGGGGTCAGACCAGGTCGACGCCCGGGTAGAGCGGGAAGCCGGCGAGCAGGTCGGCGGCGCGCTTGGCGACGCCCTCGGCGACCGCCGGGTCCAGGGTGTACTGGGCCTTGGACGGGGCGCCGGAGGCGGTGGCGGCCGGGGCGGTGGCGCGCAGCACGGTGTCGATCAGGCCGGCGATCTCGTCCATCTCGGCGGCGCCGAGGCCGCGGGTGGTGAGCGCCGGGGTGCCGATCCGCACGCCGGAGGTGTACCAGGCGCCGTTCGGGTCCTGCGGGACGGAGTTGCGGTTGGTGACGACGCCGGAGTCGAGCAGCGCGGCCTCGGCCTGACGGCCGGTCAGGCCGTGGCCGGAGACGTCGGCGAGCACGAGGTGGTTGTCGGTGCCGCCGGTGACGAGCGCGGTGCCGCGGCGCAGCAGGCCCTCGGCGAGCGCCTGCGCGTTGTCCACGACCTGCTGGGCATAGGTGCGGAACTCGGGGCGGCGGGCCTCGGCGAGGGCGACCGCCTTGGCGGCCATGACGTGCGAGAGCGGGCCGCCGAGCACCAGCGGGCAGCCGCGGTCGACGTGCTCGGCGAGCGCGGCGGTGCTGAGGACCAGGCCGCCGCGCGGGCCGCGCAGCGACTTGTGGGTGGTGGAGGTGACGATGTCGGCGTGCGGGACCGGGTCGAAGTCGCCGGTGAGCACCTTGCCCGCGACCAGGCCGGCGAAGTGCGCCATGTCGACCATCAGGGTGGCGCCGACCTCGTCGGCGATCTCGCGCATCTTCGCGAAGTTCACCCGCCGCGGGTAGGCGGAGTAGCCGGCCACCAGGATCAGCGGGCGGAACTCGCGGGCGGTGGCGCGCAGCGCGTCGTAGTCGATCAGGCCGGTGGCCGGGTCGGTGCCGTAGCTGCGCTGGTCGAACATCTTGCCGGAGATGTTGGGGCGGAAGCCGTGGGTGAGGTGGCCGCCGGTGTCCAGGGACATGCCGAGCATGCGCTGGTTGCCGAGGTCCCGGCGCAGCTCGGCCCAGTCCTGCTCGGTGAGGTCGTTGACGTTGCGGACCTTGGCGCGCTCCAGGGCGGGGCTCTCGACGCGCTGGGAGAGGACGGCCCAGAAGGCGGTGAGGTTGGCGTCGATGCCGGAGTGCGGCTGGACGTAGGCGTGGTCGGCGCCGAACAGGGCGCGGGCGTGCTCGGCGGCGATGGTCTCGACGGTGTCGACGTTGCGACAGCCGGCGTAGAAGCGGCGGCCGGCGGTGCCCTCGGCGTACTTGTCGCTGAGCCAGTTGCCCATCGCGAGCAGGACGGCCGGGGAGGCGTAGTTCTCGCTGGCGATGAGCTTGAGCGAGGCGCGCTGGTCGTCGATCTCCTGGCCGATGGCGGCGGCGATCCGCGGCTCGACCTCGCGGACCACGTCGAGCGCGGAGCGGAAGGCGGTGTTGGCGGCGGGGGTGGCGGCCGTGTGCGGCTGCTGGGCCATGGCGGTCTCCTGGCGGGAGGTCGGGGGGCCCAGGCGCTCGGCAACTGCGTCGTGATCCGGCACGGGGCCGCTTCCCGATGGTCGATTCCATCCGTGCGCGCCAGTCGCGGCCCGCCGGAATCGTACCAATGCCGGGCGGCCTGTGGCAGAGGTCTCACCATCCGGGACGGCGGCGGACATGTCACTCCTTTCGTCCGCTTATGTCCGTTCTATTGCTACGGCAGTATTGCGGCGGAATGAAGCCGTCACAATTCCCGAAACAAAGCACGGGAACCAGTTCGCGGACGCCCTCTGAATGATTTGCGGAAACTCCCCGGCATCCGGTCTGATGACGCCCGGAAGGCCTTCCGGGAAACCCCCGGACCGGCCGTCCTGAAATGCCCGCCGACGCACCCAGACCCACGGGGCGGCAGAGAATTCGGGGAGTACGCCTCTCATGGCAGTGGTCGAACAAGTCGCAGCGCCGGACGCCCCGGCGCGCCCCCCGGCGCCCGCCCCGAAGAGCCTGCTGCGCCGGGTCTGCCGCGACCGCACCGGGGCCGTCGCGCTCGGCGTCGTCCTGCTCTTCCTGCTGATCGCCCTGGCGGCCCCGCTGATCGCCGCGCTGTACGGCAAGAACCCCACCGAGCACTACGGCCAGAACACTCCCGGCCTGCTCAGCGACGGCGGCCTGCCCCTCGCGCCGAACGGCGGCATCTCCGCGGAGTTCTGGTTCGGCCTGGAGCCCGGCCTCGGCCGGGACGTGTTCACCCAACTGCTGTACGGCATCCGCACCTCGCTGCTGATCGCCTTCGCCTCGGCCGCCGTCACCACCGCGCTCGGGGTGCTGGCCGGCGTCGCGGTGGGCTACCTCGGCGGGGTCACCGACCGGGTCTTCGGCTTCCTCTCGAACGTCCTGCTGGCCTTTCCGACGCTGCTCCTGCTGCTCGCGCTCAGCCCGGTGATCCAGTCCCGGCTGGTCGATCCGGGCACCGCGGAACCGGAGTGGATGCAGTTCCTGGTACTCGTCCTGGTCTTCTCCGCGTTCGGCTGGATTCCGCTCGCGCTTTCCCTGCGGGCCGCCGTCCGCTCGCTCCGGGAAAGGGATTTCGTGCAGTCCGCCCGGGCGCTCGGCGCGAGCCGGTTCCACATCGTCGTCCGGGAACTCCTGCCGAACGTCCGGGCGCAGCTGCTGGTGCACGCCACCATGGCGGTGCCGTCCTTCGTCGCCTCCGAGGCGGTGCTGTCCTTCCTCGGTGTGGGCATCACCGAGCCCGTCCCCGACTGGGGCCGGATGATCTCCCGCGGCTCCGAGGTGTTCCAGGCCGACCCGACGTACATGGTCTTCCCCGGCGTCGCGCTGCTGGTCTTCGTGCTCGCCTTCAACCTGCTCGGCGACGCCGTCCGGGACGCCCTGGACCCGCGCGCCGCCCGCTGAGACCTCCCCCTCCCTTCCTTCACCCACGTTCACCCGACCGCCCCGAGCCCCGGGGCAAGGAGAGATTCGCCATGCGCTGGATCAGACCGTCCCTCGCCGTCCTCGCGACCGCCCTGCTGGCGACCTCCTGCTCGGCCGGCGCCGCCTCCACCTCCTCCACCGCCGGCCCCGGCGCCGCGGCCAAGGACGCCTCGCCGCTGACCGCCGCGCTCGGCACCGAGCAGGAGAGCGCCGGCCCGGCCCCCGCCGTCGCCGGCGCCCGCCAGGGCGGCACGGTGAACGTCTACAACGCCACCGACTTCCGCCACCTCGACCCGCAGAAGGTGTACGCGGGCGCCACCTACAACACCTCGCTGCTCTGGGGCCGCCAGCTGACCCAGTACCAGGTGGTCGACGGCAAGGCCAAGCTGGTCGGCGACCTCGCCACCGACACCGGCACCTCCACCGACGGCGGCCGCACCTGGACGTACCGGCTGAAGGAGGGCGTGGCCTGGGAGGACGGCCAGCCGATCACCTCCCAGCAGGTCAAGTACGGCATCCAGCGCTCCTTCGGCAAGGGCTACGAGGTCGGCCCGCCGTACTGGCCGCAGTGGCTCACCGGCGAGGCCAGCTACGACGACGCCCGCAAGAAGTACGGCGGCCCGCAGGACGGCGACCTCGCCGCGATCGAGACCCCGGACGAGCGCACCGTCGTCTTCCACTTCCCGCAGCCGCAGGCCGACGTGCCGTACATGGCCGCGCAGTCCTCCTCCTCGCCGGTGCGCCGGGACAAGGACACCGGCACCGACTACGACCGCCAGCCGTTCGCCACCGGCCCGTACCGGATCGTCGAGCACGTCCAGAACACCCGCATGGTGCTGGAGCGCAACCCGCACTGGAAGCCGGAGACCGACCCGATCCGCAGCCAGTACCCGGAGAAGTTCGTCTTCACCTTCGGGAAGGAGGCGCTCAACATCAACCAGGAGATCCTCTCCGGGCGCGACGGCGGCGAGAACGCCACCACGGCGGCGACCGTGCTCTCCCCCGAGCTGTACCAGACCGTGGACACCGACCCCAAGGCCAAGGACCTGGTCGTCTCCGGGCGGCAGGGCGCCTTCGTCACCTATCTGATGGTCAACAACGAGCGGGTGGCCGACGTCGAGGTCCGCAAGGCGCTCAACCTCGCCTACCCGCGCCAGCAGGCCCGCCAAGTCCGCGGCGGCAGCCGGGCCGGCGAGCTCGCCACCACGCTCAGCTCCCCCGCCCTGCTGGACTGGCAGAAGTACGACCTCGACCCGGCCAGGCCCGAGGGCGACCCGGAGGCCGCCAAGGCCGCGCTGGCCAAGGCCAAGCAGGCACCGGCCACGCTCACCTACGCGTACGCCAACACCCCCGACGGGCAGCGGGTCGCCCAGGTGCTGGTGGACGGCTTCGCCAAGGCCGGCATCACCGTGGTGCCCAAGCCGGTCGACCCCAAGGCGCTGCTGGACGAGGTGCACCGCGCCGACTCCCCGTACGACCTGTGGGAGGAGACCAGCTCGGTCGACTGGCCGACGCCCTCCACGCTGATCCCGTTCTCCTTCGACGGCCGCGCCAACAGCGACATCAACTCCGCCCGCTACCGCAACCCCGAGGTCGACAAGGAGATCGACCGGATCAACCAGATCGGTGAGCCGCGCGCCAAGGCCAAGGAGCTGTACGCCCTGGAGCAGACGGTGATGAAGGACCTGCCGGTGCTGCCGTTCAGCTACCCGACGGTCAACCAGCTGCGCGGCTCCAACGTCGGCGGCGCGTTCATCCACCCGATCTACGGGACGGTCAGCCCCGCCTGGCTCTACCTGAAGTCCTGACCCGCCACGGAAGTCCCCCGGTGGTCCCGCCGCGCGCCGTCCCCACGAGCGCGCGGCGGGCCCGCCACCCCGACGCCCCCCGAACCCGGACCGGCCACCATGCTCTCCTTCGCCCTGCGGCGGATCCTCCAGGCGCTCGCCGTCCTGGCCGCGGTCTCCGCCGCCGCCTTCGCCCTCTTCTACGCCGCCCCCGCCGACCCGGCCCGCGCCGCCTGCGGCCCGCGCTGCGACACCGGCCAGGTCGCGGCGGTCCGCGCGAGCATGGGCCTGGACCAGCCGCTGCTCACCCAGTACACCGACTACCTGGCCGGGATCGTCGCCGGCCGGGACATCCAGGACGTCGACGGCTCCACGATCCACTGCGACGCGCCGTGCCTCGGCTACTCCTACCGGCTGCACCAGCCGGTCACCGAGGCGCTGGCCGACCACCTGCCGGTCACCGTCTCGCTGGCGGCGGGCGCGCTGGCCGTCCTGGTGGTGCTCGGGCTCGGCACCGGCTTCGTCAGCGCGCTGCGGCACGGCACCCGGACCGACAAGCTGCTCTCCGGCTTCACCCTGATCGGCGCCAGCGTGCAGATCTACTTCCTGGGCTACGTCGCCCAGTGGGGCCTGGTCTACACCACCGGGCTGCTGCCGCTGCCCTCCTACACCCCGCCGGCCGCCGACCCGGCCGCCTGGGCGGGCGGCCTGCTGCTCCCCTGGATCGTGCTGGGCTTCGTCAACTCGGCGGTGTTCGCCCGGCTCTCGCGCTCCCAGCTGCTGGAGACGATGAACGAGGAGTACGTCCGCACGGCCCGCGGCAAGGGCCTCGGCCGGCTGCGCACGCACCTCAAGTACACCTCGCGCGGCGCCGCCGGGCCGCTGGTGCAGCTGCTCGGCCTGGAGGCGGGCGCGCTGCTCGGCGGCGCGGTGATCACCGAGACGGTGTTCGGGCTGAACGGCGTGGGCCGGTTCGCCACCGAGGCCGTCGAGGGGCAGGACCTGCCGGCCGTGGTCGGCGCGGTGCTGCTGGCCGCCTGCTTCGTCGTGCTGTTCGTCGCGCTGGCCGACCTGGTGGTGGCCTGGCTCGACCCGCGCATCCGCCTTGGCTGACCGCCCCGTCCCGTTCTGGAGCCCGTCCCGATGACCCCCTCCCCCGTCCCCGCCGATGCCGCCACCGAACCCGCCGCCGAACCCGCAACGGAGCCGCCGGTGCTGAGCGTGCGGGACCTCAGCGTCACCTTCGCCGACCCGCGCGGCGGCGCCCCGGTCGCCGCCGTGCACCGCCTCTCCTTCGACCTGGCCCGCGGCGAGGTCCTCGGCCTGGTCGGCGAGTCCGGCTCCGGCAAGTCCGCCACCGGGCTCGCCGTGCTCGGCCTGCACGACCCGCGCACCACCACCGTCACCGGCTCGATCCGGCTGGCCGGGCAGGAGCTGGTGGGCGCCGAGGAGTCCGTGCTGCGACGGGTGCGCGGCGGCCGGGTGGCCCTGGTCTTCCAGGACGCGCTCACCTCGCTCAGCCCCTTCCACGGCGTCGGCGCGCAGCTCGCCGAGATGTACCGGCTGCACCACCCGGGCACCGGGCGCGCCGAGGCCCGGCGGCGGGCGGCGGCGATGCTGGAGCGGGTCGGCATCCCGGCCGCCAGGGCGCGCGACTACCCGCACCGGTTCTCCGGCGGCATGCGCCAGCGGGTGATGATCGCGATGGCGCTGATGAACGACCCCGACGTGCTGATCGCCGACGAGCCGACCACCGCGCTCGACGCCCGCGTCCAGCGCCAGGTGCTCGACCTGCTCGGCGAACTGCAGCGCGAGCACGGCACCGCGGTGCTGCTGGTCAGCCACGACCTCGGGGTGGTCGCCGGCACCACGGACCGCACCCTGGTGCTGCGCGGCGGCCGGGCGGTGGAGTCGGCGCCGACCGCGACGCTGCTGGCCGCGCCCCGCGAGCCGTACACCACGGCCCTGGTCGGCGCCGCGCTCACCCTGGACTCCGTCCCGGGCGCGCCGCTGCCGACCGTCGACGACCCCTCGCCCGCGCCCCGGCCGGCCGCCTCCCGGCCCGTTCCGGCCGCCGCGCGGGGCCGCTGGCTGGCCGAGGTCGAGGACCTCGCCGTGCACTTCCCCGGCCGCGGCCCGCGCCTGCCGGGGCGCGGGCGGCCCGAACCGGTCCGGGCGGTCGAGGGCGTCAGCCTGCGCATCGCACCCGGCGAGACGCTCGGCCTGGTCGGCGAGTCCGGCTCCGGCAAGTCCACCACCTCCCGGGTGCTGGCCGGCCTGCAGCCCGCCACCGCCGGCACCGTCCGCTACGACGGCGTCGACGCCACCCGGCCCGACCGGGCGCTGCGCCGGCGGCTCGCCAAGGAGGTCCAGCTGGTCTTCCAGGACCCGTACGCCTCGCTCAACCCGCGCCGCACCGTCGCCCAGACCCTGGACACCCCGCTGCGGCTGCACACCGCGCTGGACGCCGGGCAGCGGCGCGAGCGCTCCGCCGAACTGCTGGAGCAGGTCGGCCTGACCGCCGCCCACCTGGACCGCTACCCGCACGAGTTCTCCGGCGGCCAGCGCCAGCGGATCGGCATCGCCCGGGCGCTCGCCCCCGAACCGCGGCTGATCATCGCCGACGAGCCGGTCTCCGCCCTGGACGTCTCGGTCCAGGCCCAGGTGCTCAACCTGCTGATGGAGCTGCGCGAACGCCTCGGGGTGGCCTTCCTGTTCGTCTCGCACGACCTCGCGGTGGTCCGGCACTTCTGCGACCGGGTCGCCGTGATGCACCGCGGCCGGCTGGTCGAGTCCACCGACCGCGACCGGCTCTTCGCCGCCCCGCACACCGCGTACACCCGCGAACTGCTCGCCGCCGCCCGCTGAGCGGCGGCGGCCGGTGGACGGCCGCCGGTGAGCGGCGGCCTGTGGTGTCGGTCCCCCGTCCGCGCGGGCGCTGCGCCTACGATCGGTCACCGACCGTGAGCACGCGGCCACCCGTCCCCGGAGAAGGGGTTTTCCGATGACCACGCTCGTCCACAGATCCGTCACCCTGGTCTCACTCGTGGGCCGGCTCAATCCCGCGGCCCTGGACGGGCTGATCCCCCACGAGGCGGCCCACGGCGTCCTGGACGGCCTCCTCGCGACCCGCGCCGGGACCGCCGGCGGCGCGGCCGGGCTGAACCCGCAGCCGCTGCCGCCCGTCGCCGCCGCGCTGCGGCTGTCGGTCGCCCGCACCGTCAACGCCGTGGCCAACGCCGCCATCACCGCCCGGGTCTCCGGCGGCGACGCCGGGCGGATCCTCGCCGAGGCCGGCGACGACTGGTGCGGCACCCCGCACGGCAGGATCCCCTGGCCCCGCCACTGGCCGCTCCCCTGGCCGCCCGAGGGCCCCCTGCCGATCGACCCCGGCTTCGCCACCCCGGCCGTCCAGGCCCAGGCCGCACTCGCCTTGCAGGGCTATGCCAACGGCATCGCCGACGAACAACTCAAGTCCTCCTTCGGCGAGTTGGCCGAGAAGCTGGCCGACGCGGCGCTCCAGAACGCGGGCTGAGCGGCGGACCGCCGATCCGGCCGGGCGCCAGTTCACGGCTTCGGCTGCGCGGCCGGCGCCCGGCGGGATAGCGTGCTGCGTCCGATCGTTGTGACCGGTCCCGCCGTGAACGCCGGGACCGACCAGCCGGGGGAGACGGGTGTCCGAGGAACTGCTGCTCGCGAGGATCAACCACGGGTTCGACCACCTCGACGCCGACGGGGACGGCCTGCTGACCGAGCACGACCACGTCCTGATGGGCCACGCGGTGGCCCGGTCGCTGGGCCACGCCGAGGGGTCGGGCGCCGAGAAGCGGATCGTCGCCGCCTACCTCGCCATCTGGCGCGACCTGCACGTCTCCCACCTGCCGATCGGGACCACGGCGATCAGCCGGCGGCAGTTCGTCGCCTCGACCCGCTCGCTCGCCGACGACCCGGTGGCCGCGCGGACCGTGTTCGGGGCGCTCGCCGAGGCGTTCCTGGCGATCGCCGACGTGGACGGCAGCGGGACGGTCGACGCGGGCGAGTTCTTCGTCTTCCAGCGCGGCCACTTCGCCGCCCTCTCCCGCGACGACGCCGACGAGGCGTTCCACCACCTCGACCGGGACGGCGACGGCACCCTCTCCGCCGAGGAGTTCATCACCGGCCTCATCGAGTTCTGGACCAGCCGCGCCCCGGAGGCACCCGGCCACTGGTGGGCCGGTCGGCCGCCGTACGAGGCCTGACCGGCCGTCAATCCTCCGGGTCGTCCGGGAACTCGCGCAGTGCGCTCACCTCGCGGGTCAGCAGCAGTGGCAGGACCGACAGCAGCCCCACCCCGGCGACCGCCCAGAGCGCCGGGCGCAGGCCCACCACCGACCCGAGCAGACCGCCGGCGGCCGCCCCGAGCGGCAGCGTGCCCCAGATGACGAAGCGCACCGAGGCGTTCATCCGGGCCTGCATCGCCGCCGGGGTCACCGCCTGCCGCAGGCTGACCTGGGCGATGTTGTAGGCGGTGATGCCGGTGGCGATGATCCCGGCCGCCACCGCCACGGTGGGCACGGCGGTGCCGGGCCGGGCGGTGGCGAGCAGCAGCACACCGAGGCCCGGCAGGCAGCGGGCGGCCAGCAGCAGCCGGCCCAGGCCCAGTACCCGCACCAGCCGGGCGGTGAACAGCGCGCCGAGCAGGGCGCCGGCGTTGCCGACGGTCAGTGCGAGGCCGAGCCGGCCGGGCGAGAGGCCGAGGTCCCCCAGGGCGAAGGCGGGCAGCAGGGCGCTGAGCGCGCCGCCGAGCCCGGCCAGGTTGGCGACGGCACTGGCCAGCGCGAGCGCACGCAGGGCGCGGTGGCGGAAGACGAAGCGCAGGCCCTCGGCGATCCGGGTGCGCATCGGCTCGCGGGCCGCCGGTGGCTTCGGGTCCGCCCCGGTGGCCCGCGCCGGGGACCGGATCGTGCCGAGGAGCAGCGCCGAAACGAGGTAGCTGGCCGCGTCGGCGAGCAGGACCAGCGGGGCGGTCACCCACTGGAGCAGCAGGCCGGACAGGCCGGGTCCGGCGAGCTCGGCGGCCGAACGGGAGAACTCCAGCCGGCTGTTGGCGGCCGGGACCTGGCCCCGGCCGACGACC
Organism: Kitasatospora sp. NPDC008115; assembly: GCF_042957205.1. Lineage (NCBI taxonomy): Bacteria > Bacillati > Actinomycetota > Actinomycetes > Kitasatosporales > Streptomycetaceae > Kitasatospora > Kitasatospora sp. NPDC008115. The sequence goes on along the minus strand of NZ_JBIBHU010000004.1, from coordinate 279,113 downwards.
CCGGGCAGGAAGGCCTGGTCGGCGATGTCGAAGAAGACGGTGAACAGGCCGCTCACGAAGCCGACCGCGCAGAGCAGCGGCACGCTCAGCAGGTCGAGCGCGTAGCCGAGCGGGACGGCGCCGAGCGCGACCGCCCGGCCCGCGTCCGCGACGACCATCACCCGCCGCCGGTCCCACTGGTCGAGCAGCGCGCCGGCGGGCAGGCCCACCAGGAGGAACGGCAGCGTCTCGGCGGCGGAGACCAGACCGAGCTGACCGGGGGTCGCGCCGACGGCGGTGAGCGCGAGGACGGGCAGCACGAAGAGGCTCAGCTGGGTGCCGAACTGGCTGACGGTGTGGGCGGACCAGAGGGCGGCGAAGTTCCGCTGCCGCCACAGGGCGCGCGGCGCCTTCGGTGGCGCTCCCGCCGTGGTGGCCGTCGCCGTCCGCCCGTCCGTACCCGCCATGACGCCCGCTCCCCCCGCTCCCCCCGCTCCCCCCGCTCCCCCCGCCGGGCCGGGCACCTGACGGATGGTATTCGAATGATCCGCTCCGGCGCGGGCGCTCCGGGGAACCGGACGGGAACCGGGCGGGGGCGGCCGGAACACGAGCGGCGGGTAGCGTGGCCGGGCCGTGCCCGGCCGGGTGCGGCGCGCACCGCCCGCAAGGAACCATCCGCATGCCCAGCACGGCCCCCACGCCCCCCGTCGCCCACGTCAGCCGCCCGGCGCTCGTCCTCGGCCCGCACACCGTGACGTCCGAACGGATCCGGGAGGACATCCTCGCCCGCAACCCGGAGTACCCGCCCCGCCAGGCGCAGACCGTCCGCCTGGCCCTCGGCAACCTGCCCGGCACCCGCCGCTACTTCCGGCCCTACGAGGTGGTCGCCTCCCCCGGACGCACCGCCGCCGAGCGCAAGACCTCCACCTTCGCCGACCTGCTGGCCGCCGCCGAACGCGCCGCCGCCGAGGCGATGGCGGACGCGGGCGTGCGGCCCGGGCAGGTGGACTGCGTGATCGTCACCAGCGCGACCGGCGACGCCGTACCCGGTCTCGACGTCCACCTCCAGCAGAACCTCGGCCTGCGCCCCGACGTCAGCCGCCTCCCGATGAGCCAGCTGGCCTGCGCGGGCGGCGCGCACGTGCTGATCGCGGCCCGGCGGTTCCTGGCCTGGGACCCGGCGGCGGTGGTGCTGGTGGTCGCCGCGGAGTCGCTCTCCTCGATGTACCAGAACTCCCGCACCACGGTGGAGGACCAGATCTACAAGGGCCTGTGGGGCGACGCCGCGGCCGCCGCCGTGGTCACCGCCGAGCGGCGCACGCCCGGCCTGCGCCTGGAGGAGTGCTTCGAGTACACCATCCCCGGCACCACCGACCGCTACCGCAAGCTGACCGACGAGCGCGGCGACCACTTCGCGTCCACCCGGGCCTCGCTGCGCTCGGTCACCGACCTGGGCCCGGCGCTGCTGGACTGGCTGGACCGCAACGGCGGCCGGGCGCTGGACTTCGGGGTCCTGCACCCGGGCGGCCCGGCGATCCTGGACCGCCTCGGGGCGCTGCTGGACGTGGACGAAACCTTTCTGCGGCACTCCCGGGACGTCCTCTCCGAGGAGGGCAACCTGGGCGGCGCGACGGTCTTCTCCGTCCTCGCCCGCACCCACCGCACACCCCCGCCCCCGGGCGCCCGCGGCCTGGTCCTCGGCCTCGGCCCGGGCGTCACCCTGAGCACCCTGCTCGCCACCTGGTCGTCGGTAGGCTGACGGCATGCTCCTGTGGATCAACGGACCGTTCGGCGGCGGCAAGACGCAGGTCGCCCACGAGCTGCGGCGCCGGCTGCCCGGCAGCGTCGTCTGCGACCCCGAGGAGGTCGGCTTCGGCCTCCACCGGATGACGCCCAAGCAGCTGCGCGGGGATTTCCAGGACCTGCCGGCCTGGCGGCAGGGGGTGTTCGAGGTGCTGGACCGCACGCTCGCCCGGCACCCGGGCACGGTGATCGTCCCGATGACGGTCACCGAGCCGTCCTACTTCGCCGAGACCGTCGGCCGGCTGCGCGAACGCGGCCACGACGTGCGGCACTTCGCGTTGCTCGCGGAGCGCGCGGAGGTGCTGCGGCGGCTGCGCGAGCGCGGCTTCGGGCACGCCGCGGAGCTCATCGGGGGGAAGGGCGCCGCACTGCGCCGGGAGTCCTTCGCGGTCTCCCGCCTCGACCACTGCCTGGAGCGGCTGAGCGGCGAAGGGTTCGGCGAGCACGTCCGCACCGACCACCTGGGCGTCGCCGAGGTCGCCGACCGCCTCGCCGCCTCCGCCGGGCTGACCCTCGCCCCCGACACCGACGGCCCGCTGCGCGCCCGGCTGCGGCGCGCCGTCGTCGGCGTGCGCCACATCCGCTTCGTCTGAGCCGCCCGCCCGTGCCGCCCCGTCAGGCCTCCGGGACGGTGCGGGCGACCAGGGTGTCGACCAGGGCCGGGAGGGCGTCGGGGCCGAGCACCCCGGGGAGGGTGAGGTGCTCGATGAGCAGGCCGGTCATCGCGAGGTAGAGGACGACGACGGTCTCGCGGTCACCGGGGAAGCCCTCGTCCAGGTGGTAGGCGATGTTGGCCTCCAGTTGCTCCCGGATGGTGGCGGTGAGCTGGGCTCGCATCTCCGGGCGGCGGGTGGCCTCCAGGCGCAGCTCCAGCATCGCGAGGTAGCCGGAGCGGTCGGCGTCGATGCGGCGCAGCAGGTCGTGCATCAGGGCGGTGACCAGGACGCGGTCGCGGGGGGCGCGCATCAGGTCGGCGATGACCACCGGGTCGGGGGTGAGCCGGTGGTGGATGTGGCGGGCGGTCTGGTCGAGCAGGTCGTCCCGGTTGGCGAAGTAGTTGGACGCGGTGCCGGCCGGGACGCCCGCCCGCACGTCCACGGCGCGGAAGGTGAGTCCGCGCGCCCCCTGGTCCGCGAGGACGTCGATGGCGGCATCGGTGAGCGCCGTGCGCCGGGCGGGGTTCTGGGCCATCGCTGGATCTCCTCGGGAATGCTCTTGCAACCACTACAGACCAAGTACTATAACTGTCGTAGTTCATCGGACGGAACAAAGGACACGGATGCGAAAGCTCACCTACTACGTCGGCGCCACCATCGACGGCTTCATCGCCGCGCCGGACGACGACTACGCGGCCCTCATGGCGTACGTCGGCGGGGAGTTCCTCTCCCACATGTGCGAGGAGTACCCGGAGACGGTGCCGACCCCCGGACGCGCCGCGATGGGAATCGCCGACGCGCCCAACAAGCGCTTCGACACCGTGCTCATGGGCCGCGGCACGTACGACCAGGGCCTGCCGGCGGGCCTCACCAGCCCGTACGCCCACCTGCGGCAGATCGTCTTCTCCCGCGGCCTGACCGAGAGCCCCGACCCCGCGGTGGAGGTCACCGCGGCCGACCCGCTGAGCCGGGTGCGGGAGCTCAAGCGGGAGGACGGCCTCGGCATCTGGCTCTGCGGCGGCGGCGACCTGGCCGGTCAACTGCTGCCGGAGATCGACGAACTGGTCGTCAAGCAGTACCCGCTGGTGTTCGGCTCCGGGGTCCCGCTGTTCCGCGCGGACTACGCCCCGCACGCCTTCGAGCCCACCGGCGCGCGCACCTTCCCCAACGGGGTCACCGTGCGGACCTTCGGGCGGACGAGCGCCCCGACGACCGGCTGACGCTCACCACCAGGCAGACGCCCGCGACCACGATCGCCCCGCCCAGCAGGGTGGGGCCGGTCAGCGGCTCGGCCAGCACCAGCCAGCCCAGCAGCACGGCCACCACCGGGTTCACATAGGCGTAGGTGGCGACCAGGGTCAGCGGCGCGGCACGCAGCAGCCAGGCGTACGCGGTGAAGGCGACCAGCGAGCCGAACACCACCAGGAAGCCCAGCGCCAGCCAGGAACGGGTGGAGATGTCGCCGGGGTGCAGTCCGTGCTGCTCCCCGCGGGCCAGGCCGATCAGCGTGTTGCCGAGCCCGCCGGCCAGCATCTGGTAGGCGCTGGAGGCGAAGACGTTGGCGGGCATCCGGATGCGCTTGGCCGCGAAGGAGCCGAGCGCCCAGGTGAGGGTGCCGCAGAGGATCGCGACCACCCCGACGAACGCGACGGACCCGCCGATCGCGGGGGCGGAGAGCACGCCCAGACCGGCCAGGCCGAGCAGGACGCCGGCCAGTTCGGCCGGCTTCGGCCGGTCGCCGCCCGCCGCCGTCAGCAGCACCATCCACAGCGGCACCGCGGCGACCAGCAGCGCGGCCAGGCCCGAGGGTATCCAGGTCTCGCCGAGCACCACGAGCCCGTTGCCGCCGGTCAGCAGCAGGCCGCCGACCAGGGCGGCGGAGCCCAGCTGCCGCAGGTCCACCCGCAGGGCGGCGCGGCCGTGGCGGACGGCGACGAAGCCGGCCAGCAGCAGTCCGGCGGTCAGGAAGCGGGCGGCGGCGGAGAGGAAGGACGGCATGGTCTCGACCGTGATCCGGATCGCCAGGTAGGTCGAGCCCCAGACCACGTAGACGATCGCGAGCGCCACCCACACGCCCGCCCCGAGCCGTCCGGCGGCCGCGGCGCCCTTCCGCAGGGGGTCCTCGGGCGGGGCGCCCTCGGCCAGGGCGTCCGGGCGCGGGGCGTCCGAGGGCGCGGCCGGGGTACGCTCGGCGGGAGCTGTCATGGGTGTCCCCCTTGGACGGTGCTGGCAGTTGCACCCGCCATGACACCGCATCGGCCGCCCCGCGCGCCAGTGGGTATCACCAGGCGGGCAGCACCGACCGCCGAACCGCCCGCCATCCAGGAGGACCCTCCGTGCCCGCCGAGCTGCCCTTCTTCGTCTACGGCACCCTGCTCACCGGGGAGCGCAACCACGCCGTCCTCCTCGCCGGCCGGTGCGCCGGGGTGCGGGCGGCGGTGCTGGAGGGCGCGGCGCTGCACGCGGGGCCCGGCTTCCCGTACGCGGTGCCGGACCCCGCCCCGGGCCGGCGGATCAGCGGCGAGCTGGTCACCGTCCGCCCGCAGGCCTACCCGTCGGCGCTCGCGGCGCTGGACCGGCTGGAGGACTGCCGGCCGGACGGGCGCGGCGAGTACGTGCGCGAGCGGCTCGCCGTCCGGACGGCGGACGGCGCGACGGCGGACGCCTGGGTGTACCTGGCCGGGCCGGACGCCGCCGCCCGGCTGCGGGCGCACCCGGCGCTCATCGCCTCCGGCGACTGGCGGCGGCGCGACCGGGGACACGGCTGAGGGCGCGGGCCCACCCGGACCCGCACCCCCGGCGACGGCGACGGCGACGAACCGCCGGTCACTCCTTGCCGACGCCCTTGGCGACCCGGTCACCCAGCGACTTGTCGACATTGCGCCAGTACTGCACCGCCCGCTCCAGCACCGGATCGCTCACCCCGCCCTGGAGGTGCCCCACGATGTTGGAGACCAGCCGCTCGCGCGCCGCGTCGTCCAGCACCTGGCGGACCATGGTGCCCGCCTGCCCCCAGTCGTCGTCCTCGGCGTGCAGCGAGTACGCCTCGCGCACCATGTCGCCCGAGCTGTGCCAGCCGGCCGACGGGTCGTCGTACCGCGCGAGGTTCGCCGCCGGCCCGCCCTTGGAGTTCGGCGCGTAGGGCACCGCCGTCCGGGCCGGGTCGAAGCGCATCGGCCCGTCCTTGGCGTACGAGTGCACCGGCACGTGCGGCCGGTTCGGCGGCAGCTGGGCGTAGTTGGGCCCGATCCGGTACCGGTGGGTGTCCGGGTAGGAGAAGATCCGGCCGAGCAGCATCTTGTCCGGCGAGACGCTGATGCCCGGCACCAGGTTGGCCGGCTCGAAGGCCGCCTGCTCGATGTGGACGAAGTAGTCCTCCGGGTTGCGGTTCAGCGTCATCCGCCCGACCCGGATCAGCGGGTAGTCGCCGTGCGGCCAGACCTTGGTCAGGTCGAACGGGTTGAACCGGTAGCCGGGGGCGTCGTCGAACGGCATGACCTGCACGTACAGCGTCCAGGACGGCGGGTTGCCGCCCTCGATGGCCTGCCAGAGGTCCTCGCGGTGCAGGTCCGGGTCGGAGCCGGCCAGCCGGTCGGCGTCCTCCTGGGTGAGGAAGTCGATGCCCTGGTCGGTCTTGAAGTGGTACTTCACCCAGTACCGCTCGCCGCCCGCGTTGACCCACAGGTAGGTGTGCGAGCCGTAGCCGTTCATGTGCCGGTACGACTTCGGGATGCCGCGGTCGCCCATCAGCCAGGTGACCATGTGGGCGGACTCCGGCGAGAGCGTCCAGAAGTCCCACTGCATGTCGTGGTCGCGCAGGCCGTTGTCCGGGCGGCGCTTCTGCGAGCGGATGAAGTCCTGGAACTTGATCGTGTCGCGGACGAAGAAGATCGGCGTGTTGTTGCCGACCAGGTCGTAGTTGCCGTCCTCGGTGTAGAACTTCAGCGCGAAGCCGCGCGGGTCGCGCCAGGTGTCCGGGCTGCCCTGCTCGCCGGCCACGGTCGAGAAGCGGGCCAGCATCTCGGTGCGCCTACCCGGCTGGAACAGGGTCGCCTTGGTGTACCGGCTGACGTCCTCCGTCGTCTCGAAGACGCCGTACGCCCCGGCCCCCTTGGCGTGCACCACCCGCTCCGGCACCCGCTCCCGGTTGAACTGGGCCATCTTCTCGATCAGGTAGTGGTCGTGGAGCAGGATCGGGCCGTCCCTGCCCACCGTGAGCGAGTTGTCGTCGCTCGGCACCGGGACACCGGCGTTGTTGGTGGTGTACGGGACCGCTGACTCGGACATGGTGTCCTCCGTTGCGTGCTGAGGTCCCCCCGGAGGTGTTCCCGGCACGACGCTAACCCGGTGCGACCGGGCGCGCACCCTGGCTCACGGCCCGCCGGATACCGCCAGGTAGGCTGCCCACACCCTCATCCCGACCGCCCCCGAGGAGCCCGCCGGTGCCCCAGCAGCCACCCCCGATCACCGTCGTCGGGATCGGGGCCGACGGCTGGCCCGGCCTGGGCTCCGCCGCCCGCGCCGCGCTGCGGTCCGCCGCGGCCGTGATCGGCGGCCCCCGCCAGCTCGGCCTGCTGCCCGCCGCCGAGGTCGCCGCCGAACGGGTGCCGTGGCCGTCCCCGCTGCGCCCGGCCGTGGCCGGACTGCTCGACCGCCACGCCGGCCGCCCGCTCGCCGTGCTGGCCAGTGGCGACCCGATGTTCTACGGCATCGGCCGCACCCTCGCCGAGACCGCGGGCCCCGAGCGCCTGCGCGTCCTGCCGCACCCCTCCTCCGTCGCGTACGCCTGCGCCCGGCTCGGCTGGCCGCTGGAGGCCGCCGAGGTGGTCAGCCTGGTCGGCCGCCCGCCGGACACCCTGCGGCTCGCCCTCAACCCCGGGCGCCGGCTGCTGGTGCTCAGCGCCGGGGCCGACACCCCCGCCGCCGTCGCCGCGCTGCTCACCGGGGCCGGCCACGGCGCCGCCCGGCTGAGCGTCCTCGAACAGCTCGGCGGCCCCGGCGAGCGGCGGCTGGACGGCCCCGCCGACGGCTGGCCGCACCCGCCCGGCGACCCGCTCAACGTCATCGCCGTCGAGCTGCCCGCCGACGGCCCGCGCGTCCCCGTCGTCCCCGGCCTGCCCGACGGCGCCTACGAGAGCGACGGCCAGCTGACCAAGCGCCACGTGCGCGCCGCCACCCTGGCCACCCTGGCGCCCGTCCCCGGCGAACTGCTCTGGGACGTCGGCGGCGGCTCCGGCTCGATCGCGATCGAGTGGCTGCGCGCCCACCGCGACAACCGGGCCGTCACCGTCGAACGCGACCCGGTGCGGGCCGGACGGATCGCCCGCAACGCCGCCGCGCTCGGCGTGCCCCGGCTGCGGGTGGTCACCGGCGCCGCGCCGGACGCGCTCGACGGCCTGCCCGCCCCGGACGCGGTGTTCATCGGCGGCGGCCTCACCGCCCCCGGCCTGCTGGACGCCTGCTGGGCCGCGCTGGCGCCCGGCGGCCGGCTGGTCGCCAACACCGTGACCCTGGAGTCGGAGGCGCTGCTGACCGAGTGGTACCGGCGGCACGGCGGCGAGCTGCTGCGGCTCGCCGTGGCGCACGCCGTCCCGGTCGGCGGCTTCACCGGCTGGCGCCAGGCGATGCCGGTCACCCAGTGGTCCGCCGTCAAACCCGCCACCGCGCCCCTCACCCCTCAGGAGAACGCCTCGTGACCGTCCACTTCATCGGGGCCGGCCCCGGCGCCGCCGACCTCATCACCCTGCGCGGCCAGCGGATCCTCGCCCGCGCCGAGGTCTGCCTGTACGCCGGCAGCCTGGTGCCGCGCGAGCTGCTCGCCGAGTGCCCGCCCGGCGCCCGGCTGGTCGACACCGCCAACCTCACCCTCGACGAGATCACCGAGGAGTTCGTCCGCGCGCACGCCGCCGGACAGGACGTCGCCCGGCTGCACTCCGGCGACCCGTCGGTGTTCAGCGCCGTCGCCGAGCAGATGCGCCGCCTCGACGCGGCCGGGGTGCCGTACGAGGTGGTGCCCGGGGTGCCGGCCTTCGCCGCCGCCGCGGCCGCGCTCAAGCGCGAACTGACCGTGCCGACCGTCGGCCAGACCGTCATCCTCACCCGGATCGCCAAGCGCGCCACCCCGATGCCCGAGGGCGAGGACCTCGCCACCCTCGGCCGCAGCGGCGCCCTGCTGGTGCTGCACCTGGCCGCCGGGTACGTGGACGACGTGGTCGAGCAGCTGCTGCCGCACTACGGGGCCGACTGCCCGGCCGCCGTGGTCGCGATGGCCAGCCGACCGGACGAGCTGGTGCTGCGCGGCACCGTCGGGGACATCGCCGGGCAGGTCAAGGCGGCCGGCGTGGTCCGCACCGCGGTGATCATCGTCGGCCGGACGCTGGGCGCCGAGCAGTTCCGCGACAGCCACCTCTACTCCGCGGACCGCGAGCGGCCGCACGAGCCCTGCGGCGCGTGAGCGCGTGATGGCGCACGTCCTGCTGCTCGGCGGCACCACCGAGGCCCGCGCGCTGGCCGCCGCGCTGGCCGCCGGGCACCTCGCGCTGCGGGTCACCAGCTCGCTCGCCGGGCGGGTCGCCGAGCCCCGGCTGCCCGCCGGCGAGGTGCGGATCGGCGGCTTCGGCGGCCCCGAGGGCCTCGCCGCCTGGCTGCGCGCCGAACGGGTGGACGCGGTGGTGGACGCCACCCACCCGTTCGCCGCCGCGATGTCCCGCAACGCCGCCGAGGCCACCGAGGCGACCGGCGTGCCGCTGCTCGCCCTGCGCCGCCCCGGCTGGGCACCGGTCGCGGGTGACCGCTGGCACCGCGTCCCCTCCCTCGCGGCGGCGGCGGACCTGCTGCCGTCCCTCGGCCGGCGGGTCCTGCTCACCAGCGGGCGCCAGGGCATCGGCGCCTTCGCCCACCTCGACGGCCTGCACTTCACCGCCCGCTCCGTCGACCCGCCCGAGCCGCCGCTGCCCGCCTCGCTCGACGTCCTGCTCGACCGCGGCCCGTTCACCCTGGACGGCGAGCGGGCGGTGCTGCGCGAGCACCGGATCGACGTCCTGGTCACCAAGGACAGCGGCGGCGCGGCCACCGCGCCCAAGCTCACCGCGGCGCGCGAACTCGGCCTGCCCGTGGTCGTCGTGGACCGCCCGCCCACGCCGGCCGGCGTCCCGGTCGCGCAGAGCGTCGAGGCCGCGCTGGCCTGGCTGGAAGGCCGTTGATTCCGCTGCAGGGAACGGGTACCCCTGCCACCATGGCCGGATGACCGACGCCTACGAAATCGCCGACGCCGCCCGCACCGCGACCCCGAAATTCGGCGACGAGCGTGCCACCCTCACCGCCTTCCTGGACTACCAGCGCGACACCTTCGCCTGGAAGTGCGCGGGGCTGACCACCGAACAGCTCCGCGCCCGCCCGCTGGCCCCCTCCACGCTCTCCCTGCTCGGCCTGACCCGCCACCTCGCCGAGGTCGAGCGCGGCTGGTTCCGCAACGTCCTCGACAGCGAGGCCCGCCCCGGCTTCTGGAAGCACCCGGACGGCCGCTTCGCCGAGTTCGACGTCGACGACGCCGACCCGCAGGAGGCGTTCGCCGTCTGGCGCCGCGAATGCGCCCACGCCCGCGAACTCGTCGCCGCCGCCCCGTCGTTGGACGTCCCCGGCCACTACCGCGACGCGGCCGGCGAGCAGACCTGGTCGCTGCGCTGGATCCTCACCCACATGATCGAGGAATACGCCCGCCACAACGGCCACGCCGACCTCCTGCGCGAACACCTCGACGGCCGCACCGGCGAATGACCACGGCCTCCCGAGGACGGACGACGGTGCCCGGCCCCGGAGTTCCGGGGCCGGGCACGGTGCCGAGGAGGGGGCTCAGATGTCGCGGAAGGTCTCGATCTGGGCGCCGATGGAGTTGAGGCGCTCGGCGAGGTCCTCGTAGCCGCGGTTGATGACGTAGACGTTGCGGAGCACCGAGGTGCCCTTGGCGGCGAGCATCGCGAGGAGGATGACGACGGCGGGGCGCAGGGCGGGCGGGCAGACCATCTCGGCGGCGCGCCAGCGGGTGGGGCCCTGGACGAGGACGCGGTGCGGGTCGAGGAGCTTGATGTCCGCGCCGAGGCGGGTGAGTTCGGTCAGGTAGATGGCGCGGTTGTCGTAGACCCAGTCGTGGATCATCGTGGTGCCGTGGGCGGCCGCGGCGATGGCGGCGAAGAACGGCACGTTGTCGATGTTGATGCCGGGGAAGGGCATCGGGTGGATGGTGTCGACCGGCGCGGTGAGCTTGGAGGGGCGCACGGTGAGGTCGACCAACCGGGTGCGGCCGTTGTGGGCCGGGTACTCGGGGGTGCGGTCGTAGTCGAGGCCCATGCCCTCCAGCACGGCGAGCTCGATCTCCAGGAACTCGATCGGCACCCGGCGGATGGTCAGCTCGGAGGAGGTGACCACGGCGGCGGCGAGCAGGCTCATCGCCTCGACCGGGTCCTCGGCCGGGGTGTAGTCGACGTCGCAGGTGATCTGCGGGACGCCGTGCACGGTGAGGGTGGTGGTGCCGATGCCCTCGATCCGCACGCCCAGCTTCTCCAGGAAGAAGCAGAGGTCCTGGACCATGTAGTTGGGCGAGGCGTTGCGGATGACGCTGACGCCGTCGTGGCGGGCGGCGGCGAGCAGGGCGTTCTCGGTGACGGTGTCCCCGCGCTCGGTCAGCACGATCGGGCGGTCCAGCGGGGCTCCCGGCTGGACGGAGGCGTGGTAGGCGCCGCCGGTGGTGGCGACCTCCAGGCCGAACCGGCGCAGCGCGGTGAGGTGCGGCTGGACGGTGCGGGTGCCGAGGTCGCAGCCGCCGGCGTAGGGGATGGCGAAGGTGTCGGCGCGGTGCATCAGCGGGCCGAGGAACATCAGCACGCTGCGGGTGCGGCGGGCGGCCTCGACGTCCATGCCGGCGAGGTCGAGCTCGGCGGGCGGGGTGAGTTCGAGGTCGCGGCCGTCGTTGGTCCAGCGGCTCTTGACGCCGATGCTGGTCAGCACTTCGAGGATGCGGTAGACCTCCTCGATCCGGGCCACGCTGCGCAGGGTGGTGCGACCGGTGGTCAGCAGCGAGGCGCAGAGGATGGCCACGCAGGCGTTCTTGCTGCTGCGGACGTCGATCGCGCCGGAGAGGGTGGTGCCGCCGGCGACCCTCAGATGCATCGGGCCCGCGTAGCCGAGGGAGACGATCTCGCTGTCGAGCGCTTCGCCGATGCGGGCGATCATCTCAAGGCTGACGTTCTGCTTGCCCTGTTCGATGCGGTTGACCGCGCTCTGGCTGGTGCCGAGGGCCTCGCCGAGCTGGGCCTGGGACCAGCCGCGGTGCTGACGCGCGGTACGGATGAGGGTGCCGATACGGGTGAGGTAGTCGCCTGTCACTCGCCAGACCATATCTCATGGCTGAGATAGCGACAGAACCGACCCCCGGCGTGGCGCCACTTTTGTCCGTTTCTCACCCCGTATGAGCGTCAGATCTTCACATCATGGGGAAGTTCCTGTGACACGCCTGGGACGAGGACGGAGCCGAGGACGGGGCCGAAAGCGCGGACCGCTCACGGCCCCAGCGGCTCCGCCCGGCCGACGATCGTCCCGGCCCGGTCGATGCAGATGACGTCCACCACGACGGGCGAGCCGACCAGCACCCCGAGCGCGGTGGCCCTCGCCGCCTCGGCCACCAGGTCGCCCAGCGGCACCCCGGCCGCCCGGCAGAGCTGGATCGCCTCCAGCGCGGTGTTGGCGGAGGCGACCGCCGCCGCCAGCTCCTCGTCCGCACCTCCCGCGCGGGCCAGGCCGGCCAGGTGGCCCTTGTCCACCTGGGAGCGCGCCGAGTGCAGGTCGAGGTGGCCGGCGGCGAGCTTGGAGAGCTTGGCGAAGCCGCCGGCGATGGTCAGCCGCTCCACCGGGTGGCGCCTGAGGTACTTGAGCACCGCGCCCGCGAAGTCGCCCATGTCGAGCAGCGCGTCCTCGGGCAGTCCGTGCACGGCGACGGCGGTCCTCTCCGACGTCGACCCGGTGCAGCCGGCCACGTGGGTGCGCCCGGCGGCCCGCGCCACGTCCACCCCGCGGCGGATCGAGTCGATCCACGCGGAGCAGGAGTAGGGGACGACGACCCCGGTGGTGCCGAGGATGGAGAGCCCGCCGAGGATGCCGAGCCGGGGGTTCCAGGTGGAGCGGGCGATCTCCTCGCCGCGGTCGACGGAGAGCTCCACCACCACGTCCCCGCTGCCGCCGTACCCGGCCGCCACCTCGGCGACCGCCTCCCGGATCAGCTGCCGGGGCACCGGGTTGACGGCCGGCTCGCCGACCGCCAGCGGCAGCCCGGCCTTGGTGACGGTGCCCACCCCGGGCCCGGCCCGGAACACCACGCCCGCCCCCGGCTCCCCCGCCCACACCGTGGCCCGCACCAGCGCGCCGTGCGTCACATCGGGATCGTCCCCGGCGTCCTTCACCACCCCGGCCATCGCCCGCCGCCCCGCCGCCCCCTCGGTGATCCCCTCCACCGCGAGCGCGAACGCCGGCCGCTGCCCCTTCGGCAGCACGATCTCCACCGGATCCGGGAACTCCCCCGTCAGCAGCGCCCGGTACGCCGCCTTGGCCGCCGCCGTGGCACACGCCCCGGTCGTCCAGCCGTGCCGCAGCCCACTGCTCCTCAGCTGCCCGGCCCGCCCACCGACCTCACCCATGCCGCACCGTCTTCCTGGCCATACAGTTACCGATCGGGTCCATGCTCCCCCGCCTCCCGGTCCGTCCCGCACTCGGGACCGGCCTACGGGGCATTGTGTACACATGGACCACTTCATACACTCGACTCATGAGTGAGCAGCCCGTCCGGACCGTATCGATCCGAGAAGCACGCGAGCACCTCGCCGACGTGGTGGACCGCGCCGAGCGGGACGAACCGACCGTGATCACCCGGCGCGGACGGGAGGTGGCTGCCGTCGTCCCGATAGAGCTACTGCGCGAGTACCGGCAATGGGAGGAGCGCGAACTGCTGCGCCTCATCGAGGAGCGCCGGGACGAGCCGACCTACTCCCTGGAAGAGGTCATGGCCGAGACCCTGGCCAGGCCGGAGTGAAGTACAGCACCCGCTTCATCGACTCCGCCCTCAGTGAACTGCGCAAACTCCCCCGGCAGACGGCGATACAGATCCTGCGCAAGCTCGCCGACCTGGAGCACGACCCGTACGGCTTCCACGCAACCGCGATGGTCGGCTCGCCCGAGCACCGACGCCTGCGGGTCGGTGACCATCGGGTGCTCTACACCGTCGACGGCGGCCAGTTGATCGTCCTGGTGATCCGGATCGGCTACCGTTCCGAGGTCTACCGCGACCGGGGCTGACGCCTCCCGGGCCTCGGGGAGGTCCGGGAGGCGGGGGCTTACGCCTCGGGGTAGCGGCGGGGGGTCCAGGTGACGTCGGGGTGGGGGGTGCGGGGGGCGTGCTGGGTCTGGGAGGAGCCGATGAGGAGGATGGTGCGCATGTCGACCTCGGCGGGGTCGAGGTCGGCGAGGCGGACGGTGCGGACGCGTTCGGTGGGGCCGCCGACGTCGCGGGCCATCACCACCGGGGTGTCGGGGGCCCGGTACTCCAGGAGGAGGTCGCGGGCGCGGCCGACCTGGGTGGTGCGGGAGCGCGAGCCGGGGTTGTAGAGGGCGAGCACGAGGTCGGCGCCGGCGGCGGCGCGCAGGCGGGCGGCGACGACGTCCCAGGGCTTGAGGCGGTCGGAGAGCGAGACCACCGCGTAGTCGTGGCCGAGCGGGGCGCCGGCCCGGGAGGCGGCCGCGTGGGCGGCGGTCATGCCGGGGACGATCCGCACCGGAACCTCCCGGTAGGCCTCCTCGCAGGCGACCTCCAGGACGGCGGTGGCCATCGCGAAGACGCCCGGGTCGCCGGAGGAGACCACCACCACCCGGTGGCCGCGGCGGGCCAGGTCGAGGGCGAACTCGGCGCGCTCGGACTCCACCTTGTTGTCGGAGCCGTGCCGGGTCTGGCCGGGGCGCACCGGCACCCGGTCCAGGTAGGTCGTGTAGCCGACCAGGTCGGTGGCGGCGGCCAGGGCGCCGCGCGCCTCCGGGGTGAGCCAGAGCGGTCCGGCCGGGCCGGTGCCGACGACGGTGACACTGCCCGGCCCGCTCAGGTCGGGCGCGGCCGGCTCCAGCGGGGCGACCTTGCTGGGCAGCACGGCCACCGAGAAGTAGGGCACGCCCTCGGGGTCCACCGAGGCCAGCGGCGCCGTCCGCTCGCCGTCCATGAACGCCCGCTCGACGTACTGGGCGTCGGCCAGCCGGCCGGCCCGCTCCAGGGCGCGCCGCACGGTCGGGAAGGTGCGGCCGAGCTTCATGACGACGGCGGAGTCGGCGGCGGCCAGCCGCGCGGTCAGCTCCTCCTCGGGCAGCGTGCCGGGGATGACGGTGAGCGTCTCCTCGGCCTCGGTGAGCGGCTGGCCGAGCCGGGCGGCGGCGGCGCTGACCGAGGTCACGCCGGGCACCACCTCGGTCGGGTAGCGGTGCGCCAGGCGCTTGTGCATGTGCTGGTAGGAGCCGTAGAAGAACGGGTCCCCCTCGGCGAGCACCACGACGTCGCGGCCGGCGTCCAGGTGGGCGGCCAGCCGTTCGGCGGCCTCCTGGTAGAAGTCGTCCAGCGCGCCCCGGTAGCCGCCGGGGTGGTCGGTGGTCTCGACGGTGACCGGGTAGACCAGCTTCTCCTCGATCTGACCACCCGACAGATAGCGCTCGGCGATCGACCGGGCGATCGAGCGGCCGTGCCGGGCGCTGTGGTACGCCACCACGTCGGCCTTGCCGATGAGTTCGGCGGCGCGCACGGTCACCAGGGAGGGGTCACCGGGGCCGAGGCCCACGCCGTAGAGCCGGCCGGTTGCGGCACCTTGAGTCTGCGTCATTCCGTTTCGCTCGCAATCGCGTTGATCGCGGCGGCGGCCATCGCGCTGCCGCCGCGCCGGCCGCGGACCACCAGGTGCTCCAGGCCGGCCGGGTGCGCGGCCAGCGCCTCCTTGGACTCGGCCGCGCCGATGAAGCCGACCGGCACACCGATCACCGCGGCCGGGCGCGGGGCGCCGGCCTCGATCAGCTCCAGCAGCCGGAAGAGCGAGGTCGGCGCGTTGCCGACGGCGACCACGGCGCCCTCCAGGCGGGGCAGCCACAGTTCCATCGCGGCGGCGCTGCGGGTGTTGCCCATCGCCCGGGCCAGCTCCGGCACGGACGGGTCGGTGAGGGTGCAGATCACCTCGTTGCCGGCGGGCAGCCGCTTGCGGGTGACACCGCTGGCGACCATGTTGACGTCGCACAGGATCGGCGCACCGGCGCGCAGGGCGGCGCGCGCGGAGGCGACCACGCCGGGCGAGTACACCAGGTCCTCGACCAGGTCCACCATGCCGCAGGCGTGGATCATCCGCACCGCGACCTGGGAGACGTCGGCGGGCAGCGCGGCGAGGTCGGCCTCGGCCCGGATGGTGGCAAAGGACTGGCGGTAGATGGACGCGCCGTCCTTCTCGTACTCGATCACGTGGTGGTCCTCCGGGCCGCGGCGACCGCCGCGGCCATCTCCTCGTTCGTCACTTCCACGGCGGTCTCCCGCCCCTGCGGCACGCCTTCCACCGCCACCCGGTACCCCTGCCCGGTCGCCAGCACGTCCACCCGCCGTCCGGCGGGATGCCCGCAGCGGCGTTCGCAGCCCGACCAGTGCACCGGCAGTCCGCCGGGGCCGGCCGGGGCGCCGTCCAGCGCCCGGGCGGCGTCGGCCCGGACGTCGGCCCGCGACTTGGCGCAGCCCGGCAGCCCGGTGCAGGCGCTCGCGCCGTCCCAGGCCGTGCCGGCGGCGGTCCGGAAACCGGCCGCGGCCAGCTCCGCCAGCCGCCCGGCGGGCGCGCCGGGCAGCACCACGCCGCGCCACGGGGTGAGCCGCAGCTCCCCCTCGGCGGCGTCGGCCAGGGTCCGCCACCGCCCGGCCCCGGCCAGGCCGAAGCGCAGGCCGACGTGCAGTCCGCCGCCCCCGGGCAGGACGCCCAGCGGCGGTCGGGTCCCGGGCAGCACCGGCATCGGCAGCGGACCCGGCGGCAGCAGTTCGGGCACCTCGCGCAGGTGCCAGGCCCGCACCCCGGCGGCGCGCTGCGCCTCCAGGAACTCCTGGGCGGCGTCCAGCGCCGCGCAGACCGCCTGCCCCGCGGGCACCGGCCGTACGGTGCCGGCCCGGCCCAGGCGCAGCAGCGCGGTGCCGTCCGGGCCTGCGATCAATGTCACATCGGCGTCGAGCGCGGCGACGTCGCCGCTGCCGTCGTCCAGGGCGAACAGGAACTTGCCGGAGAGCGCGGTCGCCCAGGGGCTGGCGCACAGGGCGAGGTCCAGCGAGTGCGCCCAGGCGTGGACGTCGCCGAGGCCGGCGACGGGGCCGGGCGAGGCGACGATGTTGCGGACGCGTTCATGGGTGTCGGAGGGCAGCAGGCCGGCGGCGCGCAGCCGCCCGCCGAGCTCGCCGCCGCAGTCCGAAGCCAGGCCGCGCAACTGGACGTTGCCGCGCGAGGTGATCTCCAGCCGGCCGTCGCCGAGTTCGCTCGCCGCGTCGGCCAGCGCCAGTGCCTGACGGACCGTCAGACGCCCGCCGGGAAGCCGGACCCGGGCCAGGGCGCCGTCGTCGGCGGGGTGCAGACGAAGGGCCCCGGGGCAGGCGTCCGCACGCGCCCGGTCGGGCACGGCGGCGCCCGGCGCGACGGCGTCGGGTTCGGGAGGCATGGCGGCGAGCATACAGATGATCCGATGGGTTGCCGCCGTACCGTCGCTCACATCCGCGGCCCCGCGCGGCGCCCCGCAACCTGCACTCCCCCGGCTCGGCCGCACCCCGTACGATGCTGGCGGACGGTCCCCGCGGACCGTCCGACGCCAGCGACGGCGCAGGGGAGGAAACCGGTGCGAACCCGGTGCGGTCCCGCCACTGTGACCGCGGTTCACCGGCCTTCCGGTGGAGCGCGGGAGCCAGGAACTCCTGCCGTCCTCCACCGGCCCGGGGCGCGGACCCCGAGGAAGGCTTGAAAGCCATGCGCCGTCGCATGCCTGTGCCCGTATCTGTGCCCATGCCTGTCCCCATGCCCGCGGGCTCACGCCCGCTCGCCTCCGGGCGCTCGAACCCGCCGTTGACGCTTCTCGCTCCGGCGCTCCTTCCTTCGTCAGTCGCTTGTCACTCGTCACTTTCAACGCCGGCGCGCCCTTCGGCTCGGGGCGGCTCCGAGGCCGGGAGGGCCTTCGCATGATCCTGCTGCTGTCGACGTCCGACACCGACCTGCTGAGCGCCCGCGCCTCCGAGGGGCCGGTCCGCTACCGGCTCGGCAACCCGGCCCGGCTGGCGCCCGAGGACCTGCCCGCCCTGCTGGAGGGCACCGACCTGGTCGTGGTCCGCCTGCTCGGCGGCCGCCGCGCCTGGCAGGAGGGCCTGGACGCGCTGCTCGCCGGCCCCCGCCCGGTGGTCGTGCTGACCGGGGAGCAGGCCCCCGACGCCCAGCTGATGGAGCTGTCCACCGTCCCGGCCGGCATCGCCGCCGAGGCCCACGCCTACCTGGCGCACGGCGGCGCGGCCAACCTCGCCGAGCTCGGCGCCTTCCTCTCCGACACCGTGCTGCTCACCGGCCACGGCTTCGCCCCGCCCGCCTCCGCCCCGGCCTGGGGCCCGCTGGAGCGCACGGCCCGGACGGCCGAGGGGCCGACCGTCGCGGTGCTCTACTACCGCGCCCACCACATGAGCGGCAACACCGCGTTCGTGGAGACCCTCTGCCGGGCGATCGAGGACCAGGGCGCCCGGGCCCGCGCGTACTACTGCGCCTCGCTGCGCGGCGCCGAGCCGGAGCTGCTGGCCGCCCTCGGCGAGGCCGACGCGATCGTCACCACCGTGCTCGCCGCCGGCGGCACCCGCCCGGCCGACGCACAGGCCGGCGGCGACGAGGCGGCCTGGGACGCGGGCGCGCTCGCCGCGCTGGACCGCCCGATCCTCCAGGCGCTCTGCCTGACCTGGTCGCGCGCCCAGTGGGAGGCCAGCGACGACGGCCTGTCCCCGCTGGACACCGCCACCCAGATCGCGGTGCCCGAGTTCGACGGCCGGCTGATCACCGTCCCGTTCTCCTTCAAGGAGCTGGACGAGGACGGCCTGACCGTCTACGCCGCCGACGAGGAGCGCGCCGCCCGGGTGGCCGGCGTCGCCGTCGCGCACGCCCGGCTGCGGCACGTCCCTGCCGCCGAGCGCCGGCTCGCGCTGGTGCTGTCCGCCTACCCGACCAAGCACGCCCGGGTCGGCAACGCCGTCGGCCTGGACACCCCGGCCAGCGCGATCCGGCTGCTGACCGCGCTGCGCGCGGAGGGCATGGACCTCGGCGACGACCTGCCGGGCCTGGACACGGCGACGGACGACGGCCATGAAGGCGACGCCCTCATCCACGCGCTGATCGCCGCCGGCGGCTACGACCAGGACTGGCTCACCGAGGACCAGCTGGCCCGCAACCCCGTGCGCATCCCGGCCGCCGACTACCGCCGCTGGTACGCCACCCTGCCCGAGGGCCTGCGCGCCCGGGTCGAGGAGCACTGGGGTCCGGCCCCCGGCGAGCTGTACGTCGACCGCTCGCAGAACCCGGACGGCGACATCGTGCTCGCCGCGATCCGCTCCGGGAACCTGCTGGTGCTCATCCAGCCGCCGCGCGGCTTCGGCGAGAACCCGGTCGCGATCTACCACGACCCGGACCTCCCGCCGTCCCACCACTACCTGGCCGCCTACCGCTGGATCGCCGCCGCCGAGGCCGACGGTGGCTTCGGCGCACACGCCGTGGTCCACCTCGGCAAGCACGGCAACCTGGAGTGGCTGCCCGGCAAGACCGCCGCGCTGTCCGCCGAGTGCGGCCCGGACGCGGTGCTCGGCGACCTGCCGCTGGTCTACCCGTTCCTGGTCAACGACCCGGGCGAGGGCACCCAGGCCAAGCGCCGCGCCCACGCCACCCTGGTCGACCACCTGGTGCCGCCGATGGCCCGCGCCGACTCCTACGGCGACATCGCCCGCCTGGAGCAGCTGCTCGACGAGCACTCCAACATCGCCGCGATGGACCCGGCCAAGCTGCCCGCGATCCGCGCCCAGATCTGGACGCTGATCCAGGCCGCCAGGCTCGACCACGACCTCGGCCTTGAGGAGCGCCCCGAGGACGACGGCTTCGACGACTTCCTGCTGCACGTCGACGGCTGGCTCTGCGAGGTCAAGGACGCCCAGATCCGCGACGGCCTGCACGTCCTCGGCCAGGCGCCGACCGGCACCGACCGGGTCAACATCGTGCTCGCCATCCTGCGCGCCCGGCAGATCTGGGGCGGCGTCAGCGCGCTGCCCGGCCTGCGCGAGGCGCTCGGCCTGGACGAGGCCGCGCTCACCCTGGGCGCCACCGACGCGGCCGAGGCGAAGGCCCGCGAGCTGGTCGAGGCGATGGAGGCGGCCGACTGGGCGCCGGAGGCCGTGGAGAAGGTCGCCGCCGGGCTGCCGGACGCGGTGCGCGAGGTGCTGGACTTCGCCGCCGTCCAGGTGGTGCCCCGGCTGGCCGCGACCACCGACGAGCTGGACGCCGTGCTGCACGCGCTGCGCGGCGGCTTCGTCCCGGCCGGCCCGTCCGGCTCGCCGCTGCGCGGGCTGGTCAACGTGCTGCCGACCGGCCGCAACTTCTACTCCGTCGACCCCAAGGCGGTGCCCAGCAAGCTCGCCTGGGAGACCGGGCAGGCGCTCGCCGCCTCGCTGGTCGAGCGGTACACGGCCGACAACGACGGCGCCTACCCGCCCTCGGTCGGACTCTCGCTCTGGGGCACCAGCGCGATGCGCACCGCCGGCGACGACATCGCCGAGGCGTTCGCGCTGCTGGGCGTGCGCCCGGTCTGGGACGACGCCTCGCGCCGGGTCACCGGCCTGGAGGCGATCGGGCTGGAGGAGCTGGGCCGCCCGCGCATCGACGTCACGCTGCGCATCTCCGGCTTCTTCCGGGACGCCTTCCCGCACGTGGTCGCCCTGCTGGACGACGCGGTGCGCCTGGCCGCCGCCCAGGAGGAGCCGGACGAGCGGAACTTCGTGCGCGCCCACGTCCAGGCCGACCTCGCGGTGCACGGCGACGAGCGCAAGGCCACCGTGCGCGTCTTCGGCTCCCGCCCCGGCACCTACGGCGCGGGCCTGCTCCAGCTGATCGACAGCCGCGACTGGCGCACCGACGCCGACCTCGCCGAGGTGTACACGGTCTGGGGCGGCTACGCCTACGGGCGCGGGCTGGACGGCCGCCCGGCCCGCGAGGAGATGGAGACCGCGTACAAGCGGATCACCGTCGCCGCGAAGAACACCGACACCCGCGAGCACGACATCGCCGACTCGGACGACTACTTCCAGTACCACGGCGGCATGGTGGCCACCGTGCGCGCGCTCACCGGCAAGGCGCCGACCGCCTACATCGGCGACTCGACCCGCCCGGAGACGGTCCGCACCCGCACCCTGACCGAGGAGGCGGCCCGGGTCTTCCGCGCCCGGGTGGTCAACCCGCGCTGGATCGAGGCGATGCGCCGGCACGGCTACAAGGGCGCCTTCGAGATGGCCGCGACCGTCGACTACCTCTTCGGGTACGACGCCACCACCGGCGTGGTCGCGGACTGGATGTACGAGAAGCTCACCCAGGAGTACGTGCTGGACCCGGTCAACCGGGAGTTCCTGGCGGGCGCCAACCCGTGGGCGCTGCACGGCATCAGCGAGCGGCTGCTGGAGGCGGCGAGCCGGGGGCTGTGGGAGCAGCCGGACCCGGCGCTGATCGAGCAGTTGCAGGCGGCGTTCCTGGAGACCGAGGGCGACCTGGAGGGCGACGGGGCCGACGAGGGCTGACCCGCCCCCGATCCGTTACGCCGTTCGGGTGATCACGGGGCTGGTGGCGGGGCGGCGCCGAGCGGACAATACGGATCATGCCGCGCCCTCCCCTGCTCACCGGCCCCGACGGCCCCGCCCGGTCGGCGAGCGCCGCCGCCCGCCCCGGCGGCGCCGCCGCCCGGTACCGGCCCCGGCTGGCGGCGCTCGCCGCCGGGGCGCTGCCGGTGCTCGCCTTCCCCGCCCCCGGGGTGGCGGCGCTCGCCTGGGTCGCCCTGGTCCCCGGCCTGCTGCTGATGCAGCGGGCCCCGGGGGCGCGCGAGGCGGCGGTGCGCGGCTGGTGGTTCGGCGCCGGGTTCATCCTGACCGGGATGTCCTGGCTGCTGTCCTCCGTCGGCCCCGCCCTGCCGCTGATCGCCGTGGTGTTCGGCTCGCTCCAGGCCGGGGTGGGCCTCGCGGTGTGGCGGCTGCTGCGCCCGCCGCTGACCGTCCGCCGGGCGCTGCTCGCGCCGCCGGTGGTCGCGGCGGTCTGGCTGACCACCGAGTACGCGCGCTCCTGGCCCGCGCTGGGCGGGCCGTGGGCGCTGCTCGGCGCCACCCAGTGGCAGCACCCGGCCGTCCTGGCACTGGCCTCGGCCGGCGGGATCTGGCTGGTCAGCGCCGCCGTGGTGGCGGTCAACACCGCCGTGCTGGTGCTGCTCACCGCCGTCGACCCGCGCCCGAGGGCGGCGGCGGCACTGCTCGCGGCGGCGGCGCTGGCGGCCGGGCCGCTGCTGTTCGCGCTGCGCCCGGCTCCGCCGGCCGCCACCGACGGGACCGCCGCGCAGGAGCCGCGCCGGCTGCGGATCGCGCTCGTCCAGCCCGGGATCGTCGACGAGCCGCAGGCCCGGTTCGAGGCCGGCGCCCGCGCCACCTCCGCGCTGGTCGGGCAGCGGCCGGTGGACCTGGTGGTCTGGGGCGAGTCCAGCACCGCCGCCGACCTCGACCGCGACCCGGCGGCGCTCGACCGGCTGCGGGCGCTGTCCGCCGCGACCGGGGCCGAGCTGCTGGTCGGCGAGGACGCGCGCAAGGCGGACGGGCGGATCTCCAAGGACGCGGTGCTGGTGGCGCCGGGCGGCGTGGTCGACCGGTACCGCAAGATCCGGCTGGTGCCGTTCGGCGAGTACATCCCGCTGCGGCCGGTGCTCGGCTGGGTCGCCGGGGTCAGCCGGGCGGCGGGCGAGAACCGGGCGCCCGGCAGCGACCAGCGCCTGCTTCCGGCCGTCGACGGCTCGGGACGGCCGCTGCCGCTCGGCGTGCTGATCTGCTTCGAGTCGGCGTTCCCCGACATGGCGCGCACGGCGGCCCGCGACGGCGCCCGGGTGCTGGTCTACCAGTCGTCGACCTCGACGTTCCAGCGGACCTGGGCGCCCGAGCAGCACGTCTCGCTGGCCGCGATCCGGGCGGCCGAGACCGGACGGCCCGCCGTGCAGGCCTCGCTCACCGGGGTGTCGGCCGCCTTCGACGCGCAGGGGCGGGAGCTGGCGCGGCTGGGCACCGACGACACCGGCGCGCTGGTGGTGGACCTGCCGCTGACCGCGCCGGGCACCGCCACCTGGTACCTGCGGGTGGGTGACGTGGTGCCGCTGACCGCCGTCCTGGTGACGGCCGGCGCGGCGGCGCTCACCGTCACGGCGCGCCGGCGTCAGCCCCTGGACTCCGAGCGGAAGTAGAGGCCGAACGCCGCGCCCAC
The DNA here is from genome assembly GCF_042957205.1 of Kitasatospora sp. NPDC008115. NCBI lineage: Bacteria > Bacillati > Actinomycetota > Actinomycetes > Kitasatosporales > Streptomycetaceae > Kitasatospora > Kitasatospora sp. NPDC008115. The sequence goes on along the minus strand of NZ_JBIBHU010000004.1, from coordinate 256,084 downwards.
CGGGTCGCGCAGGACGGCGATCCGCAGACCGCCGCCCGGCAGGTCGGTGGGCGCCATCAGCACGGTCGCGCCGAGGTTGCCCGCCCGGAAGGCCGAGACGTCCACGTCGGCCGTCGAGAAGTACGGCAGCCAGTGCGGCGGCACCTGCGGCGGGAAGCCCTCGCCCATGGTCAGCATGCCGCCGAAGTCGCCGTCGGCCAGGCCCCACTGGGTGTACTCCGCGGAGGGGCCGGCCGTCCAGCCGAACACCGCCGGGTAGAAGGCGCGGGCGCCGTCCGGGTCCCGGGTGAGCAGTTCCACCCAGCCGAGCGCGCCGGGCGCGTTGAGTATCTCGGCGCCGCGCAGCCGGCCCGCCTGCCAGAGCCCGAACACCGCGCCGGACGGGTCGGCCGCGATCGCGAACCGGCCGTAGTCCAGCGCGTCCATCGGCTCGACGACCAGGCTCCCGCCCGCCGCGGCCACCCGGCGGGCGGCGGCGTCGGCCTCCTCGACCAGGAAGGAGACGGTCCAGGCGGTCGGCCGGCCCTCGCCGTAGAGCGGGGTGACGGACGCGGCCACCGCCCCGTCCAGCTTCATGAACGTGTAGCCGCCCGCCTCGGGGCGCTCGTCGGTCTCCGGCTGCCAGCCGAACAGCTCGCCGTAGAACCGCCGGGCCGCCGCCGGGTCGGCACTGCCGTGCTCGACCCAGCACGGGCCGCCGGTGGTCACCGTCCGCTGCTTCATCGCGGTCCGCCTTCCTCAGCCGATGTCCAGGACGACCTTGCCGCGCGCGTGCCCCGACTCGACGAGGGCGATCGCCTCGGCGGCGCGGGACAGCGGGTAGCGGCTGGCGATGTGCGGGTCCAGCTCGCCCGCGGCCACGAGTTCGGCCAGCGCGGCGAGGGTCTCCGGGCTGGTGGAGCGGGTGATGTAGCGGCCGCCGAGCTCCTCGGCGGTGGTCGGGTCGGCGGTGGAGACCAGCCGGGAGCGGTCCGCCAGGGTCACCGCGGCGGCGCGGGCGTCGTCCCCGCCGACCAGGTCGAGCAGGCCGTCCACACCGTCCGGCGCGGCCGCCCTGATCCGGTCGGCGACGCCTTCGCCGTAGCGGATCTGCACCGCGCCCAGCGACTCGACGTAGCCGCGGTTGGCGTCACCGGCGGTGCCGATGACGCGGATGCCGCGGCTGCGGGCGATCTGGGCGGCCGCGCTGCCGACGCCGCCGGCGACGGCGAGGATCAGCAGGGTCTGCCCGGCGCCCACGCCGACGTCGCGGACCGCGTCGTCGGCGGTCGCGGCCGCCACCGGCAGGGTGGCGGCCTGGTCGAAGCCGACCTTCGCCGGCTTCACCGCGCTCGACGCGGCGGACAGCAGGGTCTGCTCGGCGAACGCGCCGGCCGCCGCGATGCCGAACACCTCGTCGCCCGGGGAGAACCCGGTGACGCCGGGGCCGACCCGGTCGACCACGCCGGCCGCCTCGGACCCCATCACGGCGGGCAGCTCGCGCACCTGGCCGAGCCAGCCCCGGCGGACCTTCCAGTCGACCGGGTTGACCCCGGCCGCCCGGACGGTGATCGCCAGCTGGCCCAGACCGGGCTCCAGCACCGGCCGGTCCAGGAACTCCTGAGTCTCCGGCCCGCCGTAGTCGACGAACCCGAACGCCTTGGCCATCCCCGCTCCACTCTCCGCTCGACGGCCCCCGCCCCAGCATGCGGGCGGGGGCCGTCGGTAGGGGGTTCCTACTGGGCCACCCGGAGTACCGGGATCCACAGTTCGGCGTCCGCCTCCTCACCGTCCGGGCGGACGTCCACCCGCAGGATCTCCGGGCCCAGCCGGAACTCGTACGGGTTGGACGGGATCCACTGGGTGAAGACGTCCCGCCACATCTCCTGCAGCGCGAGCGGGTACGGCCCGGTGTTGGCGAACACCGCCCAGGTGCCGGCCGGGACCTCGCGCACGTCGAGGTCCTCCGGTGCCTCGGTGCCGGCCGCGGTCACCACCGCGTGGTAGTAGTCCAGCGGGACGCCCTCCTCCCGACTGTCCGAGAAGAACTCGGTGACCGCGACGACGCCCTTCGGCTCCAGCTCCGACAGGGCCGCGATCCGCTCGACCGTCTCCCGGCCGAGGCCCCTGATGAAGGCGGCCATCGCCGGGTTGACCCCCTCGTGGACCAGGGGGACCCTCGCCCGCCGGCCCACGACCCGGAACGCCGGCCTCTCGACGATGCGGTACTCCATGCTGCTACTCCCTTCGACGACGAGCCGGAAGGACATCCGGGGCTGGGAGACGAGCACCGCGTCCGCGCCCGCGCGCCGGGCCTCGCCGGGGCCGACCCCGTGCATCGCCCGGAACGCCCGGGCGAACGCCTCGCCCGAGCCGTAGCCGTGGCGGACCGCGATGTCGAGCAGCGTCCGCTCCCCGGCCAGCACCTCCGCCCCGGCCAGGGTGAGCCGGCGGCGGCGCAGGTACTCCGACAGCGGCATCCCGGCGAGCGCCGAGAACAGCCGCCGGAAGTGGTACTCCGAGGTGGTCGCGATCCGCGCCAGCTCGGCCGCGTCGACCGTGCCGTCGAGGTGCTCCTCGACGTACTCCATGGCCTGGTTCAGCCGGTCCAGCATCGCTTCCCGCCCCCGTCCTTCCTTCTGACGCTCCTCACCGTAGGCCGCGGCCACCCGCCCGGACCCGACATCCCGTGCCCGCTCCGGTCGGGTGGCCCCGGTCCCGGTCCAGCGGCTCAGGAGCCGTCGGCGCGCACCGCGTAGACGTACCGGCCGCCCGCGTACTCGCTGAGGTTCCAGATCACCGACTCGGTGAACTTCCAGTCGGTGGTCGCCGAGCCGTGGAAGCTGAGGTCCTCGCAGCCGACCGCCACGAGCGGGCCGGCGGCCGTTCCCTTGATGATCGTCCTGCGTGACATGGCCATGAAGTCAGAACGTAGGGCGATCACCGTGCCGCTGACAACCCGACACCTCCCCGACCGGCCAAAACGCCGCCGGTCGGGGAGGTGTCGTGATGACCCGGTGTGGAATCGCGCCCGGATCGGATCAGGCCCCGATCAGATCAGGCCCTGCGCCAGCATCGCGTCCGCCACCAGCTCGAAGCCGGCGATGTTGGCACCCAGCACGTAGTCCCCGGGACGGCCGTACTTCTCCGCCGTGGTGTGGCAGGCGGCGTGGATGTTCCGCATGATCGCGGCCAGCCGCTCCTCGGTCCGCTCGAAGGACCACTCGTCGCGCGAGGCGTTCTGCTGCATCTCCAGCGCGCTGGTGGCGACGCCGCCCGCGTTGGCCGCCTTGCCCGGGCCGAAGGCCACGCCGGCCTCCTGGAACACCCGGACCGCCTCCGGCGTGGTCGGCATGTTGGCGCCCTCGGCGACCGCCCGCACACCGCCCCGGACCAGCGCCAGCGCGTCCGCCTCGCCCAGCTCGTTCTGGGTCGCGCAGGGCAGCGCCACGTCCACCGGGACGCTCCAGACGCCGGCGCCCTCCTCGTAGCGGACGTGGCCGCCGCGCAGCTGGGCGTACTCGGTGAGCCGGCCGCGCCGGACCTCCTTGATCTCCTTCAGGAGGTCCAGGTCGATGCCCTTCTCGTCCACCACGAAGCCGGTGGAGTCGGAGGCCGTCACCACGGTCGCGCCGAGCTGCTGGGCCTTCTCGATCGCGTACAGGGCGACGTTGCCGGAGCCGGAGACGGAGACCCGCAGGCCGTCAAGCTCCTCGCCCCGGGCGCGCAGCATCTCCTGGGTGAAGAGCACGCAGCCGTAGCCGGTGGCCTCGGTGCGGACCTGCGAGCCGCCCCAGCCGATGCCCTTGCCGGTCAGCACGCCCGACTCGTAGCGGTTGGTGATCCGCTTGTACTGGCCGAACAGGTAGCCGATCTCCCGGCCGCCGACGCCGATGTCCCCGGCCGGGACGTCGGTGTGCTCGCCCAGGTGGCGGTAGAGCTCGGTCATGAAGGACTGGCAGAAGCGCATGACCTCGGCGTCCGAGCGGCCCTTGGGGTCGAAGTCGGAGCCGCCCTTGCCGCCGCCGATGGCGAGGCCGGTCAGCGCGTTCTTGAAGATCTGCTCGAAGCCCAGGAACTTCACGATCCCGAGGTTCACCGAGGGGTGGAAGCGCAGACCGCCCTTGTAGGGGCCGAGGGCGCTGTTGAACTCGACCCGGAAGCCGCGGTTGACGTGGATCCGGCCCTGGTCGTCGGTCCACGGCACGCGGAAGATCAGCTGGCGCTCGGGCTCGACGATGCGCTCGACGATCCGGGCGTCGGCCAGCTCCGGCCGCTGCTCCAGGACCGGTCCGAGCGTCTCCACCACCTCCCGGACGGCCTGGTGGAACTCGGGCTCGCCGGGGTTGCGGCGGAGCACCTCGGCGTAGAGCGACTCAATGGCGGGGTTCCCGGCGTCGTGGGACGCAGCGGGCACGGGGGTAGCCGACATCTCTTGAGGACCTTCCATGGTCTGAATCGACAGACAGGGCGCCTCCCCCGTCGTCCCGGGGGAAAGGCACCGGCGGTCCCCTCGCCATTGAGGGCGTCACGGCGCATTGAACACCAGCGCGGCAACTCCTGGACCGCTCGCGCGGGCACAGTCTCTCACTGCCACCCCCCGTTTGTCCGCCCCCCACCCCCCGGACTCCGCCCGGCAACCCGTTCGTGAGCTGCACCGACCTTCCGCCGACCTCCGATTCGCGCCCGAATAATGTTGTTCAAATTGGAACTACCTAGTACCGTCGGAAGCCGAGCCCCACCAGAACCGTCCGTCACGAAAGGCCCGGCCATGCCGCAAGCGCAGCCGCCGCAGCAGCAGAACGACTCCCCGCAGGCCGCAGCCGCCCGGGTGCGGGCGCGGGTGCGGATACCGCTGGCGTTCCCGGACGGGTACCGGGTGGAGGCGGAGGTGTCCACCTTCCACGGGCTGGCGGACGGCGCGGAGCACCTGGCGCTGACCCTCGGCACCGTGCCCGAAGGGGCAACGCCGCTGGTCCGGCTGCACTCGGAGTGCCTGACCGGGGACGTGTTCGGCTCCGCCCGCTGCGACTGCGGGCCGCAGTTGCGCGAGGCCGTCGAGCGGATCGCCACCGCCGGCGGGCACCTGCTGTACCTGCGCCAGGAGGGACGCGGCATCGGGCTGTACAACAAGCTGGACGCCTACGCGCTCCAGGACGCCGGCCTGGACACCTACGACGCCAACACCGCGCTCGGGCTGCCGGAGGACGGGCGCGACTACACCGCCGCCGCGCAGATGCTCGGGGCGCTCGGCGTCGAGCGGGTGGAACTGCTGAGCAACAACCCCGACAAGGCCGCCCAGCTGGCCGCGCTCGGGGTCACCGTCGAGCACCGGGTGCCGACGGGGGTGCACGTCTCGGAGAGCAACGTCCGGTACCTGCGGGCCAAGGCTGAGCGGACCGGCCACGAGATCGAGCTGTCCCGGCTGGTGGGCTGAGCGACCTCCGGCCCGGCCGAACCGGGCGCCCGGCTCAGCCGGCGACCCGGCGGCCCAGCGGCTCCTCGGCGATCCGGCGGGCGATCTCGGACGGGCGCACCGGGCGGCCGAAGTGCCAGCCCTGCGCCCAGTCGCAGCCGAGGACGCGCAGCCGCTCGGCGTCCCGGCCGGTCTCCACGCCCTCGGCGGTGACGGTCAGTCCGAGGGCGTGCGCCATCGACACCAGGCCGCTGACGATCCGCCAGCCGGTCTCCTCGTCCTTGGCCGGGTCGTGCAGGTCGCCGACGAAGGAGCCGGCGATCTTCAGGCCGGAGACCGGCAGGTCGCGCAGGTAGGCGAGGTTGGACCAGCCGGTGCCGAAGTCGTCCACGGCGAGCGAGACGCCGAGGCCGACCAGCCCGTGCAGGGTGCGCAGCGCCTCGTCCTCCGGGCCGACCACGGTGGACTCGGTGATCTCCAGCTGGAGCCGGGCCGGGTCGAGGCCGGTGGTGTCCAGGATCCGGCCGAGGTCGCCGACCAGGGCGGCGCTGCGGGCCTGCCGGACCGCCAGGTTGACGTTGAGCTGGGGCGCGGCGTCGCCGAACCGCTTGATCCAGTCGGCGGCCTGGCCGCAGGCCTGCTCCAGCACCCAGCGGCCGAGCGGCATGATCAGCCCGGTCTCCTCGGCGGTGGTGACGAACTCGTCCGGGCCGAGCACGCCGAGCTGCGGGTGGCGCCAGCGCACCAGCGCCTCGACGGCGGCGAGCCGGCCGTCGGCGAGCGCGTAGAGCGGCTGGTAGTCGATGAAGAACTCGCCGCGGTCCAGGGCGGCGGGCATCCGCACCGAGACGGCGTAGCGGGAGACGGCCCGGGCGTTCTCCTTGGGGTCGAAGAGCGTCCAGCGGCCCCGGCCGGCCTCCTTGGCGCGGTAGAGGGTGAGGTCGGCGGCGCGGACGGCGGCGCCGGGGGTGGTGGTGGAGACCCGGCGCTCCAGGACGCCGACGCTGGCGCCGACGGCCAGTTTGTGGTCGCCGATCAGCACCGGTCCGGCGAGCGCCTTCAGCACGGTCTTGGCGGCGGCGACCGCCTCCTGCTCGCCGCGGCTGTTCTCCAGCAGGACGACGAACTCGTCGCCGCCGAGCCGGGCGACCAGGTGGCCGAGCGGGGTGAGCGCGGCCTTCAGCCGGGCGGCGACGGCGCACAGCAACTGGTCGCCGGTGTCGTGGCCGAGGCTGTCGTTGACCACCTTGAAGCCGTCGAGGTCGACGTAGCAGAGGCCGAACCGGGCGCCCGGGTCCGGGTCCTCGAAGAGCTTCTCCAGCCGTTCGAAGAACGCCGCCCGGTTGGGCAGGCCGGTGAGCGGGTCGTGGGTGGCCTGGTGACGCAGTCGCTCCTGGAGCCGGTAGCGGTCGGTGACGTCCTCCAGCATGGCGACCTGGTAGACCGGGCGCCCGTCGTCGTCGCGGATCAGCGAGACCGTCAGGTGGGTCCAGACCACCTCGCCGTCGTGGCGGTAGTACGGCTTGTCGAACTGGAAGTAGTCGCGCTTGCCGCTGATCAGCTCCTCGTAGGCGTCCCAGACGCCGTCGGCGTCCTCGGGGTGCACCAGGTCGCCGACCCGGCGGCCGATCATGTCGTCGGGGCCGGCGCCGAAGAGCTCCTGGAGGGCCTTGTTGACGGCCAGGATGTTGCCGTCGGTGTCGCCGATGCCGATGCCGATGGCGGCGCTCTCGAACAGGGCGCGGAAGCGGGCCTCGGAGGCGCGCAGCGCCTTCTCGGCCTCCTTGCGGGCGATGTCGGCGGCGGTGCGGATGGCCTCCTGCTCGCGCAGGGTGCGCTCGCGCAGCGCCGCCGCCCAGCCGGCCGCGAAGGCGCCGCTCAGGGCGGGGCCGCGGCCGTCGTCGGCGGGCTGGCGCTGGAGCAGTTCGACCGCGCGGGCCAGCACGACGGGGTCCGTGAAGTGGGCGTCGACCAGTTCGGCCCCGGCCGCGGCGGCCAGGCGCGGCTCGAACGGGTGGTCGAGCTGGGCGCGGTGGAGCAGTCCGGCGGTCCGGGAGACCAGCCGGCCGAGCAGGCCGGGGTGGACCGCCGTGCCGTGGTCACCGGAGAGCAGCCGCGCCCAGTCCTCGTGGAACCGTTCGGCGCTGCTGCTCGGTTCCGGTGCCTCCGTCACGGACGGAGCCCCACGCCCGCCACCCCGGTCATCCGCTCGGGGTGCTCGCCGACGGCCTCGGGCTGGTCCGGGCGCCACTGCGGCAGGTAGACGACGCCGGGCTCGACCAGCTCGAAGCCCTCGAACATCGCGGTGATCTGCTCGTGGGTGCGCATGGTGAGCGGGGTGGGCGTCATCCGGTACAGCCGCTGGTGGTCCTCGGCCTGGTCGGGGCGGCCCTCCAGGGAGGCGTGCGAGAGGACGAGGGCGCTGCCCGGCGGGAGGGCGTCGCGGATCACCGAGATCAGCTTCCACGGGTCCTCGGCGTCCTGGACGAAGTGCATGACGGCGACCAGCAGGACGGCCACCGGCTCGCCGGCGGCGAGCAGCCCGGTCACCTCGGGGCGGGACATCAGGTCCTCGACGTCGCGGACGTCGGCCTGGACGACGGAGCTGCCCGGGTCGTCCTCCAGCAGCAGCCGGCTGTGGGCGACGGCGACCGGGTCGCGGTCGATGTAGACGACCTGCGCCTCGGGGCGGATGGCGCGGGCGATCTCGTGCACGGCGCCGAAGGTCGGGATGCCGGAGCCGATGTCCAGGAAGCGGCCGATGCCGCGCTCGGCGGCGAACTGGACGGCGCGGCGCAGGAAGGCCCGGTTGGAGCGCATGATCTGCGGCAGTTCCGGCCACAGCGCGATGGCCTTGCGGGCCATCTCCCGGTCGACCTCGAAGTTGTGCGAGCCCCCGAGGTAGTAGTCGTAGACCCGTGCGGCGTTCGGTTTGTCCAGGTCCGTACCCTCCGGTACCCAGTTCGGTCGCCGCATCCTCGGGACTCCTTCGCTCCGGTTCTGGTGGACCAGCCGCCCGGTGTGGCGGCTGTGACTGATGAGACTACAAGCACAAAAGATCCTCCTCTGCACGTCGAACGCATGCAAGCGGAGTGCCACCCTCCTGTCGGTGGCGCGGCGGGCGCCCCGGCCCCCGCCGCTACAGTGCGTCCCGTGGACCCCAACCACTACCGGCTCCACGGGGTGTGGCGGCTGGCCGCGCCGCCGCGGGAGGTGTTCGAGGCGCTCGCCGACGTGGCCGGCTACCCGCGCTGGTGGCCGGAGATCCGCGACGTCCGGGAGAGCGGGCCGGACCGCGGCGAGGTGCTGGTGCGCGCGCTGCTCCCCTACCGGCTGGTCATCGGGCTCACCGCCGTCCGGCGCGACCCCGCGGCCGGGGTGCTGGAGGCGGCCATGCACGGGGACCTCACCGGCTGGTCCCGCTGGACGGTGACGGGGGACGGCGAAGGCGGTGCGCTGGCGCTGTTCGAGGAGGACACCCGCCCGGCCAAGCCGCTGCTGCGGCGCCTGGCGCTGCCCGCCCGGCCGCTCTTCCGGGCCAACCACGCGGTGATGATGCGGCGCGGGCGGCGCGGCCTGGCGGCGTACCTGGGCCGGCGGGGCTGACCGCGCCCGGCCTGTCCCGGCGGGCCTGTCCGGCGGCCCGTCCCGGCGGCCCGCGGCGCGCGTCCGGCGGCCGGATCGGTGCGCCCGGCGGCCGGAACCCGTCGTCCGTCCGCCCGGTTCACCCGTCCGCACCGCCCCGGCCTGCGACGACGGGCCTTCACCAGATGTTTGCGCGGCGCCCCCGCATGGTCCGGGGCAGACTGGGCAGGGTAGTCCGGGCCGCACCCGTGCCCCGAGGATGGTGAGTCCGGTGATACCGCTTCGACCGCCCAACCCGACCGACCGGCAGAGCGGGCAACCGCACGCCGACGCGGTGAGCCCGCTCACCGAATCGGCCGCGCGCAGCCACATGGCGGGCGTCTGCTTCAAGATCGGACCACCCCGGCTGGTCGGCGTCGAGGTCGAGTCGTTCGTCCACGACGACCGATGTCCCGATCAACCGGTCCCCCCGGAACGGCTGCACGCCGCACTGGACGCACTACCGCTCGGCGGCCCCGACGGGACCTCGCTCCCCTCCGGATCCCGCCTCACCCTCGAACCCGGCGGTCAGGTCGAGCTCAGCTCCCCGCCCGCCGACAGCCTCACCGGCTGTATCTCCGACACCCGGCGCGACCTCGGAGCCCTGCGGGCCGCCTTCGCCGCCCAGGGCCTGCGCCTCACCGGTACCGGCACCGACCCGCTGGCCCGCCCCCGCACGATGGTGCTGGACCACCCCCGCTACCTCGCGATGGAGCGCCACTTCGACGCCGCGGGCCCCTGGGGAAAGATCATGATGACGGGCACCGCCTCGCTCCAGGTCTGCCTGGACGCCGGGGCCGAGGACGGCCCGCACGCCCTGGACCGCCGCTGGCTGCTCGCCCACCGGCTCGGCCCGGTGCTGGTCGCCGCCTTCGCCAACTCCCCACTGCTGGACGGCCGTCCGACCGGTCACCGGTCCACCCGGCAGACCGTCTGGTCCCGGATGGACCCCACCCGCACGCTCGCCCCCGCGCCCGACCACGGCGACCCCCGCGAGTCCTGGGCCGACTACGTGCTGGACGCCGAGGTGCTCTGCGTGCGCCGGCACGACGGCCTGCCGTGGACCGCCCCGGCCGGACTGACCTTCGGCGACTGGCTGCGCGGCGGCGGCGAGCGCCCGCCCACGCTGGCCGACCTCGACTACCACCGCACCACGCTGTTCCCGCCGGTGCGCCCGCACGGCCACCTCGAACTGCGGATGATCGACGCCCAGCCGGGCGACGGCTGGATCGTGCCGACCGCCCTGGTCACCGCGCTGCTCGACGACCCGCTCGCCGCGGACGCCGCGCTCGCCGCCCTGGAGCCGCTGGAGCCGCCGAAGCCGCCCGGCGAGAGCGCCCGCCCGCCGCGCAGCGACGTCTGGCGCCGGGCCGCCGCCCTGGCCACGGCCGACCCCGAACTGCGCCGCGCCGCCCTCGCCTGCTTCGCCGCCGCCGACGCCGCGCTGGGCCGCCTCCCGGGCACCGAGCGGCTGCGCGCCTCCGTCGCCGCCTTCGCCGAGCGCTACCCCGCGCGCGGGCGCTGCCCGGCCGACGACCAGTTGGACGCCCTGCGCTCCGGCGCCCGACGCACTCCCCCGGAGGAGGCCGCACCATGATCGACGACGCCCGCGAGGCCGGGACCACTCCCCCGTCGGAGGTTCCGGCGCCGGAGATGCCGACGCCGGAGGCGCTGCGCGAGACGATCGCCGTCGAGCTGCTGGCCGCCCGCGCCCGCACCGCCGCGCTCACCGACTGCGTCGAGGACCACGACCTCACCACCCAGCACTCCCCGCTGATGTCCCCGCTGGTCTGGGACCTCGCGCACATCGGCAACCAGGAGGAGCTCTGGCTGCTGCGCAACGTCGGCGGCCGCGACCCGATGCACCCGGAGATCGACCCGCTCTACGACGCCTTCGAGCACCCGCGCGCCGAGCGGCCGAGCCTGCCGCTGCTGCCGCCCGCCGAGGCCCGGGCGTACGCGGGCGAGGTCCGCGGCCGGGTGCTCGACCTGCTCGCCGCCAGCCCCCTGGAGGGCGCGCCGCTGCTGGCCGCCGGGTTCGCCTTCGGCATGATCGCCCAGCACGAGCAGCAGCACGACGAGACGATGCTGATCACCCATCAGCTGCGCAAGGGCGAGCCGGCGCTGGCCGCTCCCCCGCCGCCGCCCGCCCCGGCGGACGCCGCCGCGCTGCCCGCCGAGGTGCTGATACCGGCCGGCCCGTTCACCATGGGCACCGACACCGAGCCGTGGGCGCTGGACAACGAGCGCCCCGCCCACCGGGTCGAGCTGCCCGCGTTCCGGCTGGACACCACCCCGGTCACCAACGCCGCCTACCTGCGCTTCATCGCCGACGGCGGCTACGACGAGCCGCACTGGTGGACGCCCGAGGGCTGGGCGCACCGGCGGAGCGCCGGGCTGAGCGCGCCGCTGTTCTGGCACCGCGAGGACGGCCAGTGGCTGCGCCGGCGGTTCGGCGTGCTGGAGCCCGTGCCGCCGGCCGAGCCGGTGCTGCACGTCAGCTGGTACGAGGCCGACGCCTACGCCCGCTGGGCCGGGCGCCGGCTGCCGACCGAGGCCGAGTGGGAGAAGGCCGCCCGGCACGACCCGGCCACCGGCCGCTCGCGGCGCTACCCGTGGGGCGACGGCGCGCCCGGCCCCCGGCACGCCAACCTCGGCCAGCGGCATCTGCGCCCGGCCCCGGCCGGCAGCTACCCCGACGGCCAGTCCCCGTACGGGGCACGGCAGTTGATGGGCGACGTCTGGGAGTGGACGGCCAGTGACTTCCGGCCCTACCCGGGTTTCCGGGCCTGGCCGTACCGGGAGTACTCGGAGGTGTTCTTCGGCCCGGAGCACAAGGTGCTGCGCGGCGGCTGCTTCGCGGTGGCGCCGGTCGCCTGCCGGGGCACCTTCCGCAACTGGGACTACCCGGTGCGCCGGCAGATCTTCGCCGGGTTCCGCACCGCGGCCGACGTCGACGGCGGCGGGCCCGGCGAGGGCTCCGGGCCGGGCGACGGCTCCGGGTTCCGGTCCGCCGCGGAGGCCGGCTGATGTGCCGCCACCTCGCCTACCTGGGCGAGCCGGTGGCGCCCCGGGCGCTGCTGGTGGAGCCGCCGTTCGGGCTCTACCGGCAGTCCTGGGCGCCGCGCCTGCAGCAGTACGGCACGGTCAACGCGGACGGCTTCGGCCTCGGCTGGTACGCGGACGGCGACGAGGTGCCGGCCCGCTACCGGCGGGCCGGGCCGGTCTGGGCGGACGCCTCGTTCGCCGACCTCGCCCGGGTCCTGCGCACCCGGGCGCTGCTGGCGGCGGTCCGCTCGGCCACCGAGGGCTGCGCGGCGGGCGAGGAGGCGGCCGCGCCGTTCGCCGCCGGGCGCTGGCTGTTCAGCCACAACGGGGCGCTGGCCGGCTGGCCGGAGCGCACCGGCGCGCTGGCCGCGCTGCTGCCGCCGCGGGAGCTGCTCGACCTGGTGGCGCGCACCGACTCGGCGCTGCTGTGGGCGCTCACGCTGCACCGGCTGCGCGCGGGCGCCGGGATGGGCGAGGCGCTGGCCGGCACCGTCGCGGAGACGGCCGCGCACACCACCGGGCGGATCAACCTGCTGCTCACCGACGGCCGGGAGATCGCCGCCACCGCCTGGGGCGACACCCTGCACCACCGCACGGTGCCCGGCCTCGGCGTCCTGGTCGCCTCCGAGCCCTCCGACGACCACCCCGGCTGGACGGTCGTGCCGGACCGGTCGCTGCTGCTGGCCGGACCGGACGGGGTGACCGTCAAGCCGCTCTGAACGCGGCGTCCCCGCGGCGCGGCCCGAGGCCCGCTGCCGGTTCACATCTCTTCACTTCCTGAACAGAGGACCCACCTGTCATGAGCACCTTCGATCTCACCCGGCTGCTGCCCGCCGACCACTTCAGCACCACGCTGCGGCACGACGTCGAGACGGGCCTGACCGCCCAGCCCAAGACGCTGCCGCCCAAGTGGTTCTACGACGCGCGGGGCAGCGAGCTGTTCGAGGAGATCACCAAGCTGCCGGAGTACTACCCGACCCGTGCCGAGCGGGCGATCCTCACCGCCCGGGCCGGCGCGATCGCCGCCGCCACCCGGGCCCGCACCCTGGTGGAGCTGGGCTCCGGCTCCTCCGAAAAGACCCGGCTGCTGCTGGACGCGCTGCGCGGCCTCGGCACGCTGGAGGCGTACGTGCCGGTGGACGTCAGCGAGAGCGCGCTGACCGCGGCCGGCGAGGCGCTCGCCGCCGAGTACCCGGGCCTCGCGGTGCACGGTCTGCTGGCCGACTTCACCGCCCGGCTCGACCTGCCGCCGGCCGGCGGCCCGCGCCTGGTCGCCTTCCTCGGCGGCACCCTCGGCAACCTGCTGCCGGCCGAGCGGGCCGGCTTCCTGCGCGGACTGCGCGAGGCGCTCGACCCGGGTGACTTCCTACTGCTCGGCACCGACCTGGTGAAGGACCCGGCGGTGCTGGTCGCCGCCTACGACGACGCGGCCGGGGTGACCGCGGAGTTCAACCGGAACGTGCTCAACGTGCTGAACCGCGAGCTGGGCGCCGACTTCGACCCGGACGCGTTCGCGCACGTCGCGCTCTGGGACGCCGGGCAGGAGTGGATCGAGATGCGGCTGCGCTCGCTGGTCACGCAGACCGTGAAGATCCCGGCGCTGGACCTCCCGGTGCACTTCGCCGAGGGCGAGGAGCTGCGCACCGAGGTGTCGGCGAAGTTCCGCCGCGAGCGGGTCGCCGAGGAGCTGGCGGCGGCCGGCCTGGGGCTCGCGGCCTGGTGGACGGACGAGGAGGGGCGGTTCGGGCTCTCGCTGTCCCAGCCGGTCGGCCCGTCGGCCGGGGATGCCATTTGATCGTTCACTTTACTAAATAGGCGAACCCGGATAGGGCCATCCGGCTTACAACACTTGAACATTGAGGGGTTACGATCACGGCTACCGCACTCAGCGTTGAGTACCAGGAGTCAAGATCGTGAGCGTCACCCAGCAGTCCGCGGGGCCCTCGGGGGCGGGGACCGGGCCGGCACCGTCCGGCCGGCTCGGCTTCGTCGTCTTCATCACCGCCGCCGCGGCCCTCGGAGGGTTCCTGTTCGGCTACGACAGCTCCGTGATCAACGGCGCGGTCTCCGGCATCCAGGAGAAGTTCGGCGTCGGCGACGGCGTGACCGGTCTGATCGTCTCCTCCGCGCTGCTGGGCTCGGCGGTCGGCGCCGCACTGGCCGGCCGGTTCGCCGACCGCTACGGCCGGATCACCGTGATGAAGGCCGGCGCGCTGCTCTTCGCGGTGAGCGCGGTCGGCTCGATGCTGCCGTTCTCCGCCTGGGACCTCGCCCTGTGGCGGGTCCTCGGCGGAGCGGCCATCGGCATCGCCTCGGTGATCGCCCCGACCTACATCGCCGAGGTCGCCCCGGCCAGGTACCGCGGCCGGCTGGCCTCCTTCCAGCAGGCCGCCATCGTGCTCGGCATCGCGATCTCGCAGCTGGTCAACTGGCTGCTGGCGAACGCCGCCGGGGGCGAGACCCGCGGCCACCTGCTCGGTCTGGAGGCCTGGCAGTGGATGCTCGGCATCTGCGTGGTGCCGGCCGCGGTCTACTTCGTGCTCGCCTCGGCCATCCCCGAGTCGCCGCGCTTCCTCATCTCGGCCGGCCGCCTGGAGGAGGCCCGCACCGTCCTGGCCGCCGTCGAGGGCGAGGCCGTCGACACCGACGCCCGGATCGCCGAGATCCGGGGCCTGATCGACTCCGACCACCGTCCGCGCTTCCGCGACCTGCTCGGCGGACGCTTCGCCCTGCTGCCGATCGTCTGGGCCGGTATCGGCCTGTCGGTCTTCCAGCAGCTGGTCGGCATCAATGTGATCTTCTACTACTCGTCGATCCTCTGGCAGTCGGTGGGCATCGACCAGTCCAACTCGCTGCTGATCAGCTTCATCGGCTCGGTCATCAACATCCTCGGCACCGTGATCGCGATCCTGCTGGTCGACCGGATCGGCCGCAAGCCGCTCGCGCTGATCGGCTCGGCCGGCATGGCCGTCGCGCTCGGCGCCTGCGCCTGGGCGTTCTCCTCCGCCACCGGCAGCGGCGACGACGTCGTCCTCCCCGACCTCCAGGGCACCGTGGCGCTGATCGCCGCCAACGCCTTCGTGCTGTTCTTCGCGCTCTCCTGGGGCGTGGTGGTCTGGGTGATGCTCGGCGAGATGTTCCCCAACCGGATCCGCGCCGCCGCGCTCTCGCTGGCCGCCTCCGCGCAGTGGATCGCCAACTGGGCGATCACCGTCTCCTTCCCCGCCCTCTCCCGCTGGAACCTCTCCGCCACCTACCTCGCGTACGCGGTGTTCGCGGCGCTGTCCATCGTCTTCGTGGCGCGCTTCCTCAAGGAGACCAAGGGCGTCCGCCTGGAGGACATGGGATAGGCCAGGAGTGCCTGTCGGCCCCCGCACCCTAGCGCGAAGACGCCGGGAGCGGGGGCCGAATCGTTCACTCTCTGCGGTGCCGCGCACACCTCCGGTATCCCTTTCCGGCAGGAGGGATGTCCTTGATCTTCGACCGGCTTCGCACCCGCGGCACCCGCAGGCCCGCCGCCACCTGCCCCTACTCGCACGGCCACGTCCACGGCCACCTGGTCCCGGAGGATCCCCCGGAGCCCGCCGCCGACCCGTCCGCCGTGGGCCGGGCCCACTTCACCGACCCCCGGCAGGCCGCCGACTTCATCCGGCGCTTCCACGCCGAGCAGCCCGCCGCCGGCGACCCCGACGCCCGGATCCGCGCCGTCCTCGACGAGATCGACCGCACCGGCGGCTACCGGCACACCCCAGGCGAACTCGCCTACGGCGCCAAGCTCGCCTGGCGCAACGCCGCCCGCTGCATCGGCCGGCTGTACTGGCGCAGCCTGGTGGTGCGCGACCTGCGCCACCTCTCCTCGGCCGACGACATCGCCACCGAGTGCTTCACCCACCTGCGCACCGCCACCAACGGCGGCCGGATCCGCCCGGTGATCTCGGTGTTCGCCCCCGACCGGCCCGGCCGTCCGGCCGCCCGGATCCTCAACCAGCAACTCGTCCGCTACGCCGGCCACCCCGGCCCCGACGGCCGGTGGACCGGCGACCCGGCCGGCGGACAGCTCGCCGCCCGGGCCCGTGACCTCGGTTGGAAGAGCGGCGAGGAACGCTTCGAGGTCCTGCCGCTGCTGATCCAGGAACGGCCCGGCGAGCGGCCGTACTGGTACGAGCTGCCCGAGGACACCACGCTGGAGGTCCCGCTCTCCCACCCCGGCCACCCGTGGTTCGCCGAACTGGGCCTGCGCTGGTACGCCGTCCCGGCGATCAGCGACATGACGCTGGAGATCGGCGGTGTGCGCTACCCCACCGCGCCGTTCAACGGCTGGTACATGGGCACCGAGATCGGCGCCCGCAACCTGGCCGACGCCGACCGCTACGACATGCTGGCCACCGTCGCCGACCGGCTCGGCCTGGACACCTCCAGCGAGCGCACGCTCTGGCGGGACCGGGCGCTGGTGGAGCTGAACGTCGCGGTGCTGCACTCCTTCGAGGAGGCCGGGGTGACCATGGCCGACCACCACACCGAGTCCGAGCGGTTCCTGCGGCACATCGCCCAGGAGCAGCGGGCCGGCCGGCCGACGCCCGCCGACTGGAGCTGGATCGTGCCGCCGGTCTCGGGCGGGCTGACCCCCGTCTACCACCGGTACTACGACCCGGTGGACCCCGCGCTGCGCCCGGCGTTCGTGGCCCGCGAGCCCTGGTGACCGCGTTCCGCGATCCGTTCGAAGCGCAGCGCCAGTCCGTCGAGCAGCGCCTCAAGACCGGTCTCGAAGGCGCCCTCGTCGACGGCCGTCCGGTGCTCGGCCAGCAGGTGCGCCTCGCCGAGGTGCGGGTAGTCGGCCGCGTCGTACACCCCGGCGTCCTCCGGGAAGCCAGACGCGAAGGAGGCCAGCGCCGAGCCGGTGACGAAGTAGCGCATCAGCGCGCCGATCCTGGTCGCCTGCCCGCGCGGCCAGCCGGCCTGGACCAGGTGGCCGAAGACGGCGTCGGCCAGCCGCAGCGCGTTCGGCCGGCGCCCGGGGCCCTGGGCGAGCACCGGGACGATGTTCGGATGGGCGGCGAGCGCGGCGCGGTAGGAGCGGGCCCAGTCGCGCAGCGCCCGCGGCCAGGGCGTGCCGGCGGCGAACATCGACAGGTCGACCTCGCCCATCACGCCGTCCACCACCGCGTCCAGAAGCTCGTCCTTGGTGGCGAAGTGGTTGTAGAGGGACGGCCCGCTGACCGACAGCTCGGCGGCCAGCCGGCGGGTGGAGAGCGCGGCCAGCCCCTCCTCGTCGACCAGGCGCAGCGCGGCGGCGACGATGCGCTCGCGGTTGAGCAGGGGGGTGCGCGGGCGGGGCATCGGGCGCGGCTCCTCCGGTCGGGTGGGGGTGGGGACCGATTCTGGCAGGTGCCCCTTCCCAGCGCGGCCGGCCGGAGCTACAGTCCCCTCGTAAAACTTGCAGCGCTAGTTTAACTGGGGGCGCCCGATGGACCTGGAACTCTCCGAGGAACAGGCCGCCGTCCGCGCACTCGCGGCCTCCTTCACCGACCGCGAGATCGTGCCGCACGCCGCCGCCTGGGACCGCGCCGAGTCCGTCGACCGCGCGATCGTCGGCAGGCTGGGCGAACTCGGCTTCCTCGGCCTGACCGTCCCCGAGGAGTACGGCGGCAGCGGCGGCGACCACCTCGCCTACTGCCTGGTCCTGGAGGAACTGGGCCGCGGCGACTCCGCCGTGCGCGGCATCGTCTCGGTCTCGCTCGGCCTGGTCGCCAAGTCCGTCAACGCCTTCGGCACCGAGGAGCAGAAGCGGCGCTGGCTGCCCCGGCTCACCTCCGGTGAGGCGCTCGGCTGCTTCGCCCTCACCGAACCGGGCACCGGCTCCGACGCCGCCAGTCTCACCACCCGGGCCGTGCGCGACGGCGACGACTGGCTGATCAGCGGCGGCAAGACCTTCATCACCAACGGCACCTGGGCCGACGTCGCGCTGCTCTTCGCCCGCACCGGCGGGCCCGGTCACCGGGGCATCACCGCCTTCCTGGTGCCCACCGGCCTGCCCGGCTTCACCCGTACCGAGATCCACGGCAAGCTCGGCCTGCGCGGCCAGGCCACCGCCGAACTCGCCCTCGACGCCGTCCGGGTGCCCGACAGCGCCCGGCTCGGCGAGGTCGGCAAGGGCTTCACCGTCGCCATGGCGGCGCTCGCCAAGGGCCGGATGTCGGTCGCCGCCGGCTGCGTCGGCATCGCCCGGGCCTGCCTGGACGCCGCCGTCCGCTACGCCGGCGAGCGCGAGCAGTTCGGCGCGCCGATCGCCTCCCACCAACTGGTGCAGCAACTGCTCGCCGGCATCGCCGTGGACGTCGAGGCGGCCCGGCTGCTCACCTGGAAGGTCGCCGACCACATCGACCGCGGCCTGCCGTTCGCCACCGAGTCCTCCGTCGCCAAGCTGTTCGCCAGTGAGGCGGCGGTGCGGGCCGCCAACAACGCCCTCCAGGTGTTCGGCGGCTACGGCTTCATCGACGAGTACCCCGTCGGCAAGTACCTGCGCGACGCGCGGGTGATGACCCTCTACGAGGGCACCAGCCAGATCCACCAACTGCTCATCGGGCGCGCGCTCACCGGCGTCAACGCCTTCTGAACCCCCTCTTCGACAAGGAGCCCGACGTCGTGCGTCCTGTCTACTTCGCCGCCGCCCGCCGCACACCCATCGGCCGGCTGCGCGGAGCCCTCGCCACGGTCCGCCCGGACGACCTCTCGGCCACCGTGCTGCGCGCCCTGCTCGCCGACCTGCCCGCCCTCGACCCGGCCCGGATCGACGACGTTTACTGGGGCGCCGCCAACCAGGCCGGCGAGGACAACCGCAACGCCGCCCGGATGGCCGTCCTGCTCGCCGGACTGCCCGACAGCGTCCCCGGCGCCACCGTCAACCGGCTCTGCGCCTCCGGCCTGGAGGCGGTCACCATGGCCGCCCGGGCGATCGGCTCCGGCGAGGCGGACGTCGTGGTGGCGGGCGGCTGCGAGTCGATGACCCGCGCCCCCTTCGTCCTCCCCCGCCCCGACGAGGCGCTGCCGCACCGGATCGAGACCTACGACACCCGGCTCGGCTGGCGGCTCACCCACCCGCGGATGGCCGAACTGCACGGCGTGCTCTCCATGGGCGAGACCGCCGAGGAGGTGGCCGCCCGGTACGGGGTCACCCGGGAGCGGCAGGACGCCTTCGCGCTGCGCAGCCACCAGCGGGCCGCCGCCGCCCGCAAGGACGGCCACTTCGACGCCGAGCTGATCCCGGTCGAGCGGGCCGACGGGGTGAGCGTCGAGGCGGACGAGTCGATCCGCGAGGACACCAGCCTGGAGAAGCTGGCCCGCCTCAAGCCCGCCTTCCGCCCCGGCGGCACGGTGACGGCGGGCAACGCCTCGCCGATGAACGACGGCGCGGCCGGGCTGGTGCTGGTCAGTGAGGAGGCGCTGAACGAGTTCGGCCTGGAGCCGCTCGGCCGCTACGTGGCCGGTGCCTCGGCGGGTGTGCACCCGGACGTGATGGGCATCGGCCCCGTTCCGGCCACCCGCAAGGCGCTCGCCCGGGCCGGGTGGGCGCTGGGGGAGGTCGAGGAGGCCGAGCTGAACGAGGCCTTCGCCGCCCAAGTGCTGGCTTCCGTGGACCAGTTGGGGATCGACCCGGAGCTGGTCAACCCCACCGGAGGCGCGATCGCGCTCGGCCACCCGCTCGGCGGCTCCGGCGCCCGGATCCTCACCACCCTGCTGCACCGCATGCGCCGCACCGGCGGCCGCCGGGGCCTGGCCACCATGTGCGTGGGCGTCGGGCAGGGGACGGCGGTGCTGGTGGAGTCCGCCTGAGGGCTGACAACTGACAACTGACAGATTTCAGATAACAGATGACAGCTGACAGATTTCAGATAACAGATTCTGTCATCTGTCAGCCGGACTTCCACCGGAGGAGCAGCACCATGACTCGTTTCGCAGGCAGGGTCGCCGTCGTCACCGGCGGCGCGCAGGGCATCGGCGCGGCGACCGCGCGGCGGCTGGCCGAGGAGGGCGCGGCGGTGGCCGTGGTCGACCTCACGGCCGAGCGGGCCGCCGGGACGGCCGGGGAGATCACCGCCAAGGGCGGCACGGCGCGGGCCTACGGCTGCGACGTGGCCGACTACGACGCCGTGGAGGAGGTGTTCGCCCGGATCGCCGAGGACTTCGGGGGCCTGCACATCCTGGTCAACAACGCCGGGATCACCCGGGACAACCTGTTCTTCAAGATGCCCAAGGCCGACTGGGACGCGGTGCTGACGGTCAATCTGACCAGCGCCTACAACTGCAGCCACGTGGCGCAGAAGTACATGGTCGCGCAGAAGTGGGGCAAGATCGTCTCGCTCAGCTCGCGCTCGGCCCTCGGCAACCGGGGCCAGGCGAACTACGCCGCCGCCAAGGCCGGCATCCAGGGCCTGACGGCGACCCTCGCCATCGAACTCGGCCCGTTCAACATCAATGTGAACGCGGTGGCCCCCGGCTACATCGCCACCGCGATGACCGCCGCCACGGCCGCCCGCGTCGGCGCCACCACCGAGGACCACCAAACCGAGGTGGCCGCCCGCACACCGCTACGGCGGGTCGGCCAGCCGGAGGAGATCGCCTCGGTGGTCGCCTTCCTGGCGAGCGAGGACGCGTCGTACGTCAGCGGCCAGACCCTGTACGTCAACGGCGGCGCTCGCTGAAACCACAGCAGGCCGTCCGCCAAAGGGCGGACGGCCTGCTGCGCGCTCCGTCAGACCGACTGGGCGAACTCGACGAAGGACTGCCAAGCAGCCGAGGAAAAGGCGAGCTGGGGACCGAACTTGTCCTTGGAATCACGCACCAGTACGGATTCGGTGGTCTCGGCGACCTCGACGCAAGCGCCGCCCTCGCCGCCGCTGTAGCTGCTCTTGAACCACACCAGATCGCCGCTCATCGCTCCCCCAGCATCTTCTCGATCAAGGACAGGGATTCTTGCGGAGAGTGCGCCTGCGCCCTGAGGTTGCCGTACCGCACATTCAGGAGGCGAACTTCCTCCGCATCCGTAATGAGCCTACCGTTCATCTGGACCTCCATGTAGCCGGTCTGCGGACGTCCCTTGGGCGTGATCAGAATGAACGAACCATCCATACCGGCGTTCTCAGCTCGGTCCATCGGCATCACCTGAAGCGTCATGCCACGGGTGTCCCCGATCTCCAGGAACCGTTCGAGCTGCCTCCTGTGCACCTCGGGCCCGCCGAGCCGCCGGTGCAGGACACTCTCGTCGATCACCCAGCTGAAGACCGCTCGGGGCCACCGGGCAAGGATCTCCTGTCGCGCCATCCGGGCCGTCACCCGGATCTCGACCATCTCCTCCGCCAGCATCGGCTGCCTCATCCGAAACACCGCCCGGGCGTAGTCCTCCGTCTGAAGCAACCCCGGCGCAAGGTAGGAACTCCAGTCATGGTGTTCGATGGCCGAGGTCTCCAGGCTGGCGTAGTTCCGGAACCACTCGGGGTGCCGCACGCGCGCCCTGGCCTTCGCCCGCTCGATGTCCTGCGCGACGACGAGCAGCAGCCCTCCGGCGTCCAAAATCCTCTCGGCCGCCTCCAGCAGCTCCCGCTGCGGCGTCCGCTTCCCCTGCTCCACCGCCCCGATCAGACTCTCGGTGTAGCCGACCTCCTTGGCGAACTCCTTCTGCGTCAGCCCCGCCCGCTCGCGCAGCAGCTTGATCTGCCGGCCGACCGCCCGCAGGAAGTCCGAGAACTCCGCCAGGTCCTCGTCCAACTCCGGCCGCACGTCGCCACTCTCGACACCGCCCCGAACCTCAGCCACAACGGCCTCCCCTGTTCTCCACTCACGGAACTGTCCGCACACGGATGGGCACCCACCGTGCCCACCGGATGCTTCGTCAGCGTAAGCCCGGGAAATAGGCCGTTCCTCGTAAAGTCCGAAACTCCCCTCGACACCCCAGCGCCCCGCCGTTCACACCAGGCGCGTCTACCGGCCACCGGGCCCCCGGGCAGCGGTCACCACCCGGGCGCTCAACTCCCCTTCGCTGAAGGCGTTCCACTCCACCCGGTTCCCGTCGCACTCGCACTTCCGCCCCCAGGCGCACACCGGGGCGGAAGTCCGATTCGCACCCCCCACTCACCACCCCACGCCCGGCGTGCACCCCCGCGCTCCGGCTCAGGAGGAGGCGGGTCCGGGCGGGAGTCAGCGGCAGAGGGCCGCGTCGACCGCGTCGGTCATGCGCTTGGCGGTGGTTGCGTCCGGGATGGTGGTGACGGTGATGCTGACGGCGCGACCGTCCTCCGTGACACCACCCCGGCTCCGGTGGCCCGGGGCGGTGCCGCCGTGGCCCCAGACGAGGCCGCCGCAGGTCAGTGGCCTGCTCTGGATCCCCAGGCCGTAGCGGACGCCGGGGCCCAGGAGCTCGGTCGGGACGGTGGTGCGCATCTCGGCGAGCTGGGCGGCGGGCAGCAGACGACCCGCCAGGAGCGCGCCGTAGAAGGTGTTGAGGTCGGTGTTGGTGGACACGACCGCCCCCGCGGCCCAGGCCATGGACGAGTCCATCGCGGTGTAGTCGATCAGCGGCACGCCCGGGCCGGTGGTCAGGTAGCCGTGCGGGTGGGGCTCGCGGAGGGCGGTCTCCCCGGTGGTCGGGACGTAGGTGTGGCGCAGGCCGATCCGGTCGATGACGCGCTTGGTGAGCTCCTCACCGAAGGGGCGGCCGGTGACCTTCTGGATCAGCAGGCCGGCCACCAGGTAGTTGGTGTTGCTGTACATCCAGTCGGTCCCGGCGGCGAACAGCGCCTTCTGGGCCAGTGCCCCGTCGAGGAGTTCGCGCGGCTCGAAGTAGCGGTACTGGATGGGGGCGAAGTCGGTCAGCCCGGGGGCGTCCATGTACTCGGGCAGGCCGCTGGTGTGCTGGAGCAGTTGGCGGACCGTGATGGTCCGGCCGTCGATGCCGTCGCCGCGCAGGAGACCCGGCAGGTAGGTGTCGACGCTCGCGTCCAGGCCGACCTTGCCCTCGGCGACCAGTTGCAGGACGACGACGGCGGTGAACGCCTTGGTGTTGCTGCCGGCCCGGATCTGCCCGTCGACCGGGACCCCGGCCCCGGTGGCCAGGTCGCCGACACCGGCGGTGTAGGTACGGCTGCGGCCGTCGCGTCCCTTGACGGTGGCGAGGGCGGCGGGCATCCCGTCCTCCTTCACCAGCGCGTCGAGGCGCTGCTGCACGACGTCCGGCCGCGGTGCGGCGGTGGCCGCGGTCGGGGCGAACGCCGTCAGCGCGAGCCCGGCGGCGGCCGTGACCGTCGTGGCGTGCCGCACCAGGCGGAGGCGGCGCGCCGTGCGCCGCAGGGTGTGTTCGTTCATCGGGACTCCACTGCTGGGAAGAAGAGAAGAGGAAAGGGCGGGGTGCGAGGCGGTGCGGCCGGGTGGCCGGCGCCGAGGGCCGGCGCCGGCCACCCGGGGGACGATCAGCGGCAGAGCGCCTCGTCCACTGCCTGGTCCGCGTGCTTACCGAGGTCGCCGCCCGCGATCGTGGTCACGGCGACGCTCGCGGAGCGGCCGTCGTCGGTGGTGCCGCCGAAGGTCTCGTAGCCCGGGATCGCCCCGCCGTGCCCCCAGGAGAGCCCGCCGCAGGAGAGCGGGCGGCTGATCAGGCCGAGGCCGTAGCCGACCCCGGCGCCGAGCTCCTCGGCGGGGACGGTGGTGCGCATCTCGGCGAGCTGGGCCGCGGGCAGCAGACGGCCGCCGAGCAGCGCGCCGTAGAACCGGGTTTGATCGGTGTTGGTCGAGACCATCGCGCCGGCCGCCCAGCCCCAGGAGGGGTCCAGCTCGGTGTAGTCGCGCAGCGACCCGTCCTCGGCACGCTGGTAGCCCTTGGGGTGGGCCTCGTGGATCGTCATGTCCCCGGGGACGGGGAAGTAGGTGTGGCGCAGGCCGATCCGGTCGATGACGCGCTTGGTGATCTCCTCGCCGATCGGACGGCCGGTGACCTTCTGGATGATCATGCCCGCCAGCAGGTAGTTGGTGTTGTTGTACTCCCACTTGGTACCGGGCGCGAAGTGGGCCTTCTGGGCCAGGGCGGCGTCGAGGAGTTCGCGCGGCTCGAAGTACCGCTTGGGGTTGCCGAGGACGCTCTCCTTGTCCACGTACTCGGGCAGGCCGCTGGTGTGCTGGAGCAGCTGGCGGACCGTGATGTTCCGGCCGTCGAAGCCCTCGCCGCGAACCAGGCCGGGCAGGTAGGTCTCGACGCTCGCGTCCAGGCCGACCTTGCCCTCGGCGACCAGCTGCAGGACGACGACGGCGGTGAACACCTTGGTGTTGCTGCCGATCCGCACCTGTCCGTCGACCGGGACCTTGGCCCTGGTGGCCGCGTCGCCGACACCGGCGGTGTAGGTGCGGGTACGGCCGTCCCGGCCCTTGACGGCGGCGAGGGCGCCGGGTGCACCGTCCTTCTGGACCAGGGCGTTCAGGCGCTGCTGCACGACGTCCGGCCGCGGTCCGGCGGAGGCCGTGGTGGCCGGTGCCAGGATGCCGGCCACCACGGCGGCGGCCACGGCGGTCACGGTCACCGCCGCCCCGCGCCGACGACCGCGGAGGCGGTTCGGACGGTGGTGCTGCGATGCGTTTTCGTTCACGGGAAAGCCCCCCTGGGTAGGGCGCCGGAGCTCTTCTCGGCGCCCTCCAAGAGGATCATCCGACGAACCGTCAATCCGTCCGCGCAGAGGACGAAACCGCACCCGGGAACGTGCTCCAGGTCGGGGCCGGGCGCGGGACCGTACTCCCAGGGGCCGTACGGCCCTCTCCGCTCCCACCGCGCATCGGCCGACGAGGAGGGGGCGCGCCACGGCGTTCGCGACCGTGGACGTACGCCCGTGCCCGGTGCCGGCTCAGGCGGAGTCGGGACGGGGGCCGGCGAGGGCCGCGAGGTGGCGTTCGGCGGCGCGGAGTTTGCGGCCGTCCGGGCCCGGGAGGTGGGCGCGCAGTTCGATGATCTCCGGGGCGATCCGGAGGGCCTCGGCACGGTCCCGGATCGCCCGCCAGCAGGCCTCGGCGTTGGTCGCCGCGTGCTGGGTCTCCGGGTGCTCGGCGCCCTGGGTGCGGAGCAGGGAGAGGGCGACCTCGCGGTAGATGTCCGCCGCCTCGGCGGTCCGCCCGGCGAGGCGTGAGACGTGCGCGCGGACCTGACGGACCTGGAGCACCGGGGCGGAGACCGGGCCGTGCTCGGCGATCGCCTCCAGTTCGAGGGCGAAGGCCAGGTCGATGGCGGCGGCGTGGTCGCCCGCGTCGGCGCTGCGGACGATCCGGCCGATCACCTCGCGGTAGTCGGCGCGGGGCTCGGCGGCTTCCGGGGCGGCCTCCGCGGCGGGGGCAGGGGCGGCCGGTTCAGCCGGTTCGGCCTGCTGAACCGCCTCGGCGGGCGCCGGCTCGACGGGCGTCGGCTCGACGACCGGCTCTGGGGCCGGCTCTGGGGCCGGCGGCTGCCACGCGTCGGGCTTCCGCAGGTCGACCGGGCGCGGCGGGAGCGGCGGGGTGGGCGGTACTCCGGGCTTGCGCAGGCTCACCGGGCCGTCCGAGGGCTGCGCCGCGGCGGCGGGCTTGTCCAGGGTGACGGCCGGGCGGGGCTGCGGCACGGCGTCCGTCGGCACCGCGTCCTGCGGGACCGCGTCGCGCGGCGGCTCGCTCCACGGCCGGTCCTCCGGCCAGGCGGTGTCGTCCTGGGCGGGGGCAGGGCGGGGCAGCACGGCGGCCGGGCTCGGCCCCTCGTACGGGACGGCGTCGGCGAACGGGCCGTCCCCGCGCCGGGCGGTGTTGCGGAACACCGGCCGGTCCGGCGCGTGCGTGCTGAGCACGATCACGTCGGGGCGGAGCACCGAGTACACCTGCTGGCGCAGCTGTTCGGGGGCCAGAACCGCCTCGGCGCCCGGGCGGCCGCCGTGCAGGGCCTCGATCAGCGCCCGGGTGAAGGTGCCGATCTGCTCCGGGTCCGGGCTGATCGCCGCCCACAGCGGCAGGCCTTCGCCGAGCGGCGAGGCGGTGCCCTGGAGCAGCGGCCAGGCGTTCTGGTCGGCGCTCAGGTCGGCGATCACCAGGGTCTGCCAGTCCGCCGGACGGTGCCGCAGTTCACCGGCGATCGCCTGCCAGGCGAGGCCGTCCTGACGGATGCTGCCGGGCTTGGAGTCCCGCAGGGTGAGGTGGAGTTGGCCGCCGCGCTTGTCGGCGAGCAGATGGCCGCCGAGGTGGACGAGCAGCGGTCCGGGGTGACGGGCGGCGGCGCGCAGGTGGGCGAGGACGGTGTGCGGATCGCTGGCGCCGGGCAGGTGGACGGCGTCGACGGCGTCGGCGGCGAGCAGCACCTGCGGGGAGACGGCGGCGAGCATCGCGGACAGCACCGGCGCCTGCGCCGGTCCGCCTCGGCCCCAGGTGCGGCGGCCGGAGGTGCCGTAGCCGCCCTCGACCACCAGGATCCGCCCGCGCGGCCCGCCACCCAGGCCGCCGATGCCGGGCAGGCCGTGTGCGGGGGTGGCCCCGGGAGCGGCTCCGGGAGCGGTGAACGGCGGCGGCGGGAGGACGGCCGGTCCGGCGGGCGGACCGCCCATCGCGGGCATGCCGGTGACGGTCCATCCGGTGGACGGCGCGGGCGGCCCGGGCACCGGCCCGGGGGCGGGCGGCTCGTACAGGGCGGCCGGGCCGGGCGGGTGCTCCTCGTGGGCGTCCCGGGGACCCGCGTCCGGTACGGGTTCGGGACCTCCGGGGACCACCTTCGTCTCCGCCATCTCCAGGTCACCGCCCCGCCCCGCCGCCCAGCGGCGTCTGCTGCCTCGAACCCCGCGTGGTGCCTGTCACCACACCGGTGTTCGCCACCCTACGAGATCCCGCCACACCCGATCCAGGCCGGGTCTCACTCCCCCGGCCCACCCTGGCCCGCCACCCCGTCAACCGCCCGGAACACAGCCCCAACAGACAGCCCGACCGGGCAGGCCCACAACCCTCCGACGGAGTGGGAAGTCGGCCACACCGACTTCCCACTCCAACCCAACGCCCCGACAGACCCGTCCCAGCCCCCGCCGGGCCGAGCCGGAAGCCAGGCCAGGCCGGAGGGAAGGCGCCTGTGGGCCTGCGGAGTGGGAAGTCGGCCGAACCGACTTCCCACTCCAACCCAACGCCCCGACAGGCCCGTCCCAGCCCCGGCCGGGCCGAGGCCAGGCCAGGCGGGGCCAGGACCCGGGCAAGGCCACGCGAGCCAAGGCGGACCAGGCCGAGCCAGGCCGGGCGGGCCGAGGGCGGGGCCAAGCCGGGCGGGTCGCGGCAGGGCAGCCCGAGGGCAGGCCAGGCGAGACCGGGCCGAGCCAGGGCGGACGGGGGCGGGGCGGATCGGCCCGAGACCGAGGCCGGGCGGGCCAGGCCAGGCAGGGCAGGGCCGGGCGCAGCGACACCGGGGCCGCGCAGACCAGGCCAGGCCGGAGGGAAGACGCCTGTGAGCCTGCGAAGTGGAAAGCCAGCCACACCGACTTCCCACTCCAACCCAACACCCCGACAGACCCGGGCCGCGCCGAGCCTGGCCGGCGAGGCCGCGCGAGTCGAGACCAGGCCAAGCGGGGTCAGGACTCAGGCGAGGCCACGCGGGCCAAGGCGGACCAGGCCGAGCCGAGGCGGATGGGGGCAGGGCGGATCGGCCCGAGACCGAGGCCGGGCGGGTCGCGGCAGCACAGCCCGAGGGCAGGCCAGGCGAGACCGGGCCGAGCCAGGGCGCACGGGGGCGGGGCGGATCGGCCCGAGACCGAGGCCGGGCGGGCCAGGCCAGGCAGGGCAGGGCCGGGCGCAGCGGCACCGGGGCCGCGCAGACCAGGCCAGGCCGGAGGGAATACGCCTGTGAGCCTGCGAAGTGGAAAGCCGGCCACATCGACTTCCCACTCCAACCCAACACCCCGACAGACCCGGGCCGCGCCGAGCCTGGCCGGCGAGGCCGCGCGAGTCGAGACCAGGCCAAGCGGGGTCAGGACTCAGGCGAGGCCACGCGGGCCAAGGCGGATCGGGCCGAGCCGAGGCGGATGGGGGCAGGGCGGATCGGCCCGAGGCCGAGGCCGGGCGGCCCAGGCCGGGCAGGGCGGCCTCGGCCGGGCAGAGCGGCCTCGGCCGGGCAGAGCCGAGCCGGGCCGGGGCCGGGCGGGCCAGGCCAGGCCAGGCCGAGCAGAGCCGAGCCGAGCAGGGCCAGGCCAGGCCAGGCCGAGCAGGGCCGGGCAGGCGAGGAAGCCACGCCGCCCGCCGGTCCGGCCGAAGCCTGGCGACGGCGAAGGAGAGGGCGGAACCGGAAGCCGACCGGGCCGACCTGCTGATCCGGGCCGTGGGGCGAGCGGGGCGGCGTCAGGGCGGCTGCAGGAGCGACGAGGTGGGATGTCGGCCGGGCCGTCACGTGGGCTGGCGGAGCAGGAAGTCGATCAGGCCGACTTCCTCCTTCACTGGCCGGGCTGGGGCTAGGTTCGGGTCGCGGTTCCTGCGGGAAGCGGAGGGGGCGGGCGCCACCCGGAGAAGGCCATCGGAAGTCCGGGCCGCGCGGCAGGTGGGTGCGGGAGCGGCCGGCCGGGCTTCTCGCTGAGGGCGGGCTCCGCGGGCCGCCAGGCTGCAGGCAGACAAGGAAGCCTCACACGCAAGAAGCCACCGACCCGGCCCAAGCCGGGAGGCGGCAACGGGGACCGGAGTAGAAAGTCAGCCAGGCCGACTTCCTGATCCGGACCGGGTGGGACGGGACCATGCGGCATGCAGCCACGGGCCAGGCGAAGCGGCCGCCGGAGGCAGGACGCCGCCTGCCCGGCGGGAGCCGGGCGGCGGCGGAGGGGTGGAGTAGGAAGTCGGCCGGGCCGACTTCCTACTCCACTGTCACGAGCCGGCGAGGAGGTCGCGGAGGAGGGCGACGGTGTCGGCGTCGAGGTCGCGGCCGGTGCGGCGGCTGAGGGCGTCCAGGCGGTTGACGGCGCGCAGGAGTTGGTCGCGGGCGCCGGCGGAGGCGTAGGCGTAGAAGAGGTCGCGGTGCAGCAGTTCGACGTCCGGGGCGACGGCGAGGCCGCGGAAGACGGCGGCCTCGGCGCTGCGGTGGTCGCCGTACTGGAGGCGGCGGGCGGCGAGTTCGTGGGCGGTGTCGACGATCGCGGCGATCATGTCCTGACGCTCGCTCTCCGCCCAGCCGTAGGCGGCGGGCGGTGCCTCGGCGAACGGGGCGCCGCGGACCAGGGCGAGGGCGTGCGCGAGCGCCGCGTCGGCGGTGGCGCTGGTGCTGCGCATGCCGCGCCGGTAGAGGCTGCGGAACTCGTCCCAGTCGCAGGTGACGGCGGGCGCGAAGGTGTAGCCCTCGGTCCGGTCGGCGGCCAGGAACGGCCGGCCGTCCGGGGCGGTGCCCAGCCAGGCGGCGAGGTCGGCGATCTTGTCGGGCAGCGGGCTGCGGGCGTCGGCGGTGGTGGGGTGCGGGTCGAGGTGGGCCGCGCCGGGGTGCAGGTCGTGGTCGAGGGCGACGTGGTCGGCGCCGGGGCGCAGGGCCAGGTAGGCGGCGAGTTCGGTGAGCCGGACGACCGCGCCCGGTTCGGCGCTGCCGCCGGTGCCGGCCACGTCGACCGGGCCGAGCAGGCGGATCCGGGGGGTGGCCCGGGTGGCGTGCGCCTCCGGGGAGCGGAGGATGGCGAGCAGGTCGTCGCTGTCGCTGCGCCCGGAGGTGGTGCGGGCGACCGGGGCGGACGCGGCCGGGCCGGGCTCGGGGCGGGCGGGGACGCGCGGGTCGGCGGCCGTGGGCGCGGGGGCCGGGTCGTGCGTCGGCACGGGTTCGGGCACCGGCACCGGCACCGGGACGGCGGCGGGGGTCGGGACGGGCGCGGGGATGGCCGCCGGGACGGGCGCGGCGTCGAGGGCGGGGACCTCCTCGGGCGCGACCGGGGCCACCGGGGCGACCGGGGCCACCGGCTGGACGGGCGCGACGGGACCCGGCAGGCCGAGGTTCTGCGTCGTCTCGTCCCCGTCGAAGCCCTCGGCCCCAGCACCCCCGGTGCCCCCGCCGGAACCGTCCGCCGGGGGCGCGACCGGCACCGGGAACGCGGCGGCCGGGCCCGTCGGGGCGGCGGAGGCGGAGGCGGAGGCGGAGACGGGGCCGGGGCCGGGGCCGGGGCCGGGGACCGAGGAGCCGGCCTGGCGGCCGAGCCCGTTGATCAGGTGCCGCGGCGCCGGCAGCGCGGCCGGCCCGGCGCTGCCGGGCAGCGGCGCCGCCGGGTCGGTGCCGGCGAACGGGCTGGCGCCCGTGCCGATCACCCGGGCCAGCAGGCGCGGCCCCGCGGCCCCCGCCCCCGCGTCGGCCTCGCCGTCCGCGTCGTCCCCGTCGTCCGGCCCGCCGAGGGCGGCGTCCAGCGCGGCGAGCGAGAAGCCCGCCGGGCCGTCCCCGCCCGGGCCTGCGGCGGCGCCGACGGCCGCCAGCACCGGGACGGGCACCGGCAGGTCGGCCGGCTCCAGTTCCTCGCCGTCCAGGGTCCAGGCGGGCGCGGGGTGCTGGGTGTCGTCGTCGGCGGTCCGGAGCAGCTCGGTGACCTGCTCGTACTGGCCGGTGGTCAGCCGCTGGAGCTCCAGGGTGAGGTGCAGGCCGGGGATGGTGGCCTGGCCGGTGGCCGGGAGGGTCCAGCGGGCGACCGGGCCGGTGCCGCGCTCGGGGGCGCGGGTGACCACGGCGACGCAGGTGCGCGGACGGGCGTCGAGCAGCCGGCCCAGCTCGGCCGGGACCTCGCCGCCGGGCTGGTGGGCGCAGAGCACGATCTCGGGGACCCAGGACTCGTCGGCCAGGCCGCGGCTGCGGGCGTCCCGGGGGCTGGCGGCCTCGGCCGCGACCAGGGTCGCGCGGGCCTTGGCGGTGCGCGGGCCGAGCGCGGCGAGCGCGGCCTCCAGGGTGGTGTGGCGGTGGATCCGCTCGGCGGCGGGGCCGCTGATCGGCACCTCCTCGGCGAGGTCGACCAGGTGCAGGTGGAGGCGGTCGGCGAGCGGGCTGTGGGCGAGTTCGAGGGCGAGGGTGCGCAGCACGTCGCGGGCGTCGTCCGGGTGGCCGGACAGGTGCAGCAGCCGGACGGTCTCCAGGTCGGCGAGGACCACCGAGCCGTCGGCGGCGGAGCCGAGGGTGACCAGCGCCGGGTAGGGGGCGGCGGTCTTGCGGGCCTGGGACGGGGAGAGCAGGCCGTCGGAGTCGGCGGCGCACCACCAGATGTTGGGCGCGTGGGCGGCACGGAACGGCGCGATGGGGGCCACCGCGCCGGAGAGGTGGAGTTCGACGGTGCGGCCGGGGGTGATCCGGGCGGCGACGATCGCGGGCAGCCGCTTGCCGCCGCGCACGGTGTTGCGGGCCATGCTGCGCAGGGCGCGGTCGAGCAGGTCGAGGCCGGCGTCGTCCTGGCGGGCCCTCAGCTCGGCCTCGAAGGCGGCGGCCGGGGCGGCGGGCAGGGCGATCCGCTGCCGGGGGCGGCGGGCGCGCTGCTGGCCGCCGCGCTTGCGGGCGACGGTGCCGACCATGATCGCGGCGAGCAGGACGCCGACGGTGGACGCGGCGAGGGCAACGGTGTAGTCGTCGTCCGGGGCCTGCTCGGCGTGGGCGGCGGGCGCCTGGGGGTCGGCCTGCGGCGCGGACGGCTGGGCGGGCGCCGGGGCCTGCGCGGGCGCGGACGGCTGCGCGGGGGCGGGCGCCTCGGCGGCGGGCGCCGACGGTGCCTGGGTGTTCGGCGCGGGCGGCGGCGGGGTCGGCGCGGGCGCGGGCGACTGCTCGGGGGCGGGCGCGGGCGCCGGGGCCGGGGCGGGCGCGGCCGCCCCGGGCAGGGTGAGCACCAGGCCGGGCGCGACGACGTCCGGGTCGGTGAGCCGCTCGCCGTCCGGCGCCTGGGCGCCCTTGTTGGCCTCGAACAGCTGGGGCCACGCCTCGGCGTCCCCCATCGCCCGCTCGGCGATGGCCGACAGACTGTCGCCCTCCTTGACCGTGACGCTCCCGCCGCCCTGGGCCGCGCCGCCGGCGGTACCGGCCTGCGGCGTCCCGGCCGGGGCGGGCGTGGCGGGCGCGGCGGGCGCGGCGGGCGCGGCGGCCTTGGCCTCGTCGGGCTTGGCGTCGGCCGGCATCAGCAGGTTCCAGCCGGGGTGGATCGGACGCTCCGCGTCGAAGCGGTTGCCCGAGTCGTCCATCACCCGGCCCTCGTTGAGCTTGGCGATCTCCGTCCACCGCTCACCGGAGCCCAGTTGGCGCTCGGCGATGGACCAGAGGCTGTCGGCGGGCCGGCTGTCGCGCACCGTGTAGGAGGCCTGCGACTCGGCGGCGGGTGCGAGCGACGGCGCGGCCTGCGCGGCGGGCAGCGCGACCCGCTGCGCGCCGGCCGTCACCTGGGCGGTCGCGGCGGTGGCCGTCTGGGGGTGCTCGGCGGTGGCGGCGAAGGCCCCGCCCGCCACCGGCAGCAGCGCGATGACCGCGCCGACCAGGCCGGCCGCGGCCCGCTGGCTCCAGCCGAAGGCCGGGATCCGCCGGGCCACCCGGCCGCGCAGCTGCGCCGGGATCTCCAGCAGCACGGAGAGCGCGAAGCAGGCCCAGCCGGCCCAGCCGACCACCACCAGCAGCCACAGGAACAGCCGCCCGTCGTCGGGGCTGGTCAGCAGCGCGCCGAGGCCGTCGGGGGCGAGTTCGCCCATGTCGGCCACCGCCGCGGTGCCGTACAGCAGCAGCGCCGGCAGGCCGACGAGCAGGCCGAGCAGGGTGATCAGGGCCGCGAGCGCGCCGAGCACGGCGCCGCCCCGGCCACCTCTGCCACCCCGGCCGCCGCCGGCCCGGTGGGAGGGCTGCGGCGCCGGCCGCCGGCCGGACGCGGGGGTGGTGGTGGGCACACCCCGGGCCGGACGCCCGGCACGGGTCTGGTCCTTGACGCGTGGCGCGGCCATCAGTCGGTCTCCG
The DNA here is from genome assembly GCF_042957205.1 of Kitasatospora sp. NPDC008115. Lineage (NCBI taxonomy): Bacteria > Bacillati > Actinomycetota > Actinomycetes > Kitasatosporales > Streptomycetaceae > Kitasatospora > Kitasatospora sp. NPDC008115. Next base: position 223,085 of record NZ_JBIBHU010000004.1, on the reverse strand, counting down.
CTTCCTTGACTCCGTGGACGAGGGTGGCGCTCCCCTTGCCCGTGACCTTCCGCTTCGCGAGGTCGCCCAGCATGACGGGGCGGAACTCGGCCTCCACCGTGATCGTGACGGTGGCCCCGTCGGGCGAGAACTCCACCCGGCCGGTGCTCAGGCCGAACAGCTTGAGGTAGCTGTTGGCCGCCTCCTCGACGTACGCCCGCTTCACCTTGTACCCCTCGCCCCGCAACAGGGCTGCCTCGTCCAGTTGCTGACCGCCCACCCGGGCGGCCTCCTGGGCGTAGCCGTCGACCCGCTCCGCCAGCCGCAGCTTGCCGCCGGCGTCGATGACCAGCGCGATGACCAGCACCACGTAGCCCGCGCACATGGCGACGAAGATCGACAGCGCGCCCCGGTCGGTGCGCCCGCCGAACGGCCCGCCGAGCCTGGTGCGGCGCAGCCGCCGCACCGCGCGTCCGCGTGCCATGGCGTTCCCTCCCCACCGCTCCGTCCGCCCTCCCCCGGGCTCCCTCCGCATGCGTCTCCCCCGCCCGACGGCTCCCCAATCCCCGTCCGGCCCGCTCGTCCTCACAACACCGTCACCACCCGTACCACGACCTGACACACCATCATCATGCCCGCCGCTCACTGACCGCGGTACCGGTCGACCACCGAGACGAACCGCCCGGTGAGGGTCTTCGTGAGCGGCACGTCCGGCCCGCCGACCAGGTCCCCCAGACCGACCTCGCACCGCACCGTCACCTCGACCGTCGCCAACGTCACCCCGTGGCTGACCAGTTCACCGTGCACGACCGCCGCCTTGTCCTTGTTCCGGCAGTGCACGCCCTCCTGTGCCAGGGCGTGCTCGGCGGCGGCCTTCGCGGCATCGTCCATCCCGTCCACGCTGCGCGCCAGTGACGCCGTCCGGGCGGCGGACCGGGCCGCCGCCTCCACCGAGCCGCCGGCGGTCTGCACCCGGCCCGCCGCGACCGCGACCAGGATCAGCGCGACCACGGCGGGCGCGACGATCGCCGCCTCGATCGCGGCGCTGCCGCCGTCGCGCCCGCGCGCCGACCGGGCGGGGCGGCGCGCGGCGAACCGCCGCACCCACCCGGCCGGCCCGCTCACCGGTGCGCTCACGGGCCCACCACCACCGGCGGGACGAACCGCTCGCGCGGGGCCTCGGCGAACTGGGTGACGGTCGGCCGCTTGATGAACGGCACGATCAGCGGCGCCTCCACCTCCACGGTCACCCGGATCAGCACCGGTGAACTGCCGTCCGTGACCACCCGGTGCTCCGCGCTCCCCTGCCGCCGGAGGAAGTCCTCCGCCTGCCGGCGCGCGGCCTCGTTCTTCTGCTCGTCGCTCCGGCTCCCCTGCATCCGCCCCGCGTCGACGCCCTCGCGGGCAGCGGTCAGCGCGAGTTGGCGGTGGTACCACCACAGCCCGGTCTGGGCGACGGCCAGGACCAGGAGCAGGACGACCGGGAAGACGATGGCCAGGCTCAGGCTCATCGACCCCCGGTCGCAGCGGCGGAGGCGACGACGACGGGTCACTTGGGGCCGTTCTCCCCGTGGTAGTCCGGGTCCTCGTTGACCTTGTCGACGACCTTGTCCTTGAGGCCGACCAGCGCGAACGTCACCAGGCCCGCGATGAACACCAGCGCGATGACGGCGAGCGCGAGTTCGATGCTGATGGCGCCCTTGTCGCCGCGCGCCCGGGCGGCCTTGGCCCGGCCCATCCGGAAGTGGAACAGCATCACGGCGAACTGGAGCGGCAGCAGGGTCGCGCCGACCAATCGGCCGGCGATTGTCTTGAGGTGGGCGTTCATCAGGTGCTCCCGAGGGGGTGAGGTGTGGTGACGGAGGCGCTGACCTCCGTGCGGTGCGGTTCAGTTGAGCATCTTGTAGAGCGCGGGGTAAATGATCAAGACGGTCATCAGCATGGTCAGCGCGGAGCCCGGCGCGACCATCCGCTCGCTGTCGGCGTTGGCCCGGGCGAGGTCCTCGGCCATCAACTCACCGCGCAGGCCCTTGGCGCGGGCCCGCAGCGTGTCGTAGACGGCCGCGCCGTCGGTGCCGGAGATCCGCATGATGTCGGCCAGGTCCTGGAGCGGGATCAGGCCCAGCTCCACGGCCAGCGCCTCCAGTCCGGCCCACGGCGGCAGCCGGTCGGTGGCCGCCCGGTCCAGCGCGTCACGGATCCGGCGGAACACCGCGCCGCGCCCGACCGCGGCGGCCCGGCGCAAGGCCTCCGCCGGACCGAGGTCGGCGGCCCGCTCCATCGCGACCAGCTCCAGGTAGGCGGCGATGCCGTGCAGGTACTCGACCCGCGCCTCCTTGGCCTCGCCGCGCACGATCGCGTCCGGCACGAACCAGAGCATGGCGGCCAGCAGCGGCCCGACCACCAGCGGCAGCGCGAACGGAAGGTCCACGTCCAGCAGCAGCGCCGCCACCAGCAGGTACGGCGGCAGCACCAGGCCGAGCAGGGCGAACAGCAGCTTGTGCGCCATGAACCGGGCCGGGGTGCGGCCGATCAGGGCGAGTTCCCGCTCGGGGACGCGCACCCCGCGCAGGGTGACGGAGCGCTCGCCGATCCGGTCGAACCAGCGCGGCCGCTCGTCCGGGTCGGGGGTGCGCTCGGCCGGGGTGCGGTGCAGCCGGTCCAGCGCCTGGCCCAGGTCGGGCGGCGCGGGCCGGAGTTCGGCGATCAGCATGGCGACGCCGCCGGCCGCCACCGAACCGGCCAGTACGGCCCACGGCGAGATCATCGCGCCTCCCCGAACAGTCGTGCGCCGCCCTCGGTCCCGGTCGCGGAGCCGGGTTCGGCCCCCGCGTCCGCACCCTCCGCACCTTCCGCGCCCTCCGCACCGGGCCGGCGGCGGCGCAGCGCCCGGCCGGGACGGCTGCGCCGGTCCATCTCCAGCAGCCGCGGCACCGGCGGGTACGAGGCCAGCGCCCGCATCCAGGCGATCACGCCGACGAACAGCGCGCAGACCACGCCGAGCACGATCTGCCCGAGCACCGTGCCGTACGGGCGGGTGTACTCGGTGTTGAACGAGCCCACCACCACGACCAGCAGGATGATGCCGACCAGCCAGCGGATGGTGGTGCGGTGCTTGGCCCGGTCGGCCTCGATGGTGCGCCGCTGGCGGACCTCCTCGCGCACCGACTCCGCCATGTCGGACAGCGCCCGGGCCAGGCCCGGACCGCTGTCCCCGGCCCGCAGCAGCAGCGCGGCGAGCACCTTGTCGGAGGTGGCGTCCGCCATGCTGTCGGCGAACAGCCGCAGCGCCTCCTCCGGCCGCCAGCGGGCCTGGAGCCGGGCGGCCAGCTCGCCGACCTCGGCCTCGATCGCGGCGGGCGCGGTGCGCCGGCTGGTGACGATGGCCTGGTTGAGGCCGACGCCGAGCAGCAGCACGTCGGCGATCCGCTGGGTCCACTCGGAGAGCGCCTCCAGCCGCTCGATCCGGTCGGTGTCCGAGCGGGTGGCGTCGAACAGCCAGGGCAGGCCGAACACCGCCAGCGGCACCAGCAGCACGGTCAGCGGGATGCCGGTGAACAGCCAGCCGAGCGGCGCCCCGATGAGCGCGATCGGCAGCTGGATGCGGCGCAGCCGCGCCACCCGGTGCGAGGCGGTGCCGGGCGCGCCGTACCAGAACACGTGCAGCCGGGAGGCCAGCGGGTTGAGCGCCTCCGGCTCCTCGGCGCCCTCCGGGAGGGGCTCGCTGCCGCGCGCCCAGATCACCAGGGCGACCAGCCCGGCCGCGACGGCCAGGCCGCACAGGACGAAGAGCGGCATCATCGGGCGCCACCGCCGATCCGGAGCTGGAGCGGTGCGGCCCAACTGCCGTACCGGGAGCCGAGCAGCGCGGCGTCGAAGCCGGCCCGGCGCAGGTCGTCCAGGCACTGCGGCGGGGTGTGCGGGACGGCGCGCGGCTCGCCGAGGTCGGGGCGCGGCCCGAACACGGTGTTCAGCGCGGGCCGGCCGCTCTCCCCGAGGCCGGTGACCTCCAGGACGTGCGAGACGAAGCGGTGCCGGCGCCCGCCGACGGCCGTCTCGTCCACCATCGCCACGTGCACGATGAGGTCGACCGCGTTGGCGGTGAGCCGGTAGGCGAGCGCGTCGGTCATGTGCGAGCCGTACTCCAGGCAGAGTTCCGCGATCCGGTCGACGACCATGTGCGGCCCGCGCGCGTGCAGGGTGCACATCGAACCGCCCTCGCCGTTGGTCATGACGCGCAGCATCGGGACGACCTCGCCGGAGCGGACCTCGCCGACGATGATCCGCGAGAGCGTCATCCGCAGCGCGGCCGGGATGAGGTCGCCGATGGTCAGTTCGCCCGCCGAACGGCCGTCCACCCGTTCGCCGTTGCCCTCGCGGGCCTCCATCGGGACGACCTGGCGCAGATGGCCGAGGGTGTGCAGCCAGAGCTCGAACTCCGACTCCAGGGTGCCGATCCGCTCGTCCGGCGGGATCTCGGCGGCCATCGCGCGCAGCAGGCTGGTCTTGCCGACGCCCTGGGTGCCGGTGATCATCACGTTCTTCCGGGCCCGGATGGCCGAGGCCAGGAAGGCGGCGAGGGTGGTGTCCAGGGTGCCGAGCCGGACCATCTCGGGCAGCGTCGCCGAGGCCACCCGGTGCCGGCGGATCGCCACGTAGGGGCGGGGGGTGACCTCGGTGAGCGCCTGGAGGCGCATGCCGCCCTCCAGGCGCAGGGCGAGGGTGGGGCTGGCGGTGGACAGGGTGCGCTCGCCGCCGCCGTGCTGGCGGGCGAGGTCCTGGAGCAGCTCGACGAGTTCGGCGTCGCTGTCGGCGACCGGCGGGACCTGGCGCAGCGGCTGGTGGACCCGGGAGACCCAGACGTCGTCGCAGCCGTTGATCAGGATGTTCTCGATCTCCGGGTCGTCGAGGTAGGGCTGGAGCCGGCCGGCCCGGAACAGCAGGTCGAAGACGGCCTCGGCGAGCGCGCGGTCCTGGTCCCGGGTCGGCGGGATGCCGTGGGTCTGCGCGTAGGCGTCGGACCAGCGGGCCACGGCCTCCTCGATCAGCGCGCGCCCGCGCTGGCGGCGGGTGGCGCGGTCCGGCTCGGTGCCGGAGCCGGCGGTCAGCCGGGTGATCTGCTGGTGCAGTTCGGCGGCGACCTGGCGCTTGAGCTCGCGGGCGACCTGCGGGTCGACGGCCGGGCGGGTGCCGGCGCCGCGCAGGTCGAGCGAGGGCAGCTGGGAGGGGACGGCGGTGGGCACGGCGGACGCGGCCGACGCGGCGGGCGCGGCCGATGCGGCGGGCGCGGCGGGCGCGGCCGGGGGGTGGGCCGCCTGCGGCTGCGGCGGCGGCTGGTCGGCCGGGGTGACCCGGCCGGGGGCCACCGGGTGGACGGGGCCTGGCAGCGGCGTCGTCCAGGGCAGCGCGGCCGGGTCAATCGCGGGCTGCTGGTGCAGCGGGCTACCGCGCACGGAGCACCTCCCCGTCGACGGGCTCGTGGTGGGGCTGGGCGTACGGGTAGGGCTGCGGCTGCCCCGGCTGTCCCGGGTGTCCTGGGTGTCCCGGGTGCCCCGGCTGCCCCGGGTACGGCTGGGGCTGGGCGCCGTGCCCGGGGAACGGCGCGGGGGCGGCCGGCTGCGGCGCCAGCCCGGCGAGCGGCGCCACCGGGCCGGTGGTGATCACCGGCGGCACCGGGCCGTACGGCTGCTGGTGGTGCGCGCCCCCGTACGGCGGCGCGGGCTGGGCCGGCTGGACGGGCTGCCCCGGCTGCCCCACCGGTCCGGGCTGCGGAACGGCGCCCGGCGCGGGGCGCGCGTAGTCGTACCCGGCCGGGCCGGGCTGCGGTCCGAACTGCGGTCCGGGCTGGGCGACCGGACCGACCGGGCCGACCGGCCCCGGTGCGGGGGCCGGCCGGGGAGCCTGGGCCGGAGCGAGCTGGGCGGGCTGCGCCGGAGCGGGCGCGAGCCGCTGGCGCCGCCGGCGCACCGCCAACTGGATCTCGTCCGCCGCCGAGCGCGCCGTCCGCATCAGCTCCGAGCGGACGAACCGCCGGTCCGTGACGTCCCCGCCGTCCGACAGCACCTTGGCCGTGCGCGTCGCGTGCGGCAGCAGCCCGAGCACCGGCAGCCCGAACTCGCGGGACACCTCCGCCCCCGAGTACGGCCCCTCGGCGATCAGCAGCAGGCCCAGCGTGTCCGAGCCGGTGCCGGCCGTGGCGAGGTCCTCGGCGAGCGCGGTCAGCCGGGGCCGGACGGCGCTCAGCCCGCGCAGGGTGGTGCGCACGGTGGCGGCCACCACGTCGGCCCGGCGGGCCAGCACCGCGCTGGTGCCGGACGCGCCGGAGCGGCCGAGGTCGAGTATGACGTCGTACCCCTGCGGCTCCAGCCCGCGCAGCACCTCCATCAGCGGCTCCCAGGTGTAGGCGAGACCGGGGGCCTGGGTGGGGTCGGTGAGGCCGGGCAGCAGCAGCCGTTCGGCGTTGCCCTCCGGCGAGATGTCGATCAGCTGCTCCCAGAGGGCCTGGGCGAGCAGCCCGCGCCGGTCGGCCACCGCGAGGTTGCGCAGCCCGTAGACCGCCTCGACCCGGCCCTCCAGGGCACCGGCCAGCACGGCGCCGCCGTCCGGGTCGCACTCGACGAGCAGGACGCGGCGGCCGGGCTGCAGCGGCCAGGCCAGCAGCAGCGCCAGCGCCGTCGTGGTCGCGCCGGGCGCCCCCGGAGCGCCGACCACCGCGATCACGGCCATGTCAGTTCCCACCCGCCCCGGCCGGGGCCCCGGGCGTCGCGGGCCGCCCGGCGGCCGGGGTCCCGGCGGGGGCGCCTGCGGCCGGTGCCCCAGCGGCGGCCGACGGCGTGCCGGTGGCGGGTGCGCCGGTGGCCGGGGCACCCGCGGCCGGAGCCCCGGTCGCGGTCGGAGCCCCGGTCGCGGCGGGTGCGCCGCCGGCGGGTGCGCCGGCCGCCGCGCGCGGCGCCACCACCACCTGGATCCGCCCGGTGGCGACCCAGGCGGCGAGCCTGCCGGCCTCCGCCTGGTCGACGACGACGTCGAAGACCTGGCTGCCGTCGGTGTCCACCCGGCCCACCGTGTAGACGGTGGCGGCGAGCGTCTCGGCCCGCGCGCTGTCCGGGGTGTAGACGACGATCACCGGCTGGCCCGCCTGGAGCCGGGTGGCCGGCAGCTGGGTGCGCCGGGCCGAGACGCCGACCAGCAGCTGCCCGGGGTTGAGGACGAGCGACTGCGCGAGGTCGGACTTGGTGAGCAGCCCGCCCCGGTGGAGGTCGGTGGTGGCCCGCATCCCGACCGCCTTGGCCCGGTCGGCGGCGTCCAGCGGCTTGAGCGCCGGGTCGGTCGCGATCCGCACGACCACCAGGTCGGCCTCGGTCAGCACCTGACCCCACGGCACGTCCCGGGCCAGCGCCAGCACCGCGACCCGCTGGCCGGTGCTGTTGTACAGCACCGCGCCGCCCAGCCCGCCGGCGGCTATCAGGGCCACCGCCATCGCCAGCACGGCGGGACGCCGGCGCCGCGCACCGAGCGTCCGCCCGGGGCTGCGCGGCGCCCCGCGCCGCGACTCCGGCACGGCCGCCGGGGCGGACGCGGCAGTGGCCGCGGTCGCCGTGGCAGCCGTGCCGGGGCCGGGCGTGGCAACTGTACGGTTCTCCACCGGGTTTCGGCCTTCCTCGCGTTCGTTCGTCGGGGTTGCTGTGCGTGCCGCCGTGTCCGGCGGACTAGTTGAGGACCTGGACCTCGGCGACGCGGAACTCGAAGTCCTCGATGACCGGGATCTCGATCGGATCGATCCTGGTGCCGTCGGACACCGTGACGTCACCGAACCACTGTGCTCTGACCTTGCCGAAGAACTTGCCGTCCTTCCTGGTGCCCGAGCCGGTCTTGAAGACGTGGCCGCAGGTGGGCGACGGGCTCGCGCCGAACTTGGGGTCGTACGGCGTACCGGCGCCTTCGCAGGTGACGCTCGTGCCGTCCCCGAACTCCCACTTCACCCACGCCAGGCGGGGAGTGACGGTGACGGTGATGGTGTTGCCCTGGGCCTTTCCCGGTGCGGGCGGCTGAGCGTCCCGAAGCCAGAGCCAGACCGGCGCACCCACCACGGAACTGCCCTCGGGGGCGACACCCGGTTTGGTGTCCGGGAAGTCGACCTGGGCCCTGGCCTTGACGGCGAGAGCCTGCGGGTTGTCCGGCGGTGGCCCGGCGGGCGGCGTGGCGAAATACTCCAGCGGTGCCGGGGTCACGGCGCCGTCCGACCCGATGCAGGTAGGGCTGTAGACCACTCCGTCGCCGGGTGTACGCCCGCCCCACAGCGGGTCGCCGGCCGGCGGCTGCGGCTTGGCCGGACGGAAGTAGCAGCCCCTGGAAGCGCTGAACCACCCCAGTTCGGGGTCGTTGCAGGCGAACTCCTGGTCGTTGAAGGTGCAGACCTGCGGCCCGCTGGAACTGCCGCCCGACCCGCCGCCGGTGCCCCCGCCGCCGGAGGTCGGCTTGGTGCCGGGCTCCTCCGTATCCGCGCAGATGGCCTTCACCTCGCACTGGGTGGCACCCCCCGTGGGGGCCGGTTCCGCCGCCGCCACGGGCCCCGCCGGTGCCAGGAGTAATCCGGCGAACAACGGCGCGCCGATCACCAGTCGCCGTGCCGGTTTCAGCATGTGCGTCCCACCTCCCGCTTGAACTCGTTGATCAGCCAACGCGTCTCGAACTGTCGCAGGGAAACGGTCGCCACGTACCGGGTGGCCCGGTCGGGCGGGTCCTTCACCGTGAGGGTGGCGGCGTCCGCCTGGTGCCACCCGGAGACATCCAGGCAGTCCTCGATCACGGCGGTGTTCGGATCGGCCGTCAGATCGACCGACTTCACCACCGGGGAACTCCGCGGTTTACCCGTCATCACCAGTTTGGCTTCGTGGAGTTGCTTCAGATTGACCAGCGCGTCGGTCAGCGCCTTCCCGGAGGCGAAGGTCTGGAATCGGGAACCGTCCGAATCCGCCCGCCCGTACGCCTCCGCCTGGGCCTGCCACCAGTCCTGATACGTACTCAGGGCATCCCGGGCAGCCGCGCCTTCAGGTCCATCGGTCGGCGCATTCCCGACGTTTGCCGAACCACCCGAAGGAGGGACCGCCGTCACCCCCGCGACCGTGGGCGCGCTCGTCCCCAGGCGATCGGTGGAACCACCGGACCCGCCGCTCGCGCAGCCGCCCAGCAGCAACGCCGGAATCAGCACTCCGACCCCAACCGCCCCAGGGCGCAACACATTTCCGCGCTGCCGCATCGCCCCACCTCGTCGCAGCCGGCCCCGGGTGTGGACCGGGGTCGCCAGAAGAATTCCGCCGTCCCGCCGGCGTTTCCCCGCGAGCATCGATTCTTCGCCAAACCGGGCCTTCACGGCAACACCTACGGCCCCCTGACCTTACGCGGAAGGCGGATCCGTCGGAGCGCTTTCCCGCCACAGCAGGGCCAACAGTTCCTCGGAAAGCGACAATCCGGCCAATGCACCCCGAACCGCCGCCCGATTGCGCATCAGAAGGCGCCCGCCCTCCGGCGGAACGAGCAGGCGCACACCCGGCGCGTCGGGCTGGTTCGACGGCGCACCGGCGCCCCCTCCCTCGTGCGGGGCGCCGCCGTCGAGCAGCGCGCCGACGGCCGGCTGTAGCTCGTGCGGTCCGACGGCGGCGGGTGCGCCGGGGACGCCCTGGCGCAGCACGGTGGTGAGCGCCTGGCTGAACGAGCCGGGGCCGCCCGGCAGGACGGCCTCCCGCCCGCGCCGGCCCGGGGTGTAGCGGCCGGGCGCGTGGCGGCCGATCCGGCCCCAGAGCGGGACCCGCGGGTAGCTGAGCAGTTCGCCCGCGCCGTCCTCGCCGCCGCCGCGTTCCAGCGACGCCCAGGTGTCCTTGTCGGCGACCGCGTCGACCAGGAGCATCGCCTCCTCCTGGTGGCCGTGCACCATCGCGCTGACCACCCAGTCCCAGGCCAGCCCGCGCCGGTAGGCGTTGTCGGCGGTGGAGCCCGCCGTCACCAGGGCGAGCCGGCGCCCGCGCGGGTCGGCCACCAACTGGCCCACCAGGCAGACCAGCAGCCAGCGGCCCGGGCGGGCGGCCGCCTCCCGGACGGCGGTGAGCATGGCGTTGGCGTCCGCGCCCGGCTCGACCACGGTGACCCGGCTGCCGGCCGCGCCGGCGTCGAAGCACATCCCCGGCAGGACGTCGGCCAGCAACCGGGCGCCCTCGGCCGCCTGCGCGGACCCGCCGAAGGCACGGTCCGGCCCGCCGTCCGCCCCGATGACCACCAGATCGACCCCACTTGCCACCCGCACCGCCCCCTCCTGCCCGGCCCCGGGATCCCGGGACCGCCGAACCGTTCCGCCGCGTCCGTTCCGGCCCTGCCGCGCGCGCCGTCCGCCTTCTCCGGCGGCGCCGTCCGGCTCCCGGCACGCCCGGCGTGCCGCGGTGCCACCGCCGGGCAGGCTACCGTCCCGCGCCGTCACCCTCGGGCCTCCGGGTGGCGTTCCGGGGCCGGATCCCGCGTCCGGGCGCCGTCCGGACGCGGGACGTGCCGTCCCGACGCGCCGCCCCGACGCCTCCCCCGGCGCCTCCCCCGGCGCCGCGCGACGGCCGCAAGGCCCTATCGCCCAGGGACCATGGGCCCTGTCGGCCCACGCCCCGGAGAGGGACCATCGGACCCATGGACCGTGACGACCCCCTGGAGGAACTCGGCGCGGACACGTGCCTGCGTCTGCTTGGCACCGTGCCCGTCGGACGCGTGGTGTACACCGAACACGCGCTTCCGGCCGTGCTCCCGGTCTCCTTCGAGGTCGTACCGGACGGGCGCCTGCTGCTCGCCGTGCGCCGGGGTAGTGCAACCGCGCGCGGGTTGGACGGCACCGTCGTCGCCTTCCAGGCCGATCAGCTGGACCCGGTCACCCGGACCGGCTGGAGCGTGCTGGTGCACGGCCGGGCCGACATCGTGCGCGACCCGGAGCAGATCCGCCGCGCGCTGCGCTCGGGCCTGCGGCCCTGGGTCGGCGACCCGGACCCGATGTTCGTCTCCCTGGTGCCCGAACTGATCAGCGGCCGCCGGCTGACCACGGCCGGCCGCGCCGTCCCGCACGCCTGACGGCCGTCGGCCCGCGCCGGGGAGCCACCGGCCTTCCTGGGAACCCCTGACAGGTGACCGGCGAGTAGGCATACTCTGCGGAGTTCACCGCAGCATCCGCACCGCCGACCGTCCCGCCTGCCCCAGGAGTGCCCCCTTGACGACCTTCGCCTCCCTCGCCGAGCTGACCGCCGCCGTCGGCACCGAGCTGGGGACCAGCCGGTGGCACACCGTCGACCAGGCCCGGATCGACCTGTTCGCCGAGGCGACCGGCGACCACCAGTGGATCCACGTCGACCCGGAGCGGGCCAAGGAGAGCCAGTTCGGCTCGACCATCGCGCACGGCTACCTCACGATGTCGATGATCCCGGTGCTGGCCAAGGAGTGCTACGGCGTGGAGGGCGTGCGGCTGGCGCTCAACTACGGCTCGGAGAAGGTCCGCTTCCCCTCGCCGCTGCCGGTCGGCACGGCGATCCGGGCGAAGGCCGAGCTGGTCTCCGCCACCGAGGTGGGGGGCGGCGTGCAGGCGGTGGTCCGGTTCACCATCACCAGCGCGGAGAGCGCCAAGCCGCACTGCGTCGCCGAGACGATCACCCGTTTCTACGCCTGAGCGCGCGGGAAGGCCCCTGGTCGGCGGACTGCGGCCGCCGCTCGCCGGGTCCGGAAGGCCGAGCGCGAGTAATCTCCGACGAGATGGTTGTCGTACCGAATCGGCGTTCCGGTCGGTGGTACGCGCCCCGGCATGCCAGGTATCCGTCGCCGTCCTTGGAGGTGCCGTGCCCCGCCCAGCCGCCCCGTGGTACTCCCGCGCCCTCGGCCTCTCCTCGGCCCTGTCCTCCGCCGCCTCCGCCGCGTCCTCCGCGCTCGGCACGCCCCCCGGCCTGGCCGGACTGCCCCGGGCGGCCTGGCACCGGGTGCGGACCGACGCCTTCGGCGCCGAGCCGCGCGGCGAACGGCTGGCCCGGATCCACCGCTCGCCGCAGTTCACCGACGGCGCCTTCCGCAACCCCGTCCCGACCCGCCGGCTGGTCTCCGCGCGCAGCCCGCTGGAGATCACCCGCGCCCAGCTGGCGGCCGACCGCGCCCGGCGGACGCCGGCCGCCGCCGTACCGCTGCACCGGCTGCTCCCGGCCGACCTCGCCGCGCCGCCCGCCTCCGGCCTGCGGCTCACCTGGCTCGGCCACGCGACGGTGCTCGCCGAGATCGACGGCCGCCGGGTGCTGTTCGACCCGGTCTGGGGCGAGCGCTGCTCCCCGTTCTCCTGGACCGGCCCCAAACGCCTGCACCCGGTGCCGCTGCCGCTCGCCGAACTCGGCCCGGTCGACGTGGTGGTGGTCTCCCACGACCACTACGACCACCTCGACATGGGCACCGTCCGGGCGCTGACCGGCACCGGCGCGGTGTTCGCCGTGCCGCTCGGCGTCGGGGCGCACCTGGAGCACTGGGGGGTGCCGGCCGGACGGATCGTCGAACTCGACTGGTGGGAGTCGGCCGAGGTGGCCGGCCTCACCCTGACCGCCACCCCCGCCCGGCACTACTGCAGCCGCGGCCCGCGCACCAGCCCGCTCTTCCTCTGGGCGTCCTGGGTGGTGGCCGGCGGCGGCCGCACCGTCTTCCACAGCGGGGACAGCGGCTACTTCGCCGGCTTCGCCGAGATCGGCCGCCGGCTCGGCCCGTTCGACGCGACGATGATGCAGGTCGGCGCGTACAGCGACTTCTGGCCCGACGTCCACATGACGCCCGAGGAGGGCGTGCGGGCCCACCTCGACCTGCGCGGCGGCCTGCTGCTGCCGATCCACTGGTGCACCTTCAACCTCGCCCCGCACCCGTGGGAGGAGCCGGCCGAGCGGGTGGTCGCCGCCGCCCGGGCGCAGGGCGCCCGGCTGGCGGTGCCGCGGCCCGGCAAGCCCTTCGAGCCGGCCGGGCCCGGCGGGCCGGGCGAGCTGCGGCGCTGGTGGCGGGCGGTCGCCGCACCGCCCCGGGACGGCGCGCCGCTGGTGGTGCCGGACGGCCCGGCCGCCGCCACCGACGGGTCACGGCCCCGGGCCGCGGCCGAGGGCGACGGCGTGCCGGTCTGACCGGTCCGTTCTCCCGGCGGCTCAGGCGGGCCCGCGGTCGGCGGCGGCCCGGCGGCGGATGCGGCGCCAGACGCCGTGCTGCACCAGCAGCGTGAGCACCCCCGCCAGCACGATCCCCGCCATGTTGAGCAGCAGTTGCAGGCTGGAGCCCCAGAACTGCCGGACGTCCCCGTACCCGAGGGCGACCGCCGCGTTGGCGGCGGCGGGCACCGTGGTCACCGAGATCGCCACGCCGACCAGCATGCCGGCCTTGGACGAGGTCAACGAGAGCAGTCCGGCGATGCCCGCGAGGAAGGCCACCACGAACGAGGTGGCGTCCGGCTGCCAGATGAACGAGGTGTTCGGCCGCGCCGCCTCGAACCTCTCGTGGCTGAACAGTCCCAGGCCGTCCATCAGCAGCGAGAACGCGACGGTCAGCGCCATCGCCACCGCGAAACCGGCGACCAGCGCGTTCAGCGAGCGCAGTGCGGGCCGCGCGCGCCGCTGCACCAGGGCCACGCACAGTCCGGCGAGCGGCCCGAACTCCGGTCCCACCGCCATCGCCCCGACCACCAGGATCGCGCTGTCCAGCACCGCGCCACAGGCGGCCAGCATCGTCGCCACGGCGAGGAAGGCCAGATAGACACCGGTGAGGGTGGACTCCTCGTGGGTGATCTCGGAGACCGACTCCCACACCAGCGCGTCCGCGCCCTCGCCCGGGGCGAGCCGCTCGGCCTCGTCGGCGGCGGCCGAGAGCGTCAGTCCGACGTCCTGGACGTCGATCGCGCCGCGGTCGGTCAGCCCCGTGGCGCGCAGCCCCGCCAGCACCTCGTCCGCCGACTCGCGGGCCACGTCGCAGAGCACCACGTCCCCGACCGGCCGGACGGCCGCGTCGGGCAGCAGGACCACATGGGTCACGCCGACGCAGTCGTCCAGGCAGGTCAGCACGGGGTCGCGCAGGTCGACGGGGACGATGAGGCGCAGGTGCAGCATGGGTGCTCCGGACGGGCGCGGCGGTGGGGCACCGATCACCCTAGACGGACGGACCGCCGGCGGCCGCGCCGGGCGGCCGCCGGCCCGTCACACGGCGGGCCGCTTGGCGTGCTCGACGAGGTCGACGGTGGCGCGCGGGTCGTCGACCTCCACGACCAGCCGGCTGTAGCGCTCGTCGGCGAGTTCGATCACCACGGCCTTGGCGGGGTTCTTCACGTCCCAGAACACCCACTCGCCGCCCGAGCGGAAGGTCCCGGCGGTGATCACGCCGGGGAAGTGGGTGCCCCCGACCCGGACGCCCTTGGGCTCCCGGAAGATCCCGGGGTCGACGGTCGCGCCGCGGACGTTGCCGATCGGGATCTCTATCCGGCTGCGGATCGCCCAGAGCCGGTCGAGGCCCTCGATCTCGACGACGAGGGTCTGGTCGGTGATGCTGACACGGGCCATGGAACTGTTTCCTCCCTGATGGATGATCTGTGGTGACCGAGGTGACCGAGGTGACCGAGGTGACCGAGGTGACCGGGGTGACCGGGGTGACCGGGGTGACCGGGGTGACCGGGGGTCAGCCGACGCGGTCGGCGAAGGCCAGCACCGCGTCGGCGGACGGCCCCCCTGCTCCGGCGCGGGCGCGCAGCCGCAGGCCGAGGACGGTCGCGGCGAGCACCCCGGCGGTTCCGGACCCGCTGCCGCCGACCCGCTCGACCGCGCCGTCCAGCGCCGCCAGCCCCTCGCCGACCAGCGCACCGACCTCCGGATCACTCCCCGCCCGCTCCACGGCGGCCGACAGCAGCAACCCGGCCGCCGGCCCGCCGTCGAACGCGGCGACCGCCTGCGCCAGCAGCGCGCCGAGCCCGTCGGCCTCCCGCAACGCCGCCGCGAGCGGCAGCACCTCCTCGTCGAGATGCCGGCGCAGCGCGGCGAGATACAGCCCGCGCTTGCTCCCGAACACCTTGTAGAGGCTCCCCCGGTGCACCCCGAGCCCGGTGACCAGATCGTCCACCGAGGTCCCCTCGTACCCGCGAACGGCGAACAACTCCGCCGCCGCCCGCACAGCCTGCTCCTCATCGAAGGCGCGTGGTCTTCCCATGCCGAGGACTCTACGAGTTAAAGAACGCTCGGTCAAGAACGACCGTTCTCAAATCCTTGGCCGCCCGCACACGCCTCCGCTCCGCCCCGGCGGCCAAGGCGCCAGGGCGGAGCCTCCACGCCTCCCCGACCGCTGCCGCCGAGCCGCCAGGGCGGCCGGCGGCAACCCGGCCCACAGCAACGGCTGCCACGCCCCGGTCACACCCCACACGGCACAAACACTCCGCCCCGGCGACCAGGGCGCCGGGGCGGAGCGACCAGGACACCGCCCGCGTCCCGGCGACCCCGGCGACCGCCCCGATGACGACCGCCGCAACGCCCCCGACCGTGGGGGTGCGCTCCGTAACGAGGAGGCCGAGGACGGCACGGCGCCCCAGCAGCCGCCACCCCCGACCGATGGCGCACAACCCCGGCGGGGCCGCCAGGGGGCGGCGCGGACCTTCTCGGGAGGAGGCGGCCCGGCGGGCGGCCCGGGGGTGGGGTTGGGGCCAAGTGGAGGCCAGAGGGGCGTGAAGGGTGCGCGCCTCCCCCGGGTAGGCGGGCCACCCGGCCGACACGGGTGGATCAGGAGACAGCCGCCGCCGAGGGCCGGGCCAGGAGGCGGCGAGGACATCCCGGAAACTGCGGACCTCCTCAGCGGACGGCTACCGCCGAGGCGGCGCGCCAGAGAACCACGAGGACGTCACACAGAGGGCGCCCCCCACGCAGGCGAGCCACCCAGCCGGCACGGGGCCGGGCCACCACAAGAGGCAACCGGCGCCAAGGCGGACGGCCCGCCCACCCCCAGGTGGACGGGCCGCCGGCGCGGGCCGGGTCAGGAGGCGGCGAGGATGTCGCGGAGGGTGCGGGACTCCTTCAGGAGGCGGCTGGTGCCGGGGCGGGCCGCGATGGTGGTGACTTCGGGGATCGGGCCGCGGGCGGCGCTGCGGCGGGCGGTGTCGGCGGATATGGCGACGAGTTCCGCGGTGCCGCGCTGGGCCTCGCCGGTCAGGAGGGCGGGGAGGGCGGCGGCCAGCACGGACCAGACGGTGGCGTGGGCGCCGGTGTCGGCGGCGGCGGTCAGGGACTGGGCGAGGCGGTTGGCCTTGACCGTGCCGAGCTTCACCAGCTCGCCCAGTTCGCGGCCGAGCAGGGCGCCGTCCAGGTCGCCGCGGGCGGCGAGGACGAGCAGGGCGTCGACGGCGGCGGCGCGGTCCTCCGGGTGGCGGGCGCCCAGGCCGTACGCGAGGGCGAGGTGGAGGGCGCGCCCGGCCGGGCCGCCGGCCTCGGCGAGCACGACCAGCATCCGGGCGGTGCCGCGCCCCTCCCGGTCCGCGCAGTCGGCGAACCGGTCCAGCCAGCGGGCGGCCAGTTCCTCGCGGTGGTGCGGAAGGATCGCGGC
Organism: Kitasatospora sp. NPDC008115; assembly: GCF_042957205.1. Classification (NCBI taxonomy): domain Bacteria; kingdom Bacillati; phylum Actinomycetota; class Actinomycetes; order Kitasatosporales; family Streptomycetaceae; genus Kitasatospora; species Kitasatospora sp. NPDC008115. Next base: position 206,510 of record NZ_JBIBHU010000004.1, on the reverse strand, counting down.
CCAGTGCGCGCTGGGCTCCCGGAGCCACCCCTCCCAGCGGCGGACCCGGACCACGCTGGGCTCGGTGCCCTCCAGCAGCGCCCGGAACTCGGCGGCGAGCCGTTCGCCCGCCGGGCCGACCGGGCCGCCGGTGCCGCGCTGGGTGACCGCGATCCGCCGCAGGTCCTCCCACCACGTGGTCCAACGCCGTTTGCGCGTGGAGTCGGCGGCGGGTGCGAAGTGCACCCGCTCCGAGGCCTGGTCCGGCAGGCCGCCGTCGCGCAGCCAGGCGGCCGCCCACCGCCCGGCCGCCGAGCTCAGCCGGTCGGCCGCCGCCAGCACCGCCGGGTCCGTCGTCGGGGTGACCCGCAGCAGCGCGGCGCTCAGGTCGGCCCGGCCGGCCGCCACGCCCGCCGCCTCGTACCCGGCAAGGCGCTCGACCAGCGCGGTCGCGGTGATCGCGCCGGTGACGTCGGTCGGCGTGGCGAGCAGGTACGGCGGGCCGTCGGCGGTGGCCCGCTCGGCGGCCTCGGAGATCCGGGCGGCCAGCACGTTGCCGTACTCGGTGGTGTCCGTGCCGCGCAGCGGGTCGTGGCCGTTCCTCCGCAGGACGAAGCCGGGCCGGTGCAGTTCGGCCTGCCCGGCGAGCACCGCGGCGAGGTACAGCACGTCGCCCGGGCCGCAGTCCCGCCAGCGGGCGATGTCCTGCCACTGGTGGACCCGCAGCACCGGCTCCAGCGCCCGCGCGAGCGCCGCCCGGTCGCGGTGGGCGTGCCGGACCAGGCCGTCCAGGACGCGCTCGAAGACGGCGACGTCCGGCCGCTCGGCCGCCCGCAGCACGGCCAGCTCCTCGGCGACCTCCTCCGGGGTGGCGAGCGGCTCGCCGAGCGGGGCGGGGACCGGGACGGGCGGCAGCAGTTCGGCCCAGGCGGTGTCGTCGTCCCCCGAGCCGGCCACGGGCGCGCCGAACAGCTCGCCGGCCCGGGCGTGGTGGGCGGGATTGAGCGCCTCGGCGGCGGCCAGCAGCTGCGGCAGCACGGCCTCGCCGGCCGCCTTGAGCCGGCGGGCGACCACGTTGAGCGCCCGTTCCTGGATCGCGCTGTCGGGGTGGCCGAAGGCCTCGGCCGCGGCCAGCACCACCGGTCCGGCCCGCTCGGGCGAGCGCTTCGCGGCCTGCTCCAGCCAGCCGAGCTGGGCGCGCACCAGCTTCTTCTCGCTGCGGAACAGCACCACCGCCGAGGCCTCGCCGACGACCTCCGGCTCGATGAGCCCGGCCTCGTCCAGGCCGAGGAGCACCTGCTGGGCATGACCGGCCACCGCCGAGAGGCCGTCGAGCAGCGCCAGCAGGTCGCGGACCCGGGCCGCGTACTCCTGCGGGGTGGGCGCGAGCGCGGTCAGCACGGCGAGGAACGCGCGCTGGTCGGCGAGCTTGCCCCCGCGCACCAGACGGCCCAGGCAGAGGCCGAGCAGTTCCTCGCGCCCGAAGTGCCCGGACTCGGCGAGTCCGGCGATCGCGGCCGGCCAGTTGTCACCCGAACGGGTGGTGTAGTCACGCTCCAGCAGCCAGGCGACGTCGTCGAGTTCGAACACCCGGGGCAGCAGGACGGGGGTGAAGGTGTCCGTCCACAGCCGCTCCAGCAGGGTGGTGGAGGTGCCGCGAGGGCTGTTCTCCGCCCCGGCGGCCGAGCGCAGCCACTCGGTGGTGAAGTCGTCGGAGGCCGGCACCGCGCAGCCGGTGCGCCGCACCACCCGCTCGATCAGCGGGTAGAGGTCCCAGCTCCAGCCGCTGCCGCGCTTGGCGGCGAGCCGGCCGACCACGTCGGTCTGCCATTCCACCGGCTGCGCCTCGACGACGTCGGCGAGCGCGGGGTGGCGGGCCCAGGAGCGGCCGGTGAAGTCCCGGGCGCCGATCCAGGTGGCGGCACCGGCCGCGCCGAGGTGGCAGCCGGCGCCGGCCACCAGCAGCGCGCCCATCCGCTGGCGGGCCTCCTTGGACCAGTCGCCGCGGTTGGCCCGGCGCAGTTCCTTGAGCTCCAGGAGGCAGGAGCGCCGCTCGGCCGGGCCGAGGGCGGCCAGCAGCCCCGGAAGCCGCCCGGTCTCGCCCTCGTGGACCGCCGCCAGCACGGCCTTCACCGCCTCCGTCAGGGCCGTCGCCGGCCGTGCCTTCACGGCCTTCACGGCCTTCGCGTCGTTCACGGTCCCGCTGCTCATCGCGCCGCCTCCTGTGCCGGTCCGTCCGCCGTGCCCTGCGCCCGCGCCTCGCGGACCATGCCGACCGCCAGCACGTGCTTGCACGGCCCGCGCCCGCCCCGGTACTTCGCCCACCACAGACAGGTGCAGCCGACCGCGCCGCCCGCGTCCGTGCGCACCCGCTGGACGTGGTCGTCCACCGTGACGACGGCCGTCGCGCCGCCCTTCTCCAACCGCACCGCCCCGGCCGCGACCAGAGCGCGGGCCGCCTTCAGCCGCGGGTTGGCCGCCTCCGCGCGCCCCGCGTCGTACGGGAGCTGACGGTGGAAGTACGCCGCCTCGGCGGCGTCGTAGCCGATCTGCCCGGCGGTGCCGAGCCTGGTGAGCGCGGCCCGCACCCGGGCCGCGGTGAGCCCGGACTGCTCGGCGAGGTCGGCGATCTCGATCCGCGGCTCCCAGGCGAGCAGCGCCGCGACCAGGTCGGCGTCCTGCTCGGCGGCGCCGGTGGCGAGCGCGCCGAGCACCCCGCCCTCGCCGCTGAAGCCCCGGGAGGCGTCCGGCGAGAGGGTGAGGGTCAGCCGCATCCCGGGCAGCTCGACCTCCCAGGCGGAGGCCGCCGGGCCGCTCCCGGTGACCGGCGGGCCGTAGACCCGCAGCGCCAGCGCGTGCCGCAGCACCCGCTGCAGGGCGGCCAGCCGCTCGGGCCCGGGCAGGCAGACCGCGCCGGGCACCGGCCGGGTGGTGGGCCGCAGCGTCCGCCCCGCCGGGACCACCCACTGCGCGACCCGGGCCCCGGCCCGGCCGCCGCCGCGCGGCAGCGAGCGCAGGAAGCGGACCGCCTCGGCGGCCGGCAGCTCGGCCCGCAGATCGAAGCCGGCGGCGGTGACCTGGGTCTCGGCGAAGCCGCGCAGCCAGCGCTCGGGCAGCGGGACCTTCTTCTCGACGACCGGCCCGTCGAAGGTGGTGACCTCCAGCGCGTCCGGGCCGACGGCGAGGTGCAGCGGCTCGGCGGGGCCGATCCGGGTGAGCGCCTCGCGCAGCGGGTTGTTGACGTCGACGTTGGTGGTGCCGTGGCCGATCTCGTCGCCGTCCAGGCCGGCCGCGAGCACGTCGAGGCGGGCGTAGACGCCGCAGCAGCCGGAGAAGGACTCGAAGCGCAGCCGGTCGCCGTTGGCGGTGACCACCGGGTCGAGCGAGGCGCGCAGCTGGGGCTGGTAGTAGCGGGCGGCGGCGACGTCGGCGACGGCGAGCAGCGCGGCGGCGGCCGGCGCGGGCTCGGCCAGGAAGCCCGCGAAGAACCGCGGGTGGGCGGCGGCCCCGAGCGGGGTGGTGCCGCCGGAGGTCTCCAGGGCGAGGCTCCGGCCGGCCGCACCGTCGAGGACGGCGGACGGGCGCAGATAGGCGTACGCGTGTGCGGATTGCGACATGCCGAGCACGCTAGGTGGGGGCACTGACAATCACCTTCCGGCAATCCCCCGCCCTTCGAAATATGGAACACGTTCTAGCAAGCGTGTTCGCCCGTCGGGGTTACCCAGGTCACACCGGCACCCGGCCCGCGTCTGCCACTATTGGGCCTGTGACAGAGCTGACCGAACAGGACAGACGGGCCACCGGCACGATCGGCCCGTTCGCCGAGCTGCTGCGGATCGAGCGCCTCGACGAGAACACGTTCCGCGGCCACTGCCACGCCGGTGCGCCGATGCGCGCGTTCGGCGGGCACGTCGCCGCGCAGGCCCTGGTGGCGGCCGGGCGGACGATCGGCACGGACCGCTCGGTGCACTCGCTGCACGGCTACTTCCTGACGCCGGGCGACCCGACCCGCCCCATCGAGTACCGGGTCGACCGGGTCCGCCAGGGCACCTCGTACGCCACCCGGCGGGTGACCGCGGTCCAGCGGGGCGAGGCCGTCTTCAGCCTCTCCGCCTCCTTCAAGCGCCCCGAGCCCGCCGCCGACCGGCACCGCGAGGGCCCGCCGCTGCCCGGCCCCGAGGAGCTGCCGGACGCCTTCTCGCTCTGGGACGAGGCGGCCCGCGCCGCGCTGGCCGACACCGGCTTCGGCGATCTGGAGCTGCGGTTCGTCCCGCCGGACGCCCCCGGCGTGCCGCCGGCCGTGCCCGGCATGCCGCAGCAGTTCGTCTGGCTGCGCACCGGCTCGCCGCTGCCCGCCGACGACCCGCTGCTGCACGTCTGCGCGCTCACCTACCTCTCCGACCTCACGCTCGCCTCCACGGCCGGGCTGCACGTCCAGCCGAACTTCTTCCAGCGCACCGAGGCGCCCCGGCTGCTGATGGCCTCCCTCGACCACGCGATGTGGTTCCACCGGCCGTTCCGGGCCGACGAGTGGCTGCTGTTCGCGCAGCGCAGCCCGTCCTCCTCGGACGGCCGCGGACTGGCGCTGGGCGAGTTCTACGACCGCGGCGGCCGTCTGGTGGCCTCCGCCGTCCAGGAGGCGCTGATCCGCGAACGCCTGGTCACGCCGCGCTGAGCCGCCTCCGGCCCGCCCCGGCCGCCCGCCGCCGGCCCGCCGCCACCACCCGGTGGCCGGGGAGCGAACGGCGGGCGGCCGGTCGGCGTCATATTCCTGAGCGGCCCCGGCCCGTATCATGGTGCGGGTGACCAAGGTTGACCTGTCACCACGACCGGTGGAGGCGATGTCTCCGCGTCAGCTCGAACGCCGCGAAAGCCTGATCGCGGCCGCGCTCGCCCTGGTGAACGAGATCGGCGTCGAGCGGCTGCAGATGAAACAGGTCTGCGAGCGGTCCGGAGTCGCCCTGGGGACGGCGTACCGCTACTTCTCCTCCAAGGACCACCTGCTGGCGGCGGCCATCGCCGAGTGGCACCGGCTGCTGCTCGCCGACCTCGTGGCGGAGCTGCGCGGACCGCGTGCCGGCCTGGGCGCCACCGACCGGGTGGTGCGGTTCGTCCGCGGCGGCATGCGGGCCTACCAGCGCCAGCCGGAGCTGGCCCGGCTACGGGTGGCCGTCGCCGCCTCCACCGACCCCTTCGCCAGCGAGTCCCTCCAGGGCATGGCCCGGGCCGACAGCACGGCGCTCCAGGCGGTGATGGCCGACGAGGTGCCGGCCGCCGCGAGCGACCTGGTGCGGCACATCGTCGGCCACGCCTGGCAGGGCGAGCTGACGGCCTGGGTGACCGGGCGCACCACGCTCGGCGACGCCCGGCGGCGGCTGGAGGACGTGGTGCGGCTGGTGCTGACCCCGTACGAGACCGCCTACCCGCCTCCGTACGAGATCCCGTCCAACGTCGGATGACGGCGGCCGGGAACGGTCCGGTCAGACCGCCGTCACCGGGTGGACCACCACCGCGTCGAAGAGGTAGCCCTCCCGGTTGAACACCGTCACCTCGGGCTGGGTCCTCCCCCGGCGGTCGGTCGCCCGCGCCCGCAGCTCGTACGGGCCGGGGCGCTGCGGGCGCCACTCGAAGCTCCAGCGCGTCCAGTCGCCGTACCGCGGCTGGTCGCGCAGCTCCGCCGGGCGCCAGCGCCGGCCGCCGTCGACCGACACCTCGACCCGGCGGACCGGCGCCGCGCCCGACCACGAACGCCCGTGCAGCCGGTGCGCGCGGCCGGCCGGGAGCACGGCGTCGCGGGGGAGTTCGAAGGCGCTCTTCACCACCTGGGTGGTCAGCGGCGCGCTGCCGCCGGGCGGGTGGTCCGGGCCGAACAGGCGGTAGGAGTCGGTGTTCCACGGCGAGAACAGCGGCCGGTCCGCGACCTCGATGCTGCCGACCCACTTGATCGAGGCGATCCCGACCCACCCCGGCACCACCACCCGGACCGGCGCGCCGTGGTCGGGGGTCAGCGGCTCGCCGTTCATCTCATAGGCCAGCAGCACGTCGTCGAGCGCCTTGGCGACCGGCAGCGGACGGCGCACCCGGCCCAGGTTCACCCCGCCGACGACCGGCTCCGGGTCCAGGCCGGCGGGCATCACGTCCACCGCGTCCGGCGTCAGCCCCGCACGGCGCAGCACCTCCGCCAGCCGTACCCCGCGCCAGCGGGCCGAGCCGATCCCGCCGAGCGTCCACGGGGTGCCGGGCACGGTCTGGTGCTGCTGGGCGGCGAAGAAGCTGCGGCCGTTGCCGGCGCACTCGATCAGCGCCGTGGTGGTGTGGGCGGGCAGGGCGCGCAGGTCGGCGAGCGAGAATTCGAGGGGCCGGTCGGCGGTCGGGGCGCCGCGCAGGCCGCTGCCGAACAGCCTCAGCCGCCAGGTGGCGGCGTCGATCAGCGGGGTGCTGGTGTGGTTGCGGACGAAGAACCGCTCCACCGGAACCAGCCGGCCCACCGGTGCGCCGTCCGCTCCGGCGCGCAGCGCGTCGAACCGCATCTCGGCGTTGGTCCCGCGCGGTACGAACCACTCGGCGGGCAGCGGTTTGACGATCCCGGGCACCGGCCCGGCGGCCGGGGGCGCAGCTGCCGGTGCGGGGGCGGCGGCGGGGGCGGACGGGGCCGCCGCCGCGGGCCGTGCCCCGGCCAGCGCGCCCGCGGCCGGGGCGGCGACGGCGCCGGCCGCCGCGAGCAGACGCAGCAGCTCGCGGCGTTCGATGCCCCGGCGGTGGCCGTTCGGCCCGTCGTGGGCGGCTTCCGAGGGGATGTCGGAGGACATCGGCACACTCCCGTTCGAATCAGGGGTCGTGGTCGTGGTCGTGAACGTGATCGTGATCGTGATCGTGAATCGTGGTCGTTGCGTCGGTCGTGGTCGTGACGCGGGAACAGCCACGGACGTTCGACGGCGCGCGCGGGGACTCAGCGACAGCGGCAACAGCGGCGACAGCGGCCGCGGTGGGACGGAACGGGCGCGCCTGCGGCGCCGACGACGGCCACGGGCCGCCCGGCGGGTATCACGGCGCGCACTCCCCCGGCCACGGTCGGATCATAGGGCCGCCGCGGACGCCGCGTCAGGCGAACCGGGGCTTGACCCTCACACCGGTGTGAACTCCTACCGTGCGGAGCGGGCCGACCGCCCCCCGATCCCCGGACCTCCCGTACAGGAGCACGCCATGGCCACCACGCCCGCCCCCGTCGCACCGCTCGCCCGCATCCTCCGCGGCACCGGCCCCGGCCTGCTGCTCGCCCACGGCGCGGGCGGCAGCGCCCACGACAACTGGGGCCCGCTGCTCGACGGCCTCGCCGCCCACCGCACCGTCGTCGCCCCCGACTACCCGGGCTCCGGCGACAGCCCCGACGAACCCGGCGCGCGGCACTCGCTCGACGAACTGGCCGACCGCCTGGTGGCCGCCGCCGACGACGCCGGCCTCGCCGGCTTCGACCTCGCCGGCTACTCGCTCGGCGCCGCCGTCGCCGTCCGGATCGCCACCCGCCACCCCGGCCGGGTCCGCTCGCTGCTGCTGCTCGCCGGGGTGGCCGGCGGCTCCCAGCGGTTCCGGCTGCTCGCCGACCATGCCATCGCCCTCACCGGGCACCCCGCGCTGTGGGCCGACCACACGCTGACCACCGGCTTCGGCCGCAGCTGGGTGGAGGCGCTGCCCGCCGAGGAGCTCGCCGGGCTGCGCACCGCCCTGGCCGCCGCGCCCGTCCCGGCGGGCTTCCGCTGGCAGTTCGACCTCGCCGCCCGCGCCGACGTGCGCGCCGAACTGGCCCGCGTCACCGTGCCGACCCTGGTCGTCTCCACCACCGAGGACGGCCTGGTGCCGCCGGAGCAGCACCGCGCCCTGGCCCAGGGCATCCCCGGCGCCAGGCTGGCCGAGCTGACGTCCGGCCACCTGCCGATGGTGGAGCGGCTGCCCGAGCTGCGGGAGCTGCTGGTGGGCTTCCTGGCGAACCCGGCCGGACCGGCCGGACCGGCCGCCGGATAGGGCGTGAGCGCCGGGCGGACGGGAACACCCCGCCGGGCGGAGGCGTTCGTCCGATCATGCGCATCGGAGAACTCGCCCGCCTGACCGGGGTGTCCACCCGCCTGCTGCGGTACTACGAGGAGCAGGGCCTGCTCCAACCCACCCGCTCGGCCGGCGGCTACCGCGAGTACGGCGAGGGCGACACCGTCCGCGTCCGCCAGATCCGCAGCCTGCTCGCGGCGGGCCTGTCCACCCGGGTGATCGCGCAGATCCTCCCCTGCGCGACCGGCCCGATGCCCGCCCTGATGGCCTGTCCCGACCTGCTCGGCACCCTCCGCGGCGAACTGGCCGAACTCGACGCGCGCATCGACGAGCTGACCCGGAGCCGGAACGCCCTGGCCGGGTACCTGGACGCCGCCGTGCCGCCGTCCCTCCCGTACGCGGCCGCCTGACACCCGCTCAGGTCGCGCCTCCCCGGCGTGCCCTGCCGCCTCTCCCGGCGAGAACTGGACATAGTACGACATGTATCCCGATTTCGATCATGTCGTCGACGCATGCCGTCGATCCGCCAGTACGTTGCGAGAGGTACCCCATGACCAGTCAGCCGCCCGAGCCGCCGCCGGACGAACCCGCCGCCACCCTCCCCCTCGACCGGGTCGTGTTCGGGGTCGGCGCAATCGCGGTGCTCGGGGTCGTCGCCTGGGGCGTCTTCGCCGAGGACTCGCTCGGCCGGACCTCCGACACCGCCCTCGGCTGGGTCCTGCACAACTTCGGCTGGCTGTTCGTCGCCGCCGCCGACGTGTTCCTCGTGCTCACCGTGGTGCTCGCCTTCAGCCGCTTCGGCCGGATCCGGCTCGGGCGCGACGACGACGAGCCGGAGTTCTCCACCGTCGCCTGGGTCGCCATGATGTTCAGCGCCGGCATGGGCATCGGCCTGATGTTCTACGGCGTCGGCGAACCGCTCCAGCTGTTCGCCTCCCCGCAGCCCGGCTCCGGCCTCGAACCCGAGTCCGCGGCCGCCGCCCAGCAGGCGCTCGAATTCTCGCTCTTCCACTGGACCCTGCACCCCTGGGCGATCTACGCCATCGGCGGCCTCGCCCTCGCCTACACCACCTTCCGCAAGGGCCGGGGCAACCGGATCTCCGCCGCCTTCATCCCGCTGATCGGCGAGCGCGGCGCCAACGGCTGGCGCGGCCGGGCGATCGACCTGCTCGCCGTGTTCGCGACCGTCTTCGGCTCCGCCACCAGCCTCGGCCTCGGCGCCCTCCAGGTGGCCGACGGCCTCGGCTACATCTCCGACGTCAACAACAGCGAGCGCACCCAGCTGGTGATCATCGGCGCGCTGACCGCCGCCTTCGTGCTCTCCGCCTTCTCCGGCGTGCACCGGGGCGTCAAGTGGCTCTCCACCGCCAACGTCGTGCTCGCCTCGCTGATCATGGTCTTCGTCTTCCTCGTCGGCCCGACGGTCTTCGTGCTGGACTCCATCCCCTCGACCGTCGGCGGCTACCTCTCCAACCTGACCACCATGTCCACCCAGACCGGCGCCTTCACCGACGAGGACTGGCTCGGCAGCTGGACCATCTTCTACTGGGCCTGGTGGCTCTCCTGGGCGCCCTTCGTCGGCACCTTCATCGCCCGGATCTCGCGCGGCCGCACCGTGCGGCAGTTCCTCGTCGGCGTGCTGCTGGTGCCCAGCGGGGCCACCGTCATCTGGTTCTGCGTGATGGGCGGCACCGCGATCCGGCTGGACACCACCGGCGCCGCCGACCTCGTCGCCACCATCCCGCAGGGCGCCGAGGCCTCGCTCTTCGAGATGCTGCGCGCGCTCCCCGGCGGCACGGTGACCAGCGTGGTCGCGGTGCTGCTGGTGATGACCTTCTTCATCACCAGCGCCGACTCCGCCTCCCTCGTGCTCGGCTCGCTCTCCAGCCGCGGCTCGCTGCACCCGCGCACCTGGCTGGTGGTGGTCTGGGGCGTGCTGATGGGCGGCGTCGCGGCCGCCCTGCTGCTGGCCGGCGGGCTCACCGCACTGCAGAACGCCACCATCCTGGTCGCGCTGCCGTTCGTCGCGGTGATGCTGATGCTGTGCGTCGCCCTGGTGAAGGAACTGCGCGCCGACCCCTCCGCCGGTCCGTCCCGCTTCCAGCCCTCCCACGGCCTGCGGGACGCCGTCCGGGTCGCCGTCGGCGAGGCCCTGGCCGACGTCCGCAAGGGCACCCGGCGTCCCCCGTCCGAGTGAACCGCAGGCCCCCGGGGAGGGCCGAAAGTCCCTTCCCGGGGGCCGTGACCTGCGGCGTTGCACATATCGCCCAAACCGACGCCCACCTCCCATCCGGACTTCACCCGCACGTAGCGATCGTTCACACCGGCGTGGAACCTTCGGTGCCATGAACGCCAGCCTCCAGGCGACCCTCCAGGAACCGCGCTTCCCCCTGCCCCAGCGCCACCGCCGCTTCCTGGCCTGCGCCGCCGTCCTCGCCTCCATCGCCCTGGGCACCCTCGGCGTCGCCGCCACCGTCGAAACCGTCCAGCACACCACCCTCACCACGGCCACGGCCCACAAGTAGCCTCCCCGGCCGGCGGCCAGGCGCGGCAGCGGCGAGCACGACCCGGGGCGCGGCCCGGCAGTCGGCGGCAGGCGAACCGCCGCCCTCACACGTGATGCCCGGGGTCGAGGGAACGTCGACGGCCGGACATCCGCCCCCCGTTCCGCTCGCCCACCACCAGGCACGCATGAATGCCGCAGACCAGTGGCAACCTCGCGCTCTTCCCATGGCTCCGCCCCGCGCGGGGCGGAGCCATGGGAAGCTGCCGGTCGACGGACAAGGGCAGCGGCCTCGCGTCCGGTCCGCCGCCCCACGGCCCCACCCACTCAGCTGGGCCGACCAGTGCCGGAAGGTGGTCCCGCAGCCGCACCGCCGGTCGGCACAGGGCAGGCTCCAGTCGGTTGACCGGCATGGATGATGCCGCAGCCCGTGGCGGGCATCCGACGCAGGCCTCGGGGGTGGCGGCCTCATGCCCAGGCCGCCACCCCACGGTCCCACCCGCCCACCCAGGCGGGCAGCGCGGGTGCCGGGCGGGCTGGCCGGCGCCGGGGGGATCATCCCGGCCAGGAAGGTGACACCGCGCCCACGCGCCCGGCCAGGCCCCCGACTCCACCACCCCACGACCCCACCCCGCAGGCCACCGGGGTAACGGCCTCGGGTCCAGCCCGTCATGCCACGGCCAGGCCCACCCAGGCGGACAGCCCAGGTACCGGGCGGGCTGGCCAGCGCCTGGGCGATCATCCCGGCCAGGAAGGTGACACCGCGCCCACGCAGCCAACCAGGGCGGCGGCCAGGATCCCAACTCCACCACCCCACAGCCCCGCCCCACAGGCCACCGGGGTGGCGGCCTCATGCCAGGCCGCCACCCCACGGCCCCACCCACCCAAGAAGCGCGGGTGCCGGACGGGCTAGCCAGCGCCGGGGGGATGATCCCGGCCAGGAGGGTGACGCCGCGTCCGCGTAGCCAACCAGGGCGGCGGCCAAGCCCCCGACTCCACCACCCCACGACCCCACCCCGCAGGCCAGCCGGCCCGTGCCGGGAAGGCGGTGCCGCGGCCGCCTGGCCGACCGGTGCAGGGCAGGTTCCAGGCGGGTTGGACAGCGTGGATGACGCCGCGGCCTGTAGTGGCAGCCGGCGCAGGCGGCGGGGGTGGCGGTCTCGTGTCCGCCCCGTCAGGCGGGTTGGCCGATGCGGGGAAGGGTGACGCTGCGCCCGGCGCAGGGAGCGGCAGCCTCGCGTTCGCCAGAGAGGCGGGCCGGCCACCGCCCGGGAGGCGGCGCCGCGATCGGCACAACGGGGCGGTAACCCCGCGCCCACACCGACAGGCAGGTCCGCCGACGCCCGGGAAGTGACGCCGCGACCGGCACAGCAGGACGGTAACCCCGCGCCCACACCGACAGGCAGGTCCGCCGACGCCCGGGAAGTGACGCCGCGACCGGCACAACGGGCGGGAGCCCCGTGTCCGCCCCGTCATGCAGGTCCGCCGGCGCCCGGGAGACGAGACCGCGACCGGCAGAGCGGGGCAACAGCCCCACGCCCACCCCGTCAGGCGGGTCGGCCGGTGGGGATGGGGCGGGAGTGGCGGCCGGTGCCGGGGGTGGGGAGGAGGTCGGGGGCCGGGGCGTAGCGGGCGGCGGGGGCTCGCAGGAGCCAGCCGGAGGGGCGGGTGGTGATCAGGCCCATGCGGTGGAGCAGGTCGAGGGCGTCGCGGCGCAGGGCGGTGCGGTCGGCGAGGTAGTCGCGGCGCCAGCCGGCCGGGAGGCCGTACTCGTCGGCGATGTCGCCGAGCACGCCGTCTATCAGCGCGTCCGGGACGGGCACGTCGGCGCCGGTGGTCTCGCCCGGCAGCGGGCGGACCTCCTCCACCAGGCGTTCGACCAGCAGCAGGGCCGCCTGGGCGGCCGTCCCCGCGCCGGAGAGGGCGAGGTCGGTGAGTTCCTCCGCCGGGTCGAGGAGGGCGACGCCCTCGGCCCGGTGCTCCGCCTCCAGGCCGAGGAAGTCGGCGAGCGCGGCGGGGCCGGAGTGCCGGTGGTCGCGCAGCCAGGCGCGCTGCTCCTCGGACAGGTCGGCGGCCAGGACGGCCGGGGTCTCGGCGAGGCGGCGGCGGACGGCGGTGCCGGGCTCGGCCTCGGCGGCGCGGCGGATGAGGTCGGCGGCGTCGTCGGCGAGCGCGGGCGGGCCGACCGGGACGGCGCGGGCGAGTTCCCGGTCGACCGTCAGGACGGCGGACGCGTCGGCGAGGTCGGCCGGGACGTCCGCGACCACCTGCCAGTCGGCCAGCACGGCGAGCGCCATGGCGAGGTCGGAGGGGTCGGCGAGGTCGCAGCGGCCGTCGGCCCGCAGCGCGGCCAGCAGGCGGCCGAGCGGCAGCCGTTCGGGGGCGTCGACCAGCAGCGCCAGGACGAGGGCGAGCCGGGCGTAGCCGCCGGGGGTGAACGGGGCGCCGGTGGCGGGGTGTTCGAGGCGGCGGACGGCGCCGCGGCCGGGGCCGGCCTTGTGCAGGCGGGCGTGCCAGGGGCCGACCGCCAGGGGGTAGCCGAGCAGGGTGTCGAAGCGCTCGGCGAGCCAGTCGCGGTGACGGCGGATCAACGGGAACCCGTCGGCGTGCGGCCCGGAGGCGGTGACCAGCGGGTGGGCGAGGAGCAGCCGGGCGGCGATCCGGCGTTCGGCGGCGGTGGTCGCGGCGCAGCGATCATGCGGTACGAGGGCGGTGGCGGTGGTACGGGAGCGTTCGGGCCTGCGGTGGCGCCCGGGCGTGCCCGGCTTGGCGCCCGAGAGGACGACGGGCAGGGCGGCGGCGTCCCGCCGGGCGCGGCGCAGGCCGGGGGCGGTGCGCGGTTCGCGGGTGCGCAGCGGCGCGGGGGCGTGCGCGGTGGGGCCGTGCCACCAGCTGACCTCGGCGCCGGACACCCCGGCACCGGCGTCGGACGGTTCGGCGGGGGCGCCGAAGTGACGGGCCGGGTAGAGGCCGAAGGAGGCGGCGCACAGGTCGTCGGCGGTGCCGGGGTCGGCCTCCGCGAACCAGCGCGCGAGCCGGAGCAGCCCCGGGTCGGGCGAGAGCTCCGGCGGGGCGTCAGCTCCGGTCGCGGGGCCGGGTACGGTGCCGCGAGCGGGTACGCGTACGAGGACGACGGCGTCGGTGGTGCTCCGCCCCGCCCCGCCCGTGCGTCCGTCCGACGTGCCACCGGCCGTCCGTACGACGCCGGTCGCGTACTCCTGCTGCTTCATGTCGGGGACCAGACTAGACGCTGGGCGCGGCCCTCGCTGGCACCCGCCCGGGGCGCGGCGACATCCGGCCGGACCGTGACCGGACCACGGTCGCCCCTCGTGCGCGGCCCCCGGGACGTCCGCCGGCCCGGTGGCACGTCACCCCGGCCGCACCGCCCGGTCTACGCGCGGGTAACAATCTCTTCCGTACCCCCGCCCCGGTCGCCTATCGTGCCCGGCACGGGCCATTCGCCCGCGACCGGCTCCCCCGCCCGCTCCCCCACCCACCCGGAGGACACCGCCGTATGAGCATCCGTACGACCACCCGCGCCGTTCTCGGCGGCCGGCTGCGCTCGGCCTCCGGCCTGCTCGCCGGCTTCGCCGCCACCTCGGCGGCCCACCTGGGGGCGCTGCTGACCGACACACAGGTGCTGCGGCACGCCACCAAGCCCGCGCTGATGCCCCTGCTGGCCGCGCACAGCGTCGTCAGCGCCGCCGCGGCCGGCCGGCGGGCGCCGAAGCTGCTGGCGCCGGCGCTGCTGGCGAGCGCGAGCGGGGACGTGCTGCTCCAGCTCGACTCGGACCCGGCCTTCCTGGCCGGAATGGGCTCGTTCGCGGCGGCGCACGTCTGCTACGTGACGATGTTCGTCGGTCAGGGCGCGCTGACCGACCGGCGCCGGACGCTGGTGGTCGCGGCGGCGTACGCGGCGGCCTGGGCGTCGATGGTGGGCCTGCTCTGGCCGGGCCTCGGGGACCTGCGGATACCGGTGGCCGGCTACAGCCTGCTGCTCGCCTCGACGGCGGTGGCCTCGGCCGGGCTGGGTGTGCGGACCGGGCTGGGCGGGGCGCTGTTCCTGCTCTCGGACACCCTGATCGCCACCAAGCTGGCCGACTGGCGGGAGCTGCCGGGGCACGACTTCTGGATCATGGCGACGTACATCCTGGCGCAGTACCTGCTGGCCACCGGCGCCCTGCGGGCCGCCGAGGCCCGGGAGGAGGCCCGGGAGGAGGCCCTGGATGAGGCCCGGGAGGAGTGGAAGCCGCAGGGCGCTTCGACGGCCCCGGCCGACGGGCCCGCCTGACCGCCTGACCGCCTGACCGCCTGAGCGCACGGCGGTGGGGGCGGGCGGCCCGGCCGGCGGCGGGCCCCCCCCCCCCCCCCGGCCCCCCCGGGGGGGGGGGGGGGCGCCCCCCCGCCCCCCCGCCCCCCCGCCCCCCCCCCCGGGCGCGGGGGGGGGCCGCGGGCGGGCTGGGGGGGGGGCGCCACCGCCCGCGGGCACGGCCCGCGGCGGCGTTTCCTCAGGCGGACCCGGCGCCCGAGCGCCGCCGCAGCAGCCAGAAGCCGCCGATACCGCCCACGACCAGCAGCGCACCGCCCGCCAGCTCCACCGGGTCGGCGGCGATCGAGCCGCCCAGACCGGTCTTCACCGCGCCGTGCGGGGCGACCTGCTGGCTGCCGGCGCCGGACTGCCCCAGCGAGCCCGCCCACTCGCCGGCGGCCTCGCTCCATCCGCCGATGCCGGAGGGCGCGGAGCCGCCCGCGGCCGGACCGCCGGCCGCGGCCGCACCGCCCGCCCCCGAGGCGCCACCGGAGGAGGTGGAGACCGAGACCGTCGTCACCGTGACGCTGGTGGTGAAGGCGGCGCCGTCCGGGCAGCTGCCGTCGACCTTGTTGTCGCCCCCGTGCTTGTCCGCCAGCCGGGCGGAGCCGGTGTGCCTGCCGTCCGAGCCGAGCGTGAGGGTGGCGGGGCCGCCCTCGAAGGCCGGGGAGTTGGCGGTGATCGTCTTGGCGGTGGGCTTGTCGGACTTCTCACAGGCGACCGTGACCGTCACGGTCTGGCCCGGTGCGGCCTGGGACGGGCTGACCGAGGCGGTGCCGTCCGTGGCCGCCGCCAGCGGGGCGGTCAGGCCGGTCAGCAGCGTCGCGCCGATCAGGGCGGCGGCGGCCGTACGCGTGGGGCGCATACCGGAACCTCCGGGATTCTCTCGGGCGCGGCCGGGGACTCCGACGTCCACGTGATCGAACAACCACACCCGGTCACTCACCGACGGTAGGCACCCACCGCGCGCCCGGCCACCGCTCTGGCCCGTTCGAGGGAGAGCCGGCCACCGTGCGTCACCCGAACGTGGTCAGAGGTCCAGGTCGACGACGACGGGGGCGTGGTCCGACGTGCCCTTGCCCTTGCGCGCCTCACGGTCGACGTAGCTGTCGGTGACGGCGTCCACGAAGGGCTTGTTGGCGTAGGTGAGGTCGATGCGCATGCCCCGGTTCTTCGGGAAGGCCAGCTGGCGGTAGTCCCAGTAGGTGTAGGGGCGGTCGTACTTGAGCGGGCGCGGCACCACGTCGTGCAGGCCGGCCGCGTCCAGGGCGGCGAGGGCGGCCCGCTCGGCGGGGGTGACGTGGGTGAGGCCCTCGAAGGCGGCCACGTCGAAGACGTCGTCGTCGCCCGGCGCGATGTTGAAGTCGCCGAGGACGGCGAACGGGCGCTCGCCGGCCGCGTCCTCCAGCGAGGCGCGGCGCAGCGCCTCCAGCCACTCCAGCTTGTAGCGGTAGTGGGCGTGGTCGACCTCGCGGCCGTTGGGCACGTAGACCGACCAGACCCGGACCGGGCCGCAGGTGGCGGCGACGGCGCGCGGCTCGACGTCGGGCAGCAGGGCGTCGTCGGCGAGGTAGCCGGGCTGCTCGGGCAGGTCGCGCACCACGTCGTCGAGGCCGATCCGGGAGACGATCGCCACGCCGTTCCACCGGCCGGTGCCGTGCGCGGCGGTCTCGTAGCCGAGCTCGCGCACCGGCTCGTACGGGAAGGCGTCGGCGGCGCACTTGAGCTCCTGGAGGCAGAGCACGTCGGGCTTGGCGCTCTCCAGCCATTCGAGGAGCTTGGGCAGCCGCGCGGTGACGGAGTTGATGTTCCAGGTGGCGATGCGGACGGTCACGGCGGGCGGCCTTCCCGGTGGCGGTTGAGGTACGGACGGTCAGGGGCGGGCGCCCGTCAGGACGCCCACCCCGAATCTACCGAACGGCACCGACAGTCCCGCCCGGCCTCACGGCGCGGGCCGCACCACCGCCGCCGAGCCGCCGCCGCGGCGCACCGGTTCGGCGGCGGCGATCCAGCGGCCGTCCGGGAGCCGCTCGACGCCGGTCGCGGCGCCGATCTCCGGCGTGCTCGCGAACACATGGCCGAGCGCCTCCAGCCGGGCCCGCTCGGGCAGTGCCAGGAAGGACGGCTCGGCCTGGGTGGCCGCGGTGTTGCGCTGGCTGGCGCGCGGCGCGGCGATCGCCTGCTCCAGGCTCAGCCCCCGGTCGAGGCGGCCGAGCAGCACCTGGAGGGTGGTGGTGATGATGGTCGCGCCGCCGGGCGAGCCGGCCGCCAGCAGGGGCTCGCCGTCGCGCAGCACGATGGTCGGCGAGAGCGAGGAGCGCGGGCGCTTGCCGGGGCCGGGCAGGTTGGGGTCGGGCACCCCGGGGAAGAGCGGGGTGAAGTTGAAGTCGGTCAGCTCGTTGTTGAGCAGGAAGCCGCGGCCGGGGACGGTGATGCCGCTGCCGCCGGTCTGCTCCAGGGTCAGGGTGTAGGAGACGACGTTGCCCCAGCGGTCGGCCACCGTGAGGTGGCTGGTGCTCAGGCCCTCGTAGGGCTCGGCGGCGGGCGCGGGGGCGGCGTCCGGGCAGCCGGCCGGGTGGCGCGGGTCGCCGGGGGCGACGGGGCTGGTGAGCGCGCGGTCGGGGCTGATCAGGCAGGCGCGGGACGCCGCGTAGCGCGCGGACAGCAGTTCCTTGACCGGGACGTCGTTGAACGCCGGGTCGCCGACCCAGCGGTTGCGGTCGGCGAAGGAGAGCCGGGAGGCCTCCAGGAAGTGGTGGTAGTACTGCGTGGCGTCGTAGCCGGCCAGCTCGCCGTCCTCCAGGATGCCGAGCGCCTCGCCGACGGTGGTGCCGCCGGAGCTGGAGGGGGCGATCGAGTAGACGTCGTAGTCCCGGTAGGCGACGTGGGTGGGCTGCTGGCGGCGGACCCGGTACGCGGCCAGGTCGGCGGCGTCCACCTGGCCGGGGCGGGCGGTCCGGCCGGAGGCGGGGTCGACCGGCGGGTGCTGGATCGTGCGCACGACGTCCTCGCCGATCGCGCCCCGGTAGAGCGCCCCGGTGCCCTCCTTGCCGAGCTGGCGGTAGGTGGCGGCGAGGTCGGGGTTGCGGAAGGTGGAGCCGACGGCCGGGAGCGCGCCGCCGGGCAGGAAGAGCTTCGCGGTGTCGGGGAAGTCCTTGAACCGGGCCTGGTTGAGCGCGGTCTGGTCCTGGAAGGTCTGGTCGACGGTGAAGCCCTGCTCGGCGATCCGCTGGGCGGGCTTGAGCACCTCGGCGAAGCTGCGCCGGCCCCAGAGCCCGACGGCGGTCTCCCAGGTGGCCGGGGAGCCGGGCACGCCGACCGACAGGCCGCTGGTGACGGCGTCGGCGAACGGCAGGGGCCTGCCGTCCTCCAGGAACAGCGAGGCGTCGGCCTTGCGGGAGGCGGTCTCCCGGCCGTCGATGGTGTGCACCCGGCCGGAGGCGTGGTCGTAGTAGACGAAGTACCCGCCGCCCCCGATCCCGGCCGAGTACGGCTCGGTGACCCCGAGTGCCGCCGCCACCGCCACCGCCGCGTCCACGGCGTTGCCGCCCTTGCGCAGCACCTCGATGCCGGCCGCCGTGGCGTCGGCGTCCACGCTGGCCACCGCCCCGCCCCAGCCGACCGCCTCCGGCACCTTGGCGGGCGGCGGCGCCGCCCCGGCCGGTCCGGCGGTGGACCACACCAGGGCGGTGGCGAGCAGGAACGGAGGGGCGACGCGGGCCAGTGCTCTCATCCGATACTCCTCTGAATCGACGTCAACTCCGTTGTTTCACAGGAGCCATGACCCCGACAACAGTGCCGCGTCGCTACCAACGGGTAGTTGACGCGCCACCGGGAGGAACCCTCGAACGGCCGGGGCCGACGTGCACCGTCGGCCCCGGCGGGCGGGCGGTCACGGTACGGCGCGCTCCACCCGGCGGCGCTTGATGGTGCGAAAGCGCCGGGCGACCTGGCGGGCGAGGTCGGCGGCGCCGACCAGGCCGGCCTCGTTGCCGAGGGCCGCGTGCACGATGGTGGCCTCGGGGCGGAAGCCGCGGCCGGTGAGGGTGCGGCGGAAGGTGTCGCGGGCCGGGCCGAGCAGGAGGTCGCCGGCCTCGGAGACGCCGCCGCCGATGACGAAGCGGCCCGGGTCGAGGGCGGCGGCCAGGTTGGCGATGCCGACGCCGAGCCAGGTGCCGACCTCGTAGAGCAGTTCGGTGGCGGTCGGGTCGCCGGCCCGGGCGGCCTCGGTGACCAGCGGGCCGGTGATGCCCTCGACGGCGCCGCCGGCCCGGGCCAGCAGCGGCTGGACCACCGGGGACTCCTCGGCGACCAGCTCGCGGGCGTCGCGCACCAGCGCGTTGCCGGAGGAGTACTGCTCCCAGCAGCCGCGGTTGCCGCACGGGCAGCGGTGGCCGCCGGGCACCACCTGCATGTGCCCGAACTCGCCGGCCAGCCCGTACTTGCCGCGGTCCACGAAGCCGTCGCGGACGACGGCCCCGCCGATGCCGGTGCCGAGGGTGAGCATCACCATGTGCTCCTCGCCCCGGCCGGCGCCGAAGCGCCACTCGGCCCAGGCGGCGGCGTTGGCGTCGTTCTCGACGATCACCGGGAACCGCAGGCGCCCGCTGAGCGCCTCCTGGAGCGGTTCGCCGCGCCAGTTGAGGTGCGGGGCGAAGAGCACGGTGGAGCGCTCGGCGTCGACCCAGCCGGCCGCGCCGACGCCGACCGCGTGGACGTCGTGCCGGTCGGCGAGCTCCAGCACCAGCTCGACGATGACGTCCTCGACCACCTTGGGGCTCTTGGACTTGTGCGGGGTGTCGGTGCGCAGCTTCTCCAGCACCTTGCCCTCGCCGTCGACCACACCGGCGACGACCTTGGTGCCGCCGATGTCGACGCCGATGGTCGGCAGCCGCAGCACGCCGGCGGGCAGGGCCCGGCGGCGGCGCTCGGCGCGCGGCCCGAGGCCGAGCAGGGTGGGCAGGACCGGCGGCCGGGTGCCGCCTTGGGGGCTGGTCACGGCTGCGGACGCTCCTCGGCGGGGTCGACGGGATCGGGTCCGGCGGGACCGGGCCCGGCGGGCCGGTCACCGGGGCTTCCGGAGGCGCCGGAGCCGCCGGAGCCGCCGGAGGCCCGGTCGCCGGGGACGCCGGGGACGTCGGCGCGGGACAGCTCGTGGGAGAGCTCGGCGAGGTCGGAGCCGCCGGCCATCTCGGTGGTGAGCTGTTCGAGGCCGATCTCCGCCCGGGGGTGGCTGCCGGCCATCCGGCCCCGCTTGAGCAGGGTGAAGTGGTCCCCGACCAGGTACGCGTGGTGCGGGTTGTGGGTGATCAGCACCACGCCGAGGCCGGCGTCCCGGGCGGCGGTGACGTACTTGAGCACCACCCCGGACTGCTTGACGCCCAGTGCGGCGGTCGGCTCGTCCAGGATCAGCACCTTGGCGCCGAAGTGCACGGCGCGGGCGATCGCCACGCACTGGCGCTGGCCGCCGGACAGGGTGCCGATCGGCCGGTCGACGTCGGGCAGGTCGATGCCCATGTCGGCGAGCGCCGCGCGGGTGGTGGCGCGCATGCCGTCGGCGTCGATCCGCAGGCCGCCCCAGCGCTTGTACCCCTGCTCGGAGCCGAGGAAGAAGTTGCGCCAGACGGGCATCAGCGGCACCACGGCGAGGTCCTGGTAGACGGTGGCGATGCCGCGGTCCAGGGCCTGGCGCGGGGAGTCGAAGCGGACCTCCTCGCCGCCCACCGTGAAGGTGCCCTCGTCGTGCCGGTGCAGCCCGGCGATGATCTTGATCAGGGTGGACTTGCCGGCGCCGTTGTCGCCGAGCACGCAGCTGATCTCGCCGGCCCGCAGGGTCAGCGAGACGTCCTCCAGGGCGCGCACGGTGCCGTAGGTCTTTCCGACCCCCCGCAGGGAGAGGAGCTCGGTCATCGGGGCCCCCGTTCGGCGCGGCGCTTGACCCAGGAGTTCAGCAGGGCGGCCAGCAGCAGCATCGCACCCAGGAAGAACTTGAACCAGTCGGGGTTCCACTGGGCGTAGATGATGCCCTTGCTGGCCATGCCGAAGATCAGCGCGCCCAGTGCGGAGCCGGCCACCGAGCCGTAGCCGCCGGTGATCAGGCAGCCGCCGATGACGGCCGCGACGATGTAGATCAGCTCGTTGCCGACGCCCTCGCCGGACTGCACGGTGTCGAAGGAGAACAGCAGGTGCTGGCCGAGCACCCAGGCGCCGAAGCCGACGAACAGGTAGAGCACGGTCTTCGTGCGGGCGACCGGGACGCCCACCGCGCGGGCCGCGTCGGCGTCCCCGCCGACCGCGAAGATCCAGTTGCCGAAGCGGGTGCGCAGCAGCACCCAGCTGCCCGCCAGCAGCAGGCCCAGCCACCACCAGACGGTGGCCTTGACCGTCAGCCCGCCGACGGTGACCTCGGAGGCGAACAGCCAGCGGCAGGAGGCGAAGCCCTCCATGTCGGAGATCGGCTTGGTGGAGACGGTGCCGGAGACCAGCTTGGTGACGCCGAGGTTGGCGCCGGTCAGCATCAGGAAGGTGCCGAGGGTGACGATGAAGCTCGGCAGCCTGGTGCGCGCCAGCATCCAGCCGTTGAACAGGCCGACCGCCAGCGTGACGGCCAGCGAGACCAGCACGCCCACCCAGGTCACCGCGGTGAGCTGGTAGGAGACCATCGACGAGGTCAGCGCGGCGGTGGTGACCAGGACGCCGGCCGACAGGTCGAACTCGCCGCCGATCATCAGCAGCGCGACCGGGACGGCCATGATCCCGATGGTGGAGGCCGCGTACAGCACGGTGCCCAGCGAGGAGACCCGCAGGAACGGCTCGGCGACGGCGGCGAAGACCAGGAAGACCGCGGCGGCCGCGATCAGCGCGCCCAGCTCGGGCCGCCCGGCCAGCCGGCGCAGCGCGGCCGGACGCTCCCGGTGCTCGGACGCCAGGACGTCGGAGGTGCTCACCTGGTCCCCCTGGCGACGTACTCGGCGAGGGCGTCCGCGTTCTCCGCGGTGAGGATCTGCGGGCCGGTGGCCACCGGCTTGCCGCCGCCGAGCATGTTGAGGTTGAAGCGGTACAGCCAGAGCAGGTCCACGCCCTGGTAGCCCTGGAGGTAGGGCTGCTGGTCGACGGCGAAGCCGACGGTGCCCGCCTTGAGGCCGGCCACCACCTGGGTGCCCAGGTCGAAGGTGTCGAGCTCGACCGGGCGGCGGGCGTCCTGGATCGCCTGGAGGCCGGTGGCCGCCATCGGGCCGGAGAGGGTGAGCACGGTGTCGATCGCCTGGTCGGCCTGGAGCTTGGCGGAGATCGCCGCGCGGGCGTCCGGCATGTTGACGCCGTCGACGTACATCACCTGGAAGGCGCCGGCGGCGGTGCCCCGGGCGCCGGAGCAGCGCTGCTCCTGGCCGACGTTGCCCTGCTCGTGGATCACGCACAGGACGTTCTTGCGCCCGCGCTCGGACAGCTCGGTGCCGGCCGCCTGGCCGGCGGCGGCCTCGTCCTGGCCGATGTGGGTGAGCGCGCCGAACTTGGCGGAGTACTCCTGGCCGGAGTTGATGGTGATCACGGGGATGCCGGCGGCCTTGGCCTTGCCGAGCACGTCGGCCATCGCGTCGCCCTTGGCGAGGGTGACCAGCAGGCCGTCGACCTTCTGGTCGACGGCGGCCTGGACGAGCTGGACCTGGTTCTGGGTCTGCGCGTCGTTGGAGTACAGGAAGGTGATGTTGTCCTTGGCGGCGGCCTGCTCGGCGCCCTTGCGCACGGTGTCCCAGAAGGCGTCACCGGCGCCCGCGTGGGTCACCATGGCGACCTTCCAGCGCGGGGTGGTGACGGCGCCGCCGGCGGCGGCCGCGGCCTTGGAGCGGGCCTCCTCGGCGCGTCTGCCTCCGGTGCTGCTGCAGCCGGCGACGGCGACCGTGAGGGCCAGGACGGCCAGCGCGGCGGCGGCGGGCCTCAGCCGGCGGACGGGACTCATGCGGGTTGTGCTCATCCCCATAGTCTCGCTTCCCGGCGGACGCGCCTTCGCACCGCCTCGCCCGGTGGGGCGATCCGTCCGGACGGTATCGTGCCCCGCGGGCCGGATTCCCGGGGGCGGGCCGGGTGCGGGGTCCGGGGGCAGCCCGCCAGGGTGGCACACTGGGGCGGACCCGAAAAGGGGGGCAGCGTGCGAACGTGATGTTCCTCTCAGGTTCCGTACAGATTCGGACGGCAACCGTTCCCGGTTCCCTGCCGTCCAATGCCATTGAGGTGGCGCTCCGGGCGAGTGGGGCCCGGGCGGCTTCGAACCCGGATACGAGAACTTCATGCAACTGACAGGTACGCCATTCCTCCTCTGCACGGTCCTCCTGGTACCGGTCTCCATCGCGGTGGCGATGTGGTTCTGGGGCCGGGTCAAGGGCCCCGGGCCGGTGCGCGTCCTGTCCAGGCTCGCCATGATCGTGTTCTGCCAGGCGACCGCGGTGGTCATGGTCTTCGTCATGGTCAACAACGCCAACCTCATCTACGGCAGCTGGGACGACCTGCTCGGCACCGGCAACCACGTGCGGGCGGTGCCCTCCGTTCCGCCGCAGGAACCGGCCGCGCCCGCCGCCGGGCAGAGCGCGGCCCCGGCGGCCGCCGCCGGGGGCGGTGCGCCGGCGGGCGACGCGGCGGCCCACCCGCCGGCCAACAAGGTCCAGCAGGCCTTCCGTGGCGTGGACGACCCCAAGGTGCCGGGCGACGTCCAGAAGACCGACCTCAAGGGCGGGCTGTCCGGCGTCGACGGCGAGGTGCTGGTCTGGCTGCCGCCGCAGTACAACGACCCGGCGTTCAAGGACAGGAAGTTCCCGGTGGTCGAGCTGATCCCCGGCTACCCGGGCTCCTCCTCCACCTGGTACGGCACGCTCAAGGTCTCCGAGCAGCTGAAGCCGCTGATGCAGCAGGGCAAGGTGGCGCCGTTCATCCTGGTCTCGCCGCGCACCCTGCTGCTGGGCAACCGCGTCGACGCGGGCTGCACCGACGTGCCGGGCAAGGTCAACGCGGACACCTGGCTGACCCGGGACGTGCCGCAGATGATCCTGGACAACTTCCGGGCCGACCCGGCCGCCGACCGCTGGGCGATCGCCGGCTACTCGGCGGGCGCGCACTGCGCCGCCAAGCTCTCGCTGGCCCACCCGAACCGCTACCGGGCCGGCGTCAGCCTCTCGGGCTACAACGACCCGGCGACCGAGAAGGACTCGCTGGTCGGCAAGGACCCGGCGCTGCGCGAGGCCAACAACCCGGTCACCATCGTCAAGGGCGCCGCCCAGCCGCCCAAGGTCGCGCTGTACGTCTCGGGCAACAAGGGCGACGGCTACGAGGACGGCCAGGCGATCGCCGCCGCCGCCAAGGCGCCCACCACCGTCCAGGTGGTCGAGACCACCGGCCCGCACTCCAGCGACGTGTGGAAGGACATGGTGCCGGGCGTCTTCGAGTGGCTGACCGGCGTCATCCCGGCCCAGCCGGCCCAGTAGAGCGGCACCCCCACGACGGCGGCGGCCCCGGAGCACTCCGGGGCCGCCGCCGTTCGCCCGCGCGGCCTCTAGGGCCCGTCTTCAAACCCCCGTCGTCCGCCCGGAGGGCGGGCCGGGCGGCGTCTGGGTGCGTGCATCGCAAGGCGGAGGAGGGAGTCCATGCGGAGCATCGGCGACTGACGACAACGCGGCGAGGTGCGTGCCCAGGCGTCGCCCGGCAGGCGGGGGTTTGAAGACGGGCCCTAGGCCAGTTCGAGCGCCAGGTAGAAGTCCACCCGGTCCTCCAGGCGCGAGAGGTCGCGCCCGGTCAACTCCTCGATGCGCCCGATCCGGTAGCGCAGCGTGTTGACGTGGACGTGCAACTGCGCGGCGCACCTGGTCCACGAGCCGTCCGAACGCAGGAACGCCTCCAGGGTCCGCACCAGCTCCGCCTGGTGCTCCTGGTCGTAGGCGGTCACGGTGTCCAGCAGCCGGCTGCGGAAGGCGCGGCGCACCTCGTCCGGGACGGCCGCCAGCAGCAGGACGTGCGAGGCCAGTTCCTCCGGCCCGGCGACGCAGACCCGGCCGGCCCGGGCGGCGGCGATCCGGCGGGCGTGCCGGGACTCCTCCAGCGCGCCGCGCAGGCCGACCGCCTCCCGGGCGGGGGCCGAGACACCGACGGTGATCCGGCCCTCGGGCCCCAGCCCGGCCTCCAGCGGGGCGAGCAGCTCGCGCAGCGCCTCGGCGGGCACCGGGCCGTCCGGCGCGGGCATCACCACCACCGCGCCGGTCCCGGCCCCGGCGACCAGCGCCCGGTCCGCGGCGCCGCCCAGCGCCTCCTCCAGCACGGCCCGCATCACGCCCTCGGGCAGGCCGGCGCCCTCGGCGCTGACCACCAGCCAGGAGGAGCCCTCCGCCGCCCGGCCGCCGGGCTCGGGGCCCTCGTCGCGCACGGACATCGCCGAGGACGCGTACAGGGTGCGGCTGATCTCGGCCGGGTCGGCGTCGCGCCGCAGCAGGGCGAGCACCTCGTCGGCGAGGCGGCGGCGCAGCCGGCGGCCCTCGTCGCGGCGGTGGCGCTCGACGGCGACCAGCCGGGCGAGGTTCTCGGCGAGCTGCCGGCGCTTGGCGGTCCACTCGGTCACGTCGCCGGCCACCACCAGCACCCAGTCGGCCAGAGGGGAGGGCGCGTCCGGGGCGGCGGGCGCGGGCAGCAGCGAGTAGGCGCCGCCCTCCAGGCGGGTGCGCAGCGGGGGCCGGCGGCTCAGGCGCCGGCCGGTCAGGTGGGCGCGGACCAGCTGGTCGCGCTCCTCGGCGGGCAGCCGGTCGGCGGGGCCCGCGATCACCGCACCGGTGGGGGTGAGCACCCAGCAGTCCAGGTCGAGGTCGCCGCCGAGCAGGTCGAGGACGGCGTCCAGCCCGCCGCCGCCGGCCGCCGAGACCAGCATCCGGTGCCGGTCGACGAGGGCGGCCAGGTCGGCGGCCCGGTCGGCGGAGACCTGGCGGCCGACGAACTCGGTGACGGTGCCGAAGGCGATGTCGTCGGGCACGGCGAGCAGCGGCATCCGGTGCCGCCGGCAGGCCTCCACGAGGTCCTCGGGGACCGGCCCGACCTCGGCCTCCCCGGCCGCCAGGGCGACCGCGCCGCCGGCCGCGAGGGTGCGCACGAAGCGCTCGGAGTCGGCCGGGGCGGAGCGCCAGAGCATGCCGGTGAGGACCAGCTCGCCGCCGTGCAGGTACCGGCCGGGGTCGTGCAGGTCCGTCGTCATCACACCGCTGACCTGCCGGTCCAGCTCCTCCTCGGCCGCGAGCAGGCGCAGGCGCGGGGCGCCGGGGGCGAGCAGGTCACGGACACGCATCCGCGGGCTCCTTCGGGGGCTGGTGGTGGGGCGAGGGGGTCCGAGCGCTCGGTCCGCGGTCACAGTGTGCCCGAACACCCGTGCTCCGCGTCACGTTCGCCGGGTGCCGGGACCGCGCGGCCGTGGCCCGGGGCCCCCGGCCGGATTACGGTCGTAGGTGGGACCGTGTGCACGGCCGGGCCGCGGCGCCGTCCGCGCGCGGAGCCCTTCGGGAGTCCCGCTGCCGTCGGGAGCCCTTTAGAGGAACGTACAGGATCCTCGGCGCCGCCGCGGCCGGGGCTTCATGCCATCGGTGACTGCCGCACGGCCCGCTGTCGGGGTTCACTGGCGGGACGGCCCCGGACACGTCCCCGGCCGGGCGGCGACGACGTGAGGAGGCGTCCGCATGGAGTTCCTTCGCCCCGCCACCTGGGACGAGGCGCTCGCGGCGAAGGCCGGGCACCCGGGCGCGCTGCCGGTCTCGGGCGGCACGGACGTCATGGTCGAGCTGAACTTCGACGCGCGCAGGCCGCCCGCCCTGCTCGACCTGAACCGCGTCGGCGAGCTCGCCCGCTGGTCGCGCGACGGTGCGGTGTTACGCCTCGGCGCGGCCGTCCCCTACAGCCGGATCATCACCGAGCTGTCCGGCCCGCTGCCCGGCCTGGCACTGGCCGCCCGCACCGTCGGCTCCCCGCAGATCCGCAACCGGGGCACCGTCGGCGGCAACCTCGGCGCGGCCTCGCCGGCCGGCGACGCCCACCCGCCGCTGCTGGCGGCCGGCCGGGACGTCCTCGTCGAGGCCGCCTCGGTGCGCGGCACCCGGCTGATCCCGATCGACGACTTCTACACCGGGGTGAAGCGCAACGCGCTGGCGCCCGACGAGCTGATCCGCGCCGTACGGATCCCCGTCGCCGACGGCCCTCAGCAGTTCTCCAAGATCGGCACCCGCAACGCCATGGTGATCGCCGTCTGCGCGTTCGGCCTCGCCCTGCACCCGCGCACCGGCACCGTCGGCACCGGCATCGGCTCGGCCGCGCCCACCCCGCGCCGCGCCGCCGACGCCGAGGAGTACCTGGGCGCGGTGCTCGCCGGACGCGGCCTGTGGGAGAGCGGCGAGCCGCCGGGCGAGGAGGTGCTGCGGCGCTTCGGCGAGCTGGTCACGGCCGCCGCCGACCCGATCGACGACGTCCGCGGCACCGCCGGCTACCGGCGGCACGCGCTCACCGTCATGGCCCGGCGCACCTTCACCTGGGCCTGGAACGACTACCGCCGGGAGATCAGGAGCGCGGCATGAGGGTCACGTTCACCGCCAACGGCAGGCCGGTCGAGGCCGACGACGTCTGGGAGGGCGAGAGCCTGCTGTACGTGCTGCGCGAGCGGGTCGGCCTGCCCGGCTCCAAGAACGCCTGCGAGCAGGGCGAGTGCGGCTCCTGCACCGTCTACCTGGACGGCGTGCCGGTCTGCGCCTGCCTGGTCGCGGCCGGCCAGGTGCAGGACCGCGAGGTGCGCACCGTCGAGGGGCTGGGCGGAGCCGACGGCGGGCTCGGCCCGGTCCAGCAGGCGTTCCTGGACGCCGGCGCCGTCCAGTGCGGCTTCTGCACCCCGGGCCTGCTGGTGCAGACCGACGCGCTGCTCGCCCAGGACCCGCGGCCGTCCGACGCGGACATCCGCGAGGCGCTCTCGGGCAACCTGTGCCGGTGCACCGGCTACGAGAAGATCATGGACGCGGTGCGGCTGGCGGCCTCCCGGGCCCGCGCCGGCCGGGAGGCGGACGGATGAACGCGCGCACCCCTCAAGGGCAACGGGCCGCCCGGGCCCGGGAACAGCGGGCCGCCCGGGGGCAGCGGGCCGCCCGGGGACAGCGGACCGTCCGGGGCGAGAAGAACCTCCAGGCGATCCGGCAGAGCGGCACCGGCGGCAGCGACGGCGTCGGCGGCTCGCCACCGCGCCCCGACGGCGCGCTGAAGACGCGCGGCGAGTTCGCCTACGCCTCCGACCTGTGGCACGAGGACATGCTCTGGGGCACGGCGCTGCGCTCCCCGCACCCCCGGGCGGACATCCTCTCCGTCGACACCGCCGAGGCGCTCGCCGTCCCCGGCGTGTACGCGGTGCTCACCCACGAGGACATCCCCGGCACCAAGTACTACGGGCTGGACGTCGCCGACCAGCCCGCCCTGGCCGTCGACCGGGTCCGCTACCAGGGCGAGCCGGTCGCGCTGGTCGCCGCCGACCACCCGGAGACCGCCCGGCGCGCGGCCGGGCGGATCAAGGTCGAGTACCGGGTGCTGACCCCGATCGTCACCGAGGAGCAGTGCCTCGACCCGCAGACCCACGGCTACGTGCACCGCCCGCCCGGGGGCACGACGCCCGCGAACGGCAACATCTGCCACGAGCAGCGGCTGGTCTGCGGCCTCGGCGTCACCGACGAGGTGCGGGCGACGGCGGACGTCGTGGTGCGCGGCAGCTACGAGGTCGGCATGCAGGACCAGGCCTTCCTCGGCCCGGAGTCCGGGCTCGCGGTACCGGCCGAGGACGGC
Source organism: Kitasatospora sp. NPDC008115 (assembly GCF_042957205.1). NCBI lineage: Bacteria > Bacillati > Actinomycetota > Actinomycetes > Kitasatosporales > Streptomycetaceae > Kitasatospora > Kitasatospora sp. NPDC008115. The sequence goes on along the minus strand of NZ_JBIBHU010000004.1, from coordinate 177,852 downwards.
GGCGTCGACCTCTACATCGCCACCCAGTGGCTGCACGTGGACCGCCGCCAGATGGCCCCGGTGCTCGGGCTGCCCGAGGAGAAGGTCCGCCTCACCCTGGCCGGCGTCGGCGGCGCGTTCGGCGGGCGCGAGGACCTCTCGATGCAGATCCACGCCTGCCTGCTGGCGCTGCGCACCGGCCGGCCCGTCAAGATCGTCTACTCCCGGGACGAGTCCTTCTTCGGCCACGTCCACCGCCACCCCGCGCGGATGACCTACGAGCACGGCGCCACCCGGGACGGCCGACTGGTGTACGCCGACGCCCGGATCGTGCTGGACGGCGGCGCGTACACCTCCACCTCGCCCGCCGTGGTCGGCAACGCGGCCTCGCTCGGCCACGGCCCCTACGTGATCCCCAACGTGCGGATGCACGCCCTCGCGCTGTACAGCAACAACCCGCCCTGCGGCGCGATGCGCGGCTTCGGCGCGGTGCAGGCGGCGTTCGGCTACGAGAGCCAGATGGACCGGCTGGCCGCCGAACTGGACATGGACCCGGTCGAGTTCCGGCGGCTCAACGCCGTCCGGCAGGGCGACCGGATGCCCACCGGCCAGGAGATCGACGCGCCCGCCCCGGTCGCCGAACTGCTGCGCCGGGTCAAGGCCATGCCGCTGCCGCCGCCGCTCGACCCCGACGACCCGGACCCGCGGCTGGTGCCCGGCGCGCTGTCCAACTCCACGCGCGGCGAGGGCGTGGTGCGCGGCGTCGGCTACTCGGTCGGCATCAAGAACGTCGGCTTCTCCGAGGGCTTCGACGACTACTCCACCGCGCGGGTGCGGCTGGAGGTGATCGGCGGCGAACCGGTCGCCCTGGTGCACACCGCGATGGCCGAGGTCGGCCAGGGCGGCGTCACCGTGCACGCGCAGATCGCCCGCACCGAGCTGGGCGTCGAGCACGTCACCATCCTCCCGGCCGACACCGCGATCGGCTCCGCCGGCTCGACCTCCGCCTCCCGGCAGACCTACATGACGGGCGGCGCCGTCAAGCTGGCCGCCCGGGCGGTCCGGCAGGAGCTGATCGAACGCGGCCGGCGCCGCTACGGCTGGACCGGGCACGACTTCACGCTCGCCCGCGGCATGGTCGTCTCCGCCTCGGCCGGCCCGCTGCTGCCGCTGGCCGAACTGCTGGGCGAGGACGCCGTCGACCTGACCCGGGTCTACCGCCACCGCCCGACCTTCCCCTTCGACAAGGAGACCGGCCAGGGCTTCGGCCACGTCCAGTACAGCTTCTGCGCCAACCGCGCGGTGGTGGACGTGGACGTCGAGCTGGGCCTGGTCAAGGTGGTCGAGCTGACCGCCGTCCAGGACGTCGGCAAGGCGGTCAACCCCGTGGCGGTGGTCGGCCAGATCCAGGGCGGCTGCGCCCAGGCGCTCGGGCTCGCGGTGATGGAGGAGATCGTCGTGCGGGACGGGAAGGTGCGCAACGCCTCCTTCACCGACTACCTCATCCCCACCATCCTGGACACCCCGCCGATCCCGGTCGAACTCCTCGAACTGCCCGACCCGAACGCCCCGTACGGGCTGCGCGGGGCGGGCGAGGCGCCGACCGTCTCCGCCACGCCGTCCATCGTGGCGGCGATCCGCGACGCCACCGGCCTGGCCCTGCGGCGGATCCCGGTCCGGCCCGAGCACCTGACCACCGAGCGGCCGGGGCCGCTGCGGCGCGGCGCGCCGTAGCGGAGGCGCGGCGCGGTTGCGGAGGCCGCGGTCGGTTCCTCTCGGTTCCTCCCCGCGCGGGCGGGGCGCACCGGGGCCGCCGGGGCGGATGCCCTCCGCCGTACGGGATCGTTCTCCGTACGGCGGCGGTGCCCCCCGGTGGCCCGGTTCGCCTACCCTCGAAAGCGCGAAGGAGCCCCCGTCATGCAGGACATCGCCGAGCAGCTGCTGGCCTGGCACGCGTCCGGCCGCCGCTTCGCCGTGGCCACGGTGGTCGGCGTCACCGGCAGCGCCCCGCGCGAGCCGGGCGCCGCGCTCGCCGTCGACGCGGACGGCGAGGTCGTGGGCAGCATCTCCGGCGGCTGCGTCGAAGGGGCCGTCTACGAGCTGTGCCGGGCCGCCCTCGCCTCGGGCGAGACGGTGCTGGAGCGCTTCGGCTACAGCGACGAGGAGGCCTTCGCGGTCGGTCTGACCTGCGGCGGGGTCCTGGAGGTCCTCGTCCGGCCGGTGGTCCCCGGCGCCGACCCGGCGCTCGACGCCGGCGTCGCGCTGATCGCCGCCGGCACCCCCGTGGCGCTCGCCAGGGTCGTCGCGGGACCGGCCGGGAACGCCGGGTCCACCGGGTCGGCCGGGACCGCCGGGCTGCTGGGCGCTGCGGTCGCCGTCACCGCCGACGGCCACCACGGTGCCCTCTCCCCCGGCGCCGCTGGAGCGGCGCCGCTGGAGCGGGCCGTCGTCGCCGAGGCGCGCGCCATGCTCGACGCCGGCCGCACCGGCCGGCTCGTCCTCGGCCTCGACGGACGCCCCTGCGACCGGCGCGGGCGGGGCACCGTCACCCTGTTCGTCGAGTCGTACGTGCCCGCGCCCCGGATGCTGGTGTTCGGCGCGGTCGACTTCGCCGCGGCGGTCGCCCGGATCGGCCGCTTCCTCGGCTACCGCGTCACCGTCTGCGACGCCCGCCCCGTCTTCGCCACCGCACGCCGCTTCCCCGACGCCGACGAGGTCGTCGTCGACTGGCCGCACCGCTACCTGGACTCCCAGCTGGACCGGCTGGACGGCCGCACGGTGCTCTGCGTGCTCACCCACGACACCAGGTTCGACGTCCCGCTGCTGGAACGCGCGCTGCGGCTGCCGGTCGGCTACGTCGGCGCGATGGGCTCGCGCCGCACCCACCGCGAGCGCGCGGCCAGGCTGCGCGCGGCCGGGCTGACCGAGGCCGAACTGGCCCGGCTGCACTCCCCCATCGGCCTCGACCTCGGTGCCCGCACCCCCGAGGAGACCGCCGTCTCGGTCGCCGCCGAGATCGTCGCCCACCGGCGCGGCGGCGGCTGCCTGCCGCTCGGCGCCGGGAACGGGCCGATCCACCACGACGTCCCGCGCGGTGCCGGGCACGGGCTCCCGACGGTCGCGGACCGGGCTCAGCCGACCACGTTGTAGGCCTCGCAGATCATCGGCGGAGCGGTCGCCATGCCCACCTCGCGGAGGATCGGCAGCAGCACCGCCGCGAAGTGCTCGAAGGCCTCCCGGGACTCCCAGACGTCGGTGACGTGCCAGCCCCCGCCGTCCGGCAGCGGACCGGCCGCGTGCAGCAGCAGGCCGCGCACCGGCCAGTCCTCCGGCCGGTTCAGCCCGGTGCCGCCGGTCAGCCGGTCCACCGACTCCTCGTACTGCTCCTGGGTGACCCCGGGGAGGTCGAACACCACGATGATCGCCATGGGGCGGGCTCCTGTTCCTGCGCTGCTGCGGCCCCGGGCGTCGAGGGTCCGTCGACCGTCCGCCGACGCCCGGTCGCCTCCAGTGCAGCCCGCGCACCTTCGCGGCGACCAATCCGGTACCGCCGATCGGGTGAATTGCGGGCCCCTGCGGACGGCGGGAGGCTGGAGGCGAGGACTCGTCCGAGCCCGGGAAGGAGCACCGCCATGCGCGCGCTGCTGGAGATCGAACTCGACACCCAGACCGCCAACCGGGTCATCGCGGACGGAGCCGTCGCGACGACGTTCAACCGGATCATGGCCGACCTCAAGCCCGAGGCCGTCTACGCCTTCCCCCGCCACGGGCGGCGCTGCCAGATCGTCGTGGTCGACGTGCCCGACGAGGCGGCGATCGTCAAGATCTGCGAACCGTTCTGGCTGGAGTTCAACGCCCACATCGACATGCACATCTGCATGACCCCGGACGATCTCCAGGAGGGCCTGAGCCGGCTGGACCGCTGACCCGCGTCCCCGAGGGGTCAGTCGGAGACCGCCAGCTTCACGCCGAACCCGACCACCACCACACCGGTCACCCGGTCCATCGCCCGGCGCGCCGCCGGACGGCGCAGCCAGCCGCGCAGCACCCGGGCGAAGCCCACCAGCACCATCGACCAGAGCATCCCCTCCACCACGTGCACGAGGGTCAGCGCCACCCCTGCGGCGAAGTGCGGCGCCCCCGCCGGGATGAACTGCGGCAGCACCGCCACGTAGAAGACGCCCACCTTCGGGTTGAGCAGATTGGTCAGCACACCGCGCCGCCAGCCGGACGCCAGTCCGCCCGCCGGGGCCTGCTCCTCACCCGGTCCCGGCTCCGGCTGCTCCTCGTCGCCGCCCTTGACCCGGGCCCGGATCATCCCGATCCCCATCCACACCAGGTACGCGGCGCCCGCCCAGCGCAGCACCTCGTAACCGACCCGAGAGGCCGTGAGCAGCGCCGTCACACCCGCCGAGGTGAGCGTCCCCCAGATCAGCGTGCCGGTCTGGATGCCGAGCACCACGCCCCACGCCTGCCGCCGGTGGCCCAGCGCCGACGTTCGCAGAATGAGGGCGGTGTCCAGCCCCGGGGTGAGCGTCAGCAGCCCCACGACAAGGGCGAAGGACCAGAGGGCAGTCGTCATTTCCATGGACCCTCATCGTACGGGGGCACCGATCGTCGGCCGAACCGGTTTTCCACCTGCGGATTCCCGGGGGAGGGCGGGGTTTCCCAGGGAGCGTGCGGTTTCCCGGGGCGAGCGCGGTTACCCGGGGCGAGCCGGGAGGGGTCAGTCCAGCCGCCGCACCCGCTCGGCGACCCGGCGGCCCTCCTGCTCGGTCGGGTCGAACTGCACCCGCTGCCCCTCCACCAGCACCCGGTCCGCACCGGCCGCCGTCAGGACCGAGTCGTAGTACACGTACAGCGGCGGCCCGTCGTCGTCGGGGGTGATCAGCCCGTACCCGTGGTTCGCGTGGTAGGACTGCACGGTGCCGGTGGCCATCGGGTCTCCTCGGGTCCGGTGGTGGGCGCGTGGGCCGGAAACACCCCCCGGCCCTCCATGATCGGTGCTGGAGCGGCCGGGCGCTCGCCCTGGCCCCGGAACGGGAGGACGTCGGCCGATGCGCACCGCCCGGGCGATCTCGCTGCTCCTGCTGCTCCAGGCGCGCCGCAGCATGACCGGCGCCGAACTGGCCGCCGAACTGGAGGTCTCCGAGCGCACCGTGCAGCGCGACGTGCTGGCGCTCGCCGAGGCCGGCGTCCCCGTGTACGCGGACCGGGGGCGGGCCGGCGGCTACCGGCTGCTCGACGGCTACCGCACCCGGCTGACCGGCCTCGACCGCACCGAGGCGGAGGTGCTGCTGCTCGCCGGACTGCCCGGGCCGCTCGGGGACATGGGCCTCGCCGATCCGGCGCTCGCCGCCCGGCTCAAGGTGGCCGGGGAACTGGGCGAGGCGCCCGGCGCCGGGGCCCGGCGGTTCCACCTGGACGCGCCCGGGTGGTTCCGCGACGCGCCCGTGCCGCCACTGCTGGCCGAGGTCGCGCGGGCGGTGTGGGGCGGGCGGCTGCTGCGGGTGCGCTACCGGCGGCGCCCCGGCGCGGGCGCGGGCCCGGAGGCGGCTGCGGTCGAGCGGGTGCTGCGGCCGTACGGGCTGGTGCTGAAGGCGGGCACCTGGTACCTGGTCGCCCGGCCGGACGGCGACGACCCGGCACCCGCCCACCGCGTCTACCGGGTCGAGCGGCTGACCGCCGCCGAACCGCTGGCCGACCGGCCGTTCCGACGTGACGAAACGTTTGACCTCGCCGCGTTCTGGGACGCCAAGGCGGCCGAGTTCGCCCGCTCCCTGCTGCGCGAACAGGTGACCGTCCGGCTGAGCCCGCACGGCGCCGCCCGGCTGCCGCACCTGCTCGAAACGGCCACCGCCCGGGAGGCGCTCGCCGGCGCCGGGGAACCGGACGACCACGGCTGGGTGACCGTCCGGCTCCCCGTCGAATCCCTGGAGGTCGGCTACGAGGAACTGCTGCGGCTCGGACCGGAGGCCGAGGTGCTCGAACCGCCGGCGCTACGGCGGCGGCTGGCCGAGGCCGCCGCCCGCGCCGCCGCCCTCTACGGCCCGCCTCGGCGGTAGCCGGACCTCAGCGGTAGCCGGCCGGGTCCACCGGGCCGTCCACGCCCTCGACGTCCACCAGGTAGCGGAAGGCGTCCGGGCGGCTGCCGTCCACGTCGGTGAAGCCGTACTCCAGGGCCAGGCCGCCACTGGACAGCGAGGCGCCGTTGAACCGCGCCACCTGCGGATCGGCGGCCAGCGCCACCACCGCGCGCCCCACGTACAGCGGGGACTCCGAGATGCCGAACTGCGGCTCGGCCACCGTCGCCTCCCGCCAGGTCTCCTCGGTCACCCCGAAGTGCTCCAGCATCAGCTCCGAACGCATCCACCCCGGCGTCAGCGCCACCGCCGTCGCCCCGCGCGGCGCCAGCTCGTGCCCCAGCGCGAAGGCCATCCGCAGCACGGCGGACTTGGCGACGTCGTAGAAGAACGAGTTCCGGTAACGGGTCCCGTTGTACTCGGCGGTGCCGTCCGTCATCTCCACCGCCAGCCCGCCGGGACGGCGCAGCAGCAGCGGCAGCAGGTGGTGACTGGTGATCGCGTGCGTCTCCACGGCCAGCCGCAGCAGCCGTAGCCCCTTGTCGAGGTCGTGCTCCCAGACCGGGAGGTCCCTGGCGAACAGCTGCTCGCCGCCCCAGATGTCGTTCACCAGGATGTCCAGCCCGCCCTGCTCGGCCTCGATCCGCGCCGCCACCGCCGCCACCTCGGCGGGCACCAGGTGGTCGGCGCGCACCGCGATGCCGTGCCCGCCGGCCGCCGTCACCAGCTCCGCCGTCTCCTCCAGCGTCTCCGGGCGCCGCCCGTACTCCCCCTGGTGCCCCTCGGCGCTGCGCCCCGTCCCGTACACCGTCGCCCCGGCGGCCCCCAGCGCCACCGCGATCCCCCGCCCTGCCCCGCGCGTGGCCCCCGCCACCAGCGCGACCTTCCCCTTCAGCGGCTGCTCCGTCATGCCTCGCCCTTCCTCACGGTCCACGGTGTCTCCACCCGTCCCCACCGATGCTCCCCCGGAATCCCGACACCTCCTGTCGGGATTCGCCGAAGTGATCCACCCCACCGGGAGGTATGGCGGCGGTACCATACGCATATGGCTCTCAAGCGCACGACCGTCTACGTCGAAGCCGAGGATCTCGCCGTCATCAAGGAGGCGGCGGCCCGGGAAGGGATAGCCGAGGCCGAGATCATCCGGGAGGGGATCCACCTCGCGGCGATGTCCCGGCGCACCTGGGACGAACCGTTCTTCAGCCGGACCTACAAGCCGATCGGCGAGGCCACCGAGGAGGACGTCTGGGCCGACAAGGCTGCGGCATACGAGCGGACGAAGCAGGCCGCCGTCCCGCCGGAGCGGGAGCGGGGCACCGCGTGATCGTTGTGGTGGCGGACACGTCCGGCCTGCTCTCGGCCCTCGACGAGGAGCACCCGACCGGCCCCGCCGCACGCGAGGTACTGGACGGCTCGGGCCTCCTGGTGATCTCCCCCGTGCTGCTGAGCGAACTCGACCACCTCGCTCGGCGGATCCTGGGATTCGACGCGGCCCTCGACGCGGTGAACGACGTCATGCGACGGGTCCGCTCCGGACGAGCGGTGATGCCCGAGATCACCGCCGAGACCCTGGAGGCCGCGCAGGCCGTTCGGACCCGTCATCTCGGCCTTCGCCTCGACCTGACGGACGCCGTCAACGTCGCCCTGGCCGCGGAGTTCCGGACCGACGCGGTCCTGACGCTCGATCAGCGCGACTTCCGGGCGGTCCGCCCCCTGACGGCCGAGCACAAGGCCTTCCGGATCCTGCCCTTCGATCTGTGAGGCACTTCCACCGGCCCGGGGCGCGCGGGTCTCACCCACGCGCCCCGGGCCTCGTCGTCTCCGCTCAGGTGACGTTGAGGCGGGCGGCGAGGCGGAGGAGGCCGGGGGCGAGGCGGCTGAGGAGGCGGGCGGCCTTGGCCTCGGGGGTGACCGGGACGACGGGCTTGTTGGTGCGCACGGCGGCGAGGATGGCGGCGGCGACCTTCTCCGGCGGGAAGCCGCGGCGGGCGTAGAGGCGGGCGGCGCGGGCCTGCTTGGCGGCCTGCTCGTCGGCGGTGGTGGCGGAGAAGGTGGAGGTGCGGGTGATGTTGGTGTTGACGATGCCCGGGCAGATCGTGGAGACGCCGATGCCGTGGGCCGCGAGTTCGGCGCGCAGGCAGTCGGAGAGCATGAAGACCGCGGCCTTGCTGGTGGCGTAGGCGGTGAGCGCCTTGGACGGCAGGTAGGCGGCGGCGGAGGCGAGGTTGACGATGTGGCCGCCCTCGTCGCGGTCGGCCATCAGGGCGCCGAAGGCCCGGCAGCCGTGGATGACGCCCCAGAGGTTGACGTCCAGGACCCGCTGCCACTCCTTCTCGGTGGTCTCCAGGAAAGTGCCGGAGTGACCGATGCCCGCGTTGTTGACGACCACGTCGGGCACGCCGTGCTCGGCGGCGACCTGCTGGGCGAAGGCGTCGACGGCGGCGCCGTCGCTGACGTCCACCCGGTAGGCGTACGCGGTCGGGCCGATCAGGCCGGCGAGGTCGGCGGTGCGGCGGGCCGCGTCGAGGTCGAGGTCGCAGACCACCACCCGGGCGCCCTCCTCGGCGAAGGCGAGCGCGGTGGCGCGGCCGATGCCGCTGCCGCCGCCGGTGACGACGACCAGCCGGCCGTCGCCGGGCCCGCCCGCGCCGGCGGCGGTACGGGCGGCCGGACCGGCCTCGGTGCGGGCGACGTGTTCGCGGACCATTCCGGCCACGGTGGTTCCCTTCTCCAGCAGCGCGGACCAGTGGGTGGCACGCAGGGTACGACGGGTCAGCCTGGGCACCCAGCGCTCCAGGCCCTCGGAGAGGTGGCCGCCGACGTAGCGGTCCTCGGTGAGGGTGATCAGCTGGACCGGCACCTCGGTGGGGCGTTCGCGCGGGTTCCGCAGGACCGGGCGCATGTTGGCCCGGTAGAGCTCGATGCCGCGCACCGCGTCGCGCCGCAGGCTGGGCTGCGGGTGGCCGGGGCGCGGGGTGACGCCCTCCAGGTCGCGCAGCACCCGGGGCCAGGCGCGGGCGAGGCCGAGGCGCCAGACGCCGGGGGCGAGGTAGGGCAGGTGGAAGGCGGTGATGTACCAGGAGTGCAGGCCCTGGGTGAGCAGTTGCCGCAGGTGGCGCGGGGTGGGGCGGCGCAGGCGCTCGCGCAGCCAGTGGCCCAGGTGGTCGAGGCAGGGCCCGGACATGGTGGTGTAGGAGGCGAGGCGGCGTTCGGCGCCGGGGGCGGTGACGGCCTCCCAGGACTGCAGGGAGCCCCAGTCGTGGGCGACGACGTGCACGGGGCGGTCGGGGCTGACGGCGTCGGCGACGGCGAACAGGTCGGCGGCGAGGTGTTCGAGGCGGTAGCCGGCGCGGTCGAGGGGGACGCCGGAGGCGCCGGCTCCGCGCACGTCGTAGCGGACCACGTGGTGGTCGCGGGCGAGGTCGGCGGCGACGTCGTCCCAGACGGCGTGGGTGTCGGGGTAGCCGTGGACCAGCAGGACGGTGGGCGCGGCCGGGTCGCCCTGCTCGTGGACGGCGAGCGGCAGGCCTGCGGAGTGGACCGTGCGGCGGCGGGCGGGGGTGCTCATCGGGCGGCTCCCTCGGTGGCTGCCGTTGCAGTGGTGGTGCTCTCGGTGAGGGCAGTATTCCAGCGGCGGACGTGCGGGAGGTCGTCGTCGAGCCAGTACGCGTCGTCCTCCGTGACCACCAGCAGCTCCTCGAACTTGATGCCGGTGTCCCGGAAGCCGATGTGCGGCTCCACCGCCCAGAGGCCGGGGGTGGGCGCGTGCCGGGAGGAGCGGCCGTCGGCCCAGAGCGGGGAGCGGCCGTGCAGGCGCTCGCCGATGAGTTCGCGCCCCAGCGTCTGGAGGGTGCGCACGCCGAAGCCGAAGACGTTCACCCCGGCCGGGCCGCGGGCCGTCGTCCGGGTGACCTGATGGCCGATCACCCGGCCCGGGTAGACGCGGTGGCGGTTGTCGTAGCCGTGCGCCTCGATCTGCGCGTCGACGGCCGCGTACACCTCGGAGAGCGGCTTGCGGGCGCGGACCTCGGTGAGGATCAGCTCGCGGTAGGCCCGCAGGTCGGCGGCGAGGCGGTCCCAGACGCGGTTCTCGCCGACCTTGCCGCCGTAGCCGATGTCGGCGGTGTAGCCGTCGACCACGGGCGCGCAGTCCAGCACGTACGGCATGCCCTCCTCCAGGCGGCGGTTGCCGGCGAAGAACTGCAGCGGGGTGTGGAAGTGCCGGAACGCCGTCCGGTCGCCGAACCAGGCGAAGGGGACGTGGAAGAAGTCCTGCACACCGGCGGCGACCAGGCGGCGGCGCAGCTCGCCGGTGGCCTGGCGTTCGGTGACGCCGGGTTCGATCCAGGCGGCGACCTGCTCGGCGCAGTCGTAGGCGAGCTGCTGGGTCTCCCGGAAGCGGGCGAGGTCGCGCTCGGCGAACGGGAAGGCGGGGGTGCTGCGCGGCACGGCGGGGCTCCTTCTACGGGCTACGGGTCGCTACGGGTCGCGGGTCGCTAGAGGTCCACTACGAGGGTCTCGCCCGCGGCGGCGCGGGAGACGCAGGGCAGCAGGGCGCCGGCGGCGCGCTGCTCGGGGGTGAGGCGGCGGTCGCGGTGGTCCGCGGTGCCGGCCAGCAGGCGGACCTCGCAGGTGCCGCAGAAGCCCTGGCGGCAGGAGTAGGCGAGTTCTGGGCGGGCCTCGCGGAGCACGTCCAGGGCGGAGCGGTCGGCGGGGACGGCGAGGCCGGGGCCGTCGGCGCCGAGGCGGACGGTGAACGGTTCGCCGTCGGTGACCGGGGCGGCGCCGAAGCGTTCGAAGTGCAGCGCGGAGGCGGGCGAAGCGTCCAGCGCCCGCTGCACGGCGGCGAGCATCGGGGCCGGGCCGCAGCAGTAGACGGCGGCGCCGCGCGGGGCGTGGGCGAGCAGTTCGGCGCCGGTGGGCGGGCCGCCGTGCTCGTCGTCGGTGCGCAGGTGGACCCGGGCCGGGTCGAGGGCGCGCAGCTCGTCGGCGAACGGGAGGGTGTCGGCGCTGCGGCCGGTGTGGACCAGCCGCCAGTCCAGGCCGTGCCGTTGGGCCTCGCGGGCCATCGGGAGCAGCGGGGTGACGCCGATGCCGCCGGCCAGCAGAAGGACGGCCGGTTCGGCGCAGAAGGCGAAACCGTTGCGCGGGCGGCGGGCGGTGAGCCGGGTGCCGGGGCGGACGGTGTCGTGGATCTCGACGGAGCCGCCGCCCCCGTCGGGCAGCCGGCGCACGGCGATCCGGTAGGCGGCGGGGTTGGCACGGTCGGCGGAGTCAGCGGGGTCGGCGGAGTCGGCGGGGTCAGCGGAGTCGGTGGGGTCGCCGCAGAGCGAGTAGTGGCGTTCGCGGCCGGAGGGGAGCGTGAGGCGCAGGTGCGCGCCGGGCTGCCAGGGCGGCAGCGGGCCGCCGGAGGGGTCCGCGAGGGTCAGTTCGACGGCGTCGGCGGCGACGGCGCGGCGGGCGGCGACGACCAGTTGGAGTGCGGGGGCGGGGCGGCCGAGCGGGCGCCGGGGGTTGCGGCGCAGCAGCGGGCCACCGAGGGCGGGGCTGTAGCGGTCGCCGAAGGCGGTGAGGAAGCGGAAGAAGGTGTCGGCGCGCGGGCGGCCGTAGAGGTCGGGGGGCGGGGTGCGCAGGTCGTCCATCCGGCGGGGTCCTTGGGGGCTCGGGTGGGGCGGGGGCTGACGGCGGACAGCTGACGGGCTGACAATTGACAGCTGACAGATTTCAGATGACAGATAACGTCAGCTGTCAGCTGTCAGTCGTCATCCGTTCCGCCCGGCGGCGGCGCGGGCGGCCGGGGAGGTCGCGAGGTAGCCGAGGGCCTGGCTGGAGGACCCCTCCTGGGTGGGGTGGTAGCCGGGCCGCAGGTAGCGCAGCCCGGAGCGGAGCGACCTGACCGGGTCGGGCAGCAGTCCGCACCGGGCGATCCGGCCGGCCTCGCGCCAGGTCGGCTTGAGCCGGCCGTCGAGGGTCGGGTCGGCGGCGAGCAGGAAGCGCGCGCCGCGCACCCAGAGGTGGACCAGCAGCGGTCCGGAGATCAGCATGCCGCGGATACGGCGCGCATAGCCGGGGTCGAGGTGAACCATCAGGTCGAAGGCGACGCTGCGGTGCTCGACCTCCTCGGCGCCGTGCCAGCGCAGCAGGTCGAGCATCGTCGGATCGGCCTTGGCACGGTCCAGGCCCGGGGAGTTGAGCGCCCAGTCGCCGAGGAAAGCGGTGAAGTGCTCGATCGCCGCGACGAAGGCGACCCGCTCGATGACGTTCTCGCGCCGGCGGGCGCCGGACAGGCCGGGCTTGTCGCCGAGCACGCGCTGGAACAGCCAGGCGATCTGGCGCACGTAGGGGCGCGGGTCGAGGCCTTGGCCGAGCAGGTGGTCGAGCACCTCCTGGTGCGCTTCGGCGTGGATGGCCTCCTGGCCGATGAACCCCAGGACCTCCTCGCGCAGTTGCTCGTCGCGGACCAGCGGCAGGGCCTCCTTGAAGACCTTGACGAACCAGCGCTCGCCCTCGGGCAGGAGCAGGTGCAGGACGTTGATGATGTGGGTGGCCACCGGCTCGTCGGGGATCCAGTGCAGCGGCAGGCCGGCCCAGTCGAAGCGGACGTCGCGGGGCTCCAGGACAAGGCCCTCGTGCACCCGGGCAGCGGGCGCGGCGAGGGCGGGGACGGGGGTGGGGCTGGGCATGGGAGGGCCCTCCTGACCTGCGGGTGGCGGCTCGACCCGGCACAACGTACTCGCGGGTAGCCCGCGCCACAAGGGTTTCGGCACCCCTTATCGACATCGAGTCTAATAAGTGACGCGCGCCCCGCACCCCCGCTGGACCCCGGGTCCGGGTACGCGAAGACCCCGCCGAAGCGGGGTCCCGGGTGCGCGGTCCGGCTCGGACCGCCGTTCGGCCTGCCGTTCAGACCGCCATCGCGAGCATCAGCGGCGCCGCGCGGGCGGCGAGCAGTTCGGCCGCCGCCTTCAGCCGGTGCACATTGTCGACCGGCATCGAGGTGGCCAGGCAGCCGACCGTGCTCCCGGCGGTCACCGGCACGGCCGCGCAGACCGTGCCGAGGGCGTACTCCTGGATGTCCAGCACCGGCACGGTGGCCGGCTGGCGCTCCAGACGGTGCATCAGCTGGTCGGCGTCGATGACCGTCCGCGAGGTGAGGCGGGCCACCGGGTGGCGCGACAGGTGGTCCCGGCGGGCGTCGTGGTCGAGCTGGCTGAGCAGGCACTTGCCGATCGCGCTGGCGTGCGCGGTGGCCCGGAAGTCCACCCACTCCTGCACCGCGGGCGCCCCCTCGGACGCGGACACGGCCTCGACCGACAACTCTCCGTCGTGGTAGCGGCCGAAGTAGACCGCCGCACCCAACTCGTCGCGCAGCTCCCCGAGTTTGCTGTCCAGCCGGGCCCGGACCAGCTGCTCCCGGTTGTGCTGGCCGAGCAGCGCGAAGGTCCCGCCGAGCACCCAGCCGCCGTCCTGACAGAGCAGGTAGCCCTCGACCTCCAGGATCTCCGCGAGCCGGCGAACCGTCGGGAGGCCCAGGGACGTCTCCCTCGCCAGGGTGACCAGGGTGGCACCGCCGGGGTGCCGGTCGACCGCCTCCAGCAGTCTGAGGGCGTGCTGCAGGGAGGCGAACGAACCGGGCGCGCCCTGCTCCGGCACGGCGTGGCGGCCCGGGGCTGGTGTCGACATGTCGTCCCCTTCCGATGTCCCCCGCGGCGTGACCGGCGGGTAGGGTCCAGCCTATCGACCGTCGGGCGCCGCCATTGCCTCCTTCGCGGGAATCCCGAGCAGGCGCGGTGAAACACTTGACTGGCATATGCCTCACCGCGCCCCCTCCTACCCCCTTGCGGTCAGGTGAAGGTCAGCACCTCGGGACGTTCGGGGTGTTGCTCCCCGTCCACACCCAGCCGTCGGGGAAGACGAGGTGGCGGAGGTCCGACGGCCCCGTCACGGGACCTCCGGGCTCCTGGTAGAGCCCCACCGCGTCCCAGACGGAGGACTTCCCCCACATACCGTCGACCTCCGGCCCCTTGAGCCAGCAGTAGATGTAGAGCCTGGTGTTGTACCGGTACGCCTTGTCCAGGGGGTCCGACCAGGTGACGTCGGAGGACCCGCCGTGCCAGCGGGCCCAGAGCCCGTCCGTCGCCGCGATGCAGCCGTTCCACGTGCCGATGTAGCCGGGGATCGGCTCCCCCACCCCGGAGCACGGCGGGTTCGCCGCCCCGGCCGTGCCCGTGCCGCTCGCGATGCCGCCGGCCACCAGGCCGGCCGACAGCGCCAGGGCGGCCGCCGTCTTCCTCACTCGCATGCCAACTCCTCCGTCGGGACGCGACGTTCGCCGCGTCGTCGGCCCTCAGTGCAGCAGCGGCCGTCGTCGCCGGGCCAGGCCCACCGGCACCCTGTGACCAACGGTGGACAGGGCCCACACCGCGCACACGGTGGTCTTGACGTGGCCGAACAACGGTGAACAATCGGACAGCGTTGGCAGCGCCACGATCCCCGGGGGTCGACACGATGGCACGCAGACAGGCTCCACTGGAGGGCGACGGCGCGGCGGCGCGGTTCGCCGAGCGGCTTCGCCAGGCACGGAGGGACTCCGGGCTGACCCTGCGGCAGCTCGCCGCCGTGTCGGGCTACTCGCACAGCACCCTGTCCCTCGCCGAGAGCGGCCGGCGGCTGCCCACCTGGGAGGTCGCGGAGGCCTTCGCCCAGGCCTGCGGGCGCGCGGACGTCGACCGGTGGCGGGGGTGGTGGGAGGCGGCGGAGGAACAGTGCTCCGCCCTGTCCGAAGCGGCGGGGACCGAACCGGTGGCGACCGGGGCCGAAGCGGAGCCGGACCCCGGAAGCGGGAAGCCCGGGCCGGTGGTCGTGGTCCGCACCCGCTGGTGGGCGCTGCTCCTCGCGGTGGTGCTCTCTTCGGTGCTCACCGCGACGATCACGCTCGCCCTCGCCCCGGAACGCGGCGCCGCCCGCAACAGTTCGGAGTACCCGCCGGGCCGCGACGCGATCCCCACCGAGTCCTGCGGCGGAGCGAAGCCCGGGTACGGCTGCGCGCACAAGGACCCGAACGACAGCGGCTGTTGGGACGACCACGCGGAGCAGGGCCACATCACGGAGATCGAGTACCAGGGCGGGGTGGTCGGCAAGCTCGTCAACTGGTACTCGCCCCGGTGCGGAACCAACTGGGCCGCCCTGCACATCCGGTCGGGCTGGCAGGGGCGGGTGACGGTCAGGTCGCCGACGGACTCGGTGTGCTTCCCGGAGGACTGCACGACGATGAACGGCAAGACGCCACCGTTCTGGACCGCCATGGTGTTCGGGATGAACCGGCCGATCGCGGCCCGTGCCGAAGTGGAGTTCCCCGACGGGCAGGTGCGGACGGTCATCGCCGACACCACCTGACCGGCGCCCCGGTCCCCCTGTTCAGCGGCCGGGTCCGCCCTCCTCGGCGGCGGCGGTGCCAGGTCGGACGAGCCGGGTGCCGAAGGGCTCCCCGGTGACGTCCACCACCCGCCCGCGCAGCCAGGTGCGGCGCACGACGCCTGTGAGCACGCGCCCCTCGTACGGGGTGACCGGGTGGCGGTGCTGCAACTCGTCTGCGTGGACGGTGAATTCGCCGTCCGGATCGAAGGCGATCAGGTCGGCGTCATGGCCGACCGCGATGGCACCCTTGCGCCCGTCGAGGCCGACCAGCCGGGCCGGTCCCGCGGACATCCAGCCGGCCACGTCGGCGAGGCCGTGGCCGCGCCGCCGAGCCTCCGTCCAGACCGCCGGAAGGCCGATCTGGAGCGAGGCGATGCCACCCCAGGCCACCGCGAAGTCCCCGCTTCCGCCGCGCTCGGGCAGCAGCTTGAGGTCGGGGGTGGACGGCGAGTGGTCGGACACCACAGCGATGAACTCCCCTGCCGCCAGGGCCTCCCAGAGCGCTTCACGGTTGGCCTCGTCGCGTATCGGCGGGCAGCACTTGAACGCGGTGCCGCCGTCCGGGACGTGCTCGGCGGCCAGTGCCAAGTAGTGCGGGCAGGTCTCGGCGGTGACCTCGACGCCCTCCGCGCGGGCCCTGCGCAGCAGCGGCAGGACCGCCGCCGAGGAGACGTGCAGCACGTGCGCCCGGGCACCGGTGCGGCGGGCCGCCGCCAACAGCCGGGAAACGGCGGCGACTTCTGCCCCGGCGGGGCGGGAGGCGAGGAAGTCCCGGTAGCGGGGCCCCGGTTGATGCGGCGCGGCGGCCAGTTCGGCCGGGTCCTCGGCGTGGACTATGGCCAGTGCCCCGAGCCTGGCCTGCTCGGCGAGCGCGGTCTCCAGACCGGCGGGCTCCAGGTGCGGGAACTCGTCGACGCCGCTCGGCGCAAGGAAGGACTTGAAGCCGAACACGCCCGCGCGGTGCAGGGGTTCGAGATCGGCGAGGTTCCCGGGGACGGTGCCGCCCCAGAAGCCGACGTCCACCCAGGCCCGGCCCTCGACGGCCTTCCGCTTGGCCTCCAGGCCGGCGAGCGTGGTGGTCGGGGGCACCGAGTTGAGCGGCATGTCGACGATGGTGGTGACGCCGCCGGCCGCGGCTGCCCGGGTGGCGGTGGCGAAGCCCTCCCACGCGGTGCGGCCGGGCTCGTTGACGTGCACGTGGGTGTCGACCAACCCGGGCAGCAGCGCGGTGTCGCCGAGATCGGCCAGCCGGGCACCTTCGACCGCAAGGGAGCCGTGTGCGGCGATCCGCGCGATCAGCCCGTCCTGGACCAGCACGTCCGCAGGCCGCTCGTCGTCCGGCAGGACCACACGGCGGGAGCGGATCACCGCGGTCTGGCTGAGGGGCACGGGACCTCCGAGGCCTGGACGAGGGCGGGTGGGCCGAAGGGTGGGCCGGAGCCTAGGCCCGCCTCCGACAAGGCGTCAATGGGACCGGCGGTGGGCGGGCGCCCGCTACCGGTTCAGGAGGTCCGCCGCCAGCCGCTCCCCCGCGACCTCGGCCAACTCCCCCGCCCTGGTCAGGCCTTCGGCCGGGCTCGCGCCCAACTCGCCGAGCGCGTAGGCGGCGACGAATCCGGCGGCCCGCCACTCGCGCTCGGACAGCTCCACCCGCCCCGCCACCGCCGCCACCGGAACACCTGCCCTGACGGCCGCCGCGGCGACGCCGGCGGGGGCCTTGCCGTGGAGGGTCTGCGCGTCCAGGCAGCCCTCACCGGTGACGACGAGGGCTGCCCCCCGCACCTCCGCGTCGAAGCCGAGGAGGTCGAGCAGGAGCTCGATGCCGGGTCGCATGGCGGCGCCCAGCAGGGCGAGCGCGGCGAAGCCGACGCCGCCCGCCGCCCCGGCACCGGGGGCGTCGCGGACGTCCCGGCCGACGGTCGCGCCGACGACGTCGGCGAACCGGGTCAGGCCTTCCTCCAGCACCACCAGGTCGGCACCGCTCGCACCCTTCTGCGGGCCGTAGACGGCGGCGGCGCCGCGCGGGCCGAGCAGCGGGTTGTCGACATCGCAGGCCACGACGACCTCGACGCCCTCCAGGATGCGGGCCGACGGGCCGGAGTCGATCCGCGCCAGCCGTCGCAACGCGGCTCCGCCGGGCGGCAGTTCGACGCCATCTCCGTCCAACAGGGAGACGCCCAGTGCCTGGAGCAGGCCGGCCCCGCCGTCGGTGCTCGCGCTGCCGCCGAGGCCGAGCACGATCCGCCGGGCGCCGTGGTCGAGGGCGCGTCCGATCAGCTCGCCGACCCCGTAGGAACCGGCCGTCAACGGGGCGGTCCGGCCACCGGGGAGCCGGGCCAGTCCGGCGGCCTGGGCCAGCTCGACCACGGCCGTGTCACCGCGGACGGCGAGCGCGGCGTCCACGGGCACCCCGGTGGGACCGGCCACCTTGACGGGGACCCGCGCGAACCCGGCCGCCAGCGCGGCGGCCAGAGTGCCCTCACCACCGTCGGCGACCGGAAGTTCGCGCACCTCGACGCCGGGGGCGGCGCGGCGGATGCCGGCGGCGATCCGGGCGGCGGCCTCGGCGGCCTCCAGGGTGCCCTTGAACTTGTCGGGCGCTACGACCACATGGCCCTGGCGGGTGGTGGCAGGCATGGCGTGGGCCTCGCTTCCGGACGGTCTGGCCATGGTCTCAAGCATCGGCGGCTGACAACTGACAGCTGACAGATTTCAGATAACAGATTTCAGTTGACAGATAACAGATAACAGATTCTGTCAGCTGTCATTTCACCCCTCACCCGCACCCCCGATCGCTAGAGTGATCAGGTGCGATTGATGGTGGAGTTCACAACAGAACCGTTCGAACTGGACACGTTCCCGCCGCACGCCGCGGCGGCCCGCCGGGCGGTCGACGAGGCGGGACTCGCGGCCTCGGTCGGCCCGTTCGGCACCGGCGCCGAGGGCGAGGCCGATCAGATCCTGGCCGCCGTGACCGCCCTGCTCCGGCAGAGCCTGGACGCCGGCGCGACCCGGATCTCGCTCCAGGTCAGCGTGCTCGGCGAGACTCACGACAGCACGGCCCCGGAGGGCGACAGGCCGTGACCGAGCAGCCCCAACACCCGCTCGCCACGGCGCTCAAGCCCCTCCTCGACGCGGTCGGCGCGACGCCCGTCCCGCTGGACGCGGCCAGGCCCGAGGACGTCGTCCTGGAGTGGGAGGGCGAACGGGCCCTGGCCGTCCGCCTGCCGCACCTCGGCAGCGCCCTGGACCGCCTGCTCGCCGAGATGACCCGCCAGTTCGACGGCCGGCCGCTATCCGCGCTGGAGCGCTCCGAGAAGCAACGCGTGGTCGCCCTCCTGGAGGAACGCGGCGCGTTCACCGTCCGCCACGGCGTGGAGACGGTCGCCACAGCCCTCGGCGTCAGCCGCTTCACCGTGTACAACTACCTGAACCGGCAAGACGGATCCACTGGCACAACATCCAAATAGGCCACACCGGTCGAGCGAGCCGGCGCCACCACAGGAGCCGGCTCTCTCACGCTTTCTCTCAGACGCCCCCTGAGGTCACCAGGTGCCCAGGAAGGGGCTCGCCGACCGGAACGACCTTGATCATCAAGGTGCGAAGCGCCCGCTTAGTGGGGCATGGCGCCCGCCCCCTATGGGGCGCAGGGGCCGGGTAAGGGGTCGAGTCTTGGGCAAGCCCCCGCGCCTGCGAGAAGGGCTGGCTTGACAGGTTCCATCGGGGATTGTCTCTGGATCGAAGCTCCATCAGCAGACCCATGGCTCCCGTAGATTTTGGTTGATGCTCTTCCTTAAGGTGAATATTTCCAGCCAAATAATGGCCTACCGCCGAGAGCCAGAGCACTGCAAGCGTCAACCCGATGGCGACCCGCAACGGCTTAGCGAGAGCGCCACTAAGGGCCGATGACTCCCTTGCCAGCAGCAATGCTGAAGCGAAGGTGGAAGGCGTGAGCAGCAGTGCAATATGAGGGGCAGTTAGCTCGTGGATTAAAAACAACCAGCCAGCAAAGATAGCCGTGCATGTCAGCAGAACGATGCCGGCAACCACCCAGTGAATAAGACGGATTGGCAGCGCCGGTTGAAATGCACACAAAATGCGCGCAATAGCTGGCTCGCCATTTCCTGACGAATAGAGCAGGAGCACGTCGCTCTTTTGGAATGTCAGGTCAGAGTCCGACAGTTGGCCACTACCACCAAAGACCCCCTCTACGCGATGATCTCTCCCAAACTGGATGTTTGGATCAGCAATTTCCAGGCTCACATGGGTCGACTGTGCATCATTTAACACCACCGTAGGACCGAGGTCGCGCCGGCGCATTAGGAGCATTGATCGCACAGATTGCTTGTGTTCTGTTGCCCGACCAAAGTCAACTGCCCGTCGTTCACTGACCGTGGCAATAAACGGCTCATCCAGAGGGACGAGGCAATCCGCAAGCGCAATCCAGTGGTGCCCGATGAAGTCAAACGTACTTAGTAGCCTTTCTGCAGAACTCCGGATCTCACTGCTTGCTGCCTCATTGCTTGCCCAGTACCGCACCGTACCCGCAAAGGTCACAAGCGGACCCAGGAGATCGGAGACCTCCTCGGCGAATTTCAATACCCCGTTCGCCTTAAGAGTCGGAAGCACCAGTAGCGGGTTTTCTGCTGGGCTATCCGTTGAGATCGCACCCCTATTAGCACTTAGCTTCGGGAAGGAAGGAGTCAGTTCAACTCTCCACTCATCGAGCCATTTCCTTCTCAACCATCGGGAATCAAGGCCCTGAGGATCCTCCCGACAAAGGCCGTTCTTGAGAAACTCAAACAATGCGTCCGGCCCATGCGAGGCCCGCGACCGGTGCCACTTGCCAGACTCGAATGAACAGACAGCCAGCAGGATATTCCGAAGACCCCCGTCCGCAAGGCACAACTGGAACTCCTTGACAGAATGGCCTTCAGAAGCGATTTTCTTGGAGAGCCCTTTCCCCTGCCTCAGAATGTAATCACCAAGCGCCTGCCCATTTTCATGAATCGGAATCCGATAGCACTCTTCGCCAGAAATTGTGAGATCAAGCCTATGCAGCAGCGTTCTAGGGAACGCCCCCACGGGAAGCCGAATCCACGCGGATCCCGGAACCCTCGGCAGCAGGTGACCCACCTGCTGGCCAATATGCTCCCATAGGGGCAGTACGTGAAGGATGCGCGTTCTGTCCATCCATAGCGAGCTTGAATAGCTGATTCTTTCCACGCTCCGCACCCGCCACCGCGCCGGATTGCCCAAGAGAGCGTCCAGGACGTCTGTATTGCTACGCAAATCGATACCCTCAGTGGAACCCATACTCTCCTAATAGCACCTTTTTCATTCTCCGCGCCAAGTCGGCCGGGCGCGGCTAGTCCTTCCGCAGTGCAGGGTTAACCCGTTGTGCTATAATTAGCACGCAGGGGTTTAGGAAGGCGCGATGACCGTCTGAAGAGTTATTAGGACCCTTTTCCGGTCGCACCAAATTGCGGAGGCGCACATGGCATCCCCCGAGCCGCCCCGGTACGTTCCCCCATCCCAAGAGGGTGATAATCTCACGGACGCGGAGTTTGAGATCAAAGAGGAGGAGGGTAGAGTTAAGTGGATTTCCAGTCGGGACTGGAAGTGGCCTCGATTTGCCGATGACAAGCCGGGGGAGATCCCGCGTGACCGCGGCAACTGGAACCTTTGAGTGGCAATCCTCCTTACACCTACGGTAGGGACCAGAACTTCCACATAGACGGCGACAAGGCCGTGTCGAAACTCCTCAGCGGACGCTCCCGACAGTCGAGGGACGAGGGTGTCGTCTTCTCGCACAGGATGCCGATCACGAGCAGTCCACTGTCGCCCTCCACCCGGGTGTCGCGATCATCATGGAATACCAGGTCGCCGCTGGCCCTACTTCCGTCGCCGGCCTCCCCAGCCGAGGAGGCCCAGGTCGACGAGGAGCCAGCACCCGAGGTCGTGTGCCGGCGGCCTTTGACCGTCTGCTCGGTGATCGGTTGGCGCGTCCGGACTCTCTCACGCATGTCTCACGGACCTGCGAGGAGCGTTCCAGGCCCAGGTCTCTGACTTGGACGTTTCCCGTGCTGACAGGATGGACTGGGGCCTTGCAGGTGTGACTCGAACCACCTCAACCGCCAGGACGGTTCAAAGTCGAACTGACCGGGATCCACGTCCCGGAGCACACCTCACAACCGGCGAACGTTCAACAAAGTGTTGACGCCCTGACCTCGCCGATCTAGCTTGAGCGGGTGGCTTCATTCCCCAGGAGGTCCACTCGTGACCGACCGTGCCCGCGCCCTTGACGCCCTGGCGGCCGTCGACGCCGCCGGGCTGAGGGCGGTCCTGCTGAAGGTCTGCGCCAGCCCCGCCTGGGCCGATGCCGTCGCCGCGACCCGGCCCTGGCGGGACCGCCAGGCACTGCTCGACGCCAACGCCGAGGCGGTGGCGGCGCTCTCCACCGCCGACCTGCGCGACGCGCTGGCCGCCCACCCCCGGATCGGCGCGCCCGCGGCCGGCGACGCCGCCTCCCGGCGGGAGCAGGCCGCAGTCCACGAGGCCGACCCGGCCCTGCTCGACGAACTGCGCCGGGCGAACGCCGCCTACGAGGCCAGGTTCGGCCATGTCTTCCTGATCTGCGCGACCGGCCGGACCGCGGCCACCCTGCTCGCGGCCCTGCGCGAGCGCCACGCGAACGACCCCGCCACCGAGGCGGAGACCACCCGCCACGAACTCCGGAGGATCAACGACATCCGCATCACCCGCCTACTGGAAGGCAACTGACGCCCAACCACCCAGGAACCACGACCGGACAGGCCCCCCATGACCGGAATCTCCACCCACGTGCTCGACACCAGCCTCGGCCGCCCCGCCGAGGGCGTCACCGTCGAACTCGCAGTGCGCGCCGAGGACGGCTGGCAGCCGCTCGGCACCTCCGCCACGGACGCCGGCGGCCGGGCCGAGGACCTGCCGGCCGTGTCGGCCGGCTCGGTCGTCCGCCTGGTCTTCGACACCGCCGCGTACTTCGCCCGCACGAGCGGGGACCCGCCGTTCTTCCCCGAGGTCTCGGTCGTCCTCACGGTCGCACCGGCGCAGCACCACTACCACGTGCCCTTGCTGTTGAACCCGTTCGGCTACTCGGTCTACCGCGGGAGCTAGACCGCCCGACTGACAGGGGAACCGCGCCATGGCCCACGTGCTCGGCCAGAACCAGTACGGCAAGGCGGAGAACCGCATCGTCCGTGTCCGCCGGGACTCCGCCCGCCACGAGATCAAGGACCTGAACGTCTCGGTCTCCCTCTCCGGCGCGTTCGAGGACGTCCACCTCACCGGGTCCAACGCCAACTGCCTGCCCACCGACACCGCCAAGAACACCGTCTACGCCTTCGCCAAGAAGTACGGCATCGACTCCGCCGAGGCCTTCGGCATCCTGCTCGCCCGGCACTTCGTCGACGCCACCGAGCGCGGCGTCGTCCACCGCGCCCGGATCCGGATCGAGGAGTACGCCTGGGACCGGATCATCCACCGCGCCGGCACCGCCTCCGGGAGCACCGGTTCCGAGGAGGCCGGCCACTCCTTCGTCCGCCGCGGCCAGGAGGTCCGCACCGCCGAGATCGGCTACGACGGCGACCACCTCCAGGTGATCTCCGGGCTCAAGGACCTCATCGTGCTGAACTCCACCGACTCGGAGTTCTGGGGCTACCTCAAGGACGGCTACACCACCCTCCAGGAGGCGTACGACCGCATCCTCGCCACCCAGGTCACCGCCCGCTGGAGGTACGGCCACACCGGCCGCGCCGACGAGGCCGCACCGCCCTGGGACCGCTGCTACGCCCAGGTCAAGCGGCACCTGCTGGAGGGCTTCGCCGACACGTACTCCTACTCCCTGCAACAGACCCTGCACGCGATGGGCAGCCGCGTCCTGGACCACAGCCCCGAGGTCGACGAGATCCGCCTCGAACTCCCCAACAAGCACCACTTCCTGGTCGACCTGGAGCCGTTCGGCCTCAAGAACGACAACGAGGTCTACTACGCCGCCGACCGGATGTACGGCCTCATCGAGGGCACCGTGCACCGCGAGGGCGTCGTCCCGGTCATCCCGGTCGTCTGACCGGCCGCCGCCCCCGATCCCCCGGACTCCCCTTGGAGCCGCCATGGCAGTCCAGCCCCCGCCCGCCGGCCGGCGGATCGTCGTCGAGCACGCGGCGATCGCCACCGTCGACGCGCACGACACCGAGTACGCCCGCGGCCACGTCGTGGTCCTCGGCAACCGGATCGAGTCGGTCGGCGACGGGCCCGCCCCGGCCGGGCTGGACGGCGTGGCGCGCCGGATCGACGCCGAGGGCCACCTGCTGACCCCGGGCCTGGTCAACACCCACCACCACTTCTACCAGTGGATCACCCGCGGCCTCGCCCAGGACGACATCCTCTTCGACTGGCTGGTCGCCCTCTACCCGCTCTGGGCCCGGATCGACGACCGGCTGGTGCACGCCGCCGCCCAGGGCTCCGCCGCCGCGCTGCTCAAGTCCGGTTGCAGCACCGCCGCCGACCACCACTACGTGTTCCCCCGGGGCGGCGGCGACATCCTGGGCGCCGAGATCGAGGCGGTGCGCGAACTCGGCCTGCGGTTCACCGCCTCGCGCGGCTCGATGGACCGGGGACGCAAGGACGGCGGCCTGCCCCCGGACCACGCCGTCGAGGACCTCGACACCATCCTCACCGCCTGCGAGGAGGCCGTCGACCGCCACCACGACCCCTCCCCCGGCGCCATGCTGCGGATCGCCCTCGCGCCCTGCTCCCCGTTCTCGGTCTCCACCCGGCTGATGCGCGAGTGCGCCGCACTCGCCCGCCGCAAGGGCGTCCGGCTGCACACCCACGGCTCCGAGACGGCCGAGGAGGAGGCGTTCTGCCGGGCGCGGTTCGGCATGGGCCCGACCGACTACTTCGAGTCGGTGGGCTGGCTGGGCGAGGACGTCTGGATGGCGCACTGCGTCCATCTGAGCAACGCCGACATCGCCAAGTTCGCCGGGACCGGCACAGGCGTCGCACACTGCCCGTCCTCCAACGCCCGGCTGGCCGCCGGAATGGCGCGGGTGCCCGACATGCTGGCGGCGGGCGTCCCGGTCGGCCTCGGCGTCGACGGCACCGCCTCCAACGAGTCCGGCGAACTCGGCACCGAACTGCGCAACGCCCTGCTGATCAACCGCCTGCACGGCTCGCCGCGGGCGCTCACCGGCCGCCGGGCGCTGCGGCTGGGCACCATGGGCGGCGCCCGGGTGCTCGGGCGGCAGGACGAGATCGGCTCGGTCGAGGCCGGCAAGCTCGCCGACCTCGCGCTGTGGAAGGTCGACGGCCTGATGCACTCCTCGATCGCCGACCCGGTCGCCGCGCTCACCTTCGGCGCGCTGCCGCCGCTCGCGCTCCTGCTCGTCAACGGCAACACCGTCGTCGAACAGGGGCGGCTGACCACGGTGGACGAGGAGCGGATCGCCCGCGCCTGCGCCCGGGCGGCGAAAGAGCTGGCCGCCCGGGAGAAATGACGCCGCACCGGCCGACTACGTGGACGGGTGCCGGCGCCCACCCCCGTGGGGCGCCGGCACCCGTCCGGCTCATGGGGCCGCCCGCGCGGGCGCGCCCACCGGTCCCCGCACGGCCGGCAGCAGCGCGGGACCGGCCAGCGCGAACAGCCCCGCCAGCACCACCCAGCCGGCCGCCCCGTGGTCCACCGCCGTCAGCGTGACCACCAGCGGCCCGATCACGTGCGCCGCCGCCCGCCCGCTCAGGAACACCCCCTGGTACTCGCCGTGCGCCCGGGCGTCCGCCAGGTCCAGGCTGAGCGTCCAGCCGCCCGCCGAGGTCAGCAGCTCGCCCAGGGTGTGCACCAGCGAGCCGGCCAGCAGCGCCCCGGCCGCCACCCACCCCGGGCCGTACTGCGCCGCCGCGTAGCCCAGACAGCCCGCCGCCGGCAGCAGCGCCCCGCGCGCGCAGGCCCGCGCCGCCGAGGGGACGTCCGTGACACCCCGGCTCGCCCGCACCTGGAACAGCACCACCAGCAGGCAGTTGACCACGTTCACCGCCGCGACCGTCGCCGCCGGGGCCTCGGTGCCGAGCACGATCCACAGCGGCAACCCCACCGTCAGCACGGCCAGTTGCAGCTCCAGGACGGCGTGCAGCGCGGTGACCGGCAGATAGCGGCGGTCGCGCAGCGCCGTCCGCGCCGGCCGGCCTGGTGGGGCTGATCGGCCCGGCGCGGGCGCGGTTGCTGGTGCTGCTGGCGGTCCCGGCCGGCACCACGGAACTCGCCCACCGGCTGGGGGTGACGCCGGGCGCGGTCAGCCGGCACCTCGGCGCGCTGGCCGCCGCCGGCCTGCTGGAGCGCACCCGGCACGGCCGCCGGGTGCACTACCGGCGCAGCGGCCTCGGTGACGCGCTGACGGCCGGCCGCCGCTGAGCCCGGCCGCGGCGGGCGGGCACAGTGCCCGGGCTCTGCGGTTCAGTCCAGCAGGGGCAGCGCGGGCAGGGTCAGGAAGTCCACGAACTCCTCGTCCAGCGCGACCTGTTCGAAGAGCCGCGCGGCCTCCTCCCAGCGCCCGGCGGCGTAGGCCCGGTCGCCGAGTCCGGTCCGCAGCGCGGCCAGTTCCTCGGCGACCAGACGGCGCACCAGCCCGGCGGTGGCCGCCTCGCCGGTGTCGGCGAGGACGACGCCGTTGTGGATCCACTGCCAGATCTGCGAGCGGGAGATTTCGGCGGTCGCGACGTCCTCCATCATGTGGAAGACGGCCACCGCGCCGAGGCCGCGCAGCCAGGCCTCGATGTAGCGGATGCCGACCTGGACGGCGTTGTGCAGCCCGTGGCGGGTGCAGTCGCCGCCGGCGCCGGCGATGTCGAGCAGCTGCGCGGCGGTGACGGGTTCGGCCGCCGCGGGCCGGTCCTTCTGGTGCGGGCGCCCGCCGAGCACGGCGTCGAAGGAGGCCCGGGCGACCGGGACCAGGTCGGGGTGGGCGACCCAGGAGCCGTCGAAGCCCTGGCCGGCCTCGCGGTCCTTGTCGGCCCTGACCTTCTCCAGGGCGACCGCGTTGGCCCCGGGGTCCTTGCGGCTGGGGACGAAGGCGGCCATGCCGCCGATGGCGTGGGCGCCGCGCCGGTGGCAGGTCCGCACCAGCAGCCGGGCGTAGGCGGCCATGAACGGGGAGGCCATGGTGACGGTGTTGCGGTCCGGCAGGACGTAGTGGGACCCGGCGTCGCGGAAGGTCTTGACGATGGAGAACAGGTAGTCCCAGCGGCCGGCGTTGAGCCCGGCGGCGTGGTCGCGCAGCTCGTAGAGGATCTCGTCCATCTCGAACGCGGCGGTGACGGTCTCGATGAGGACGGTGGCGCGGATCGTGCCGTGCGGGATGCCGAGCGCGGCCTGGGCGTGGGTGAAGACGTCGTTCCAGAGCCGGGCCTCCAGGTGGCTCTCGGTCTTCGGGAGGTAGAAGTACGGTCCGGAGTTGGGGTCGTCCGGGTGGTCGGCGCCGCGGGCGAGCAGCCGGGCGGCGTTGTGGAAGAAGTAGAGGCCGAAGTCGAGGAGTCCGCCGGCCACCGGTTCGCCGTCGACCAGCAGGTGGTTCTCATCGAGGTGCCAGCCGCGCGGGCGGACGACGACGGTGGCGAGTTCGGCGGCGGGCCTCAGGGTGTAGGCCCGGCCGGCGGGGGTGGTGAAGTCGATCCGGCCTTCGAGGGCGTCGATCAGGTTGAGCTGGCCGCCGATGACGTTCTCCCAGGTGGGCGAGGTGGCGTCCTCGAAGTCGGCGAGCCAGACCTTCGCGCCGGAGTTGAGCGCGTTGATCGTCATCCTGCGGTCGGTGGGGCCGGTGATCTCGACCCGGCGGTCCTGGAGCGCCCTGGGGGCCTCGGCGACGCGCCAGTCGGCGGCGCGGACGGCGGCCGTCTCGGGGAGGAAGTCCAGGGCGGCGGTGCGGGCGATCGCGGCGCGGCGCTCCCGGCGGCGGGCGAGCAGGTCGCGGCGCCGGCCCTCGAAGGCGCGGTGCAGGCCGGCGACGAAGGCGAGCGCCCCGGCGGTGAGCACCTCCTCGCCGCGGTGGACGGGCGGGCCCGCGACCGTGACGACCGGAGCGGAGGCGGGGGCGCCGGGTTCCTGATCTTCAGCCATCGCGGACGCTCCTAGCTGGAGGGCGTGATTCTGTAAGGTGGAGACTAGTTTCCGCGATACAGAATTTCAACGGTTTGTTGAGGAGGTCGCGGGGACGGCACTCTCCCCCGGATTCGCGACAGTGAAGGGAACGCCGGTGGCCCCGACCTCCTCCGACAGCACCGGGACAACGACGACGGGCCGGACAGCGACGACGGAGCGGACGAGCACGGAGCGTGCGAGCGGCGGGGTGCAGTCCGTCGAGCGGGCCTTCCAACTGCTGGAGGCGCTCGCCGACGCCGGCGGCGTGGCCACCCTCAGCGAGCTGTCCACCTCCTCGGGCCTGCCGATGCCGACCATCCACCGCCTGGTCCGCACCCTCGTCCAGCAGGGCTACGTCCGCCAGGACGCCACCCGCCGCTACACCCTCGGCCCCCGGCTGATCCGGCTCGGCGAGACCGCGGGCCGGCTGCTCGGCAGTTGGGCCCGCCCCTACCTGGCGGAGCTGATGGAGGCCACCGGCGAGACCGCCAACCTGGCGGTGCTGGAGGGCGGCGAGGTCGTGTACGTCGGCCAGGTGCAGTCGCGACGCTCGATGCGGATGTTCACCGAGGTCGGCCGCCGGGCGCAGCCGCACTGCACCGGCGTCGGCAAGGCGCTGCTGTCGCAGCTGCCGGAGGAGGAGGCGCGCGCCGTCCTCGGCCCCGACCCGCTGCCCGCGCACACCCCGCACACGGTGACCGACCCGCGGGAACTGATGCGCCGACTGGCCGAGGCGCGCGAGCGCGGCTACGTGGTCGACGACCAGGAGCAGGAGATCGGGGTGCGCTGCATCGCGCTCGCCGTCCCGGGCGCGCCGACCCCGACGGCGCTGTCGGTCTCCGGCCCGGAGGCCCGGATCCGGGCGCTGGAGGAACAGGCCGGCACGGCGTCGCTGGTGCCGGTGATGCAGGAGATCGCCGCCCGGCTCGGGCAGGTCCTGGCCCCCTGACCGCCGGCCGACCCGCCTTCCGCACACCCGGTCGCCCGGCCGTGCGATTGGCGTTCGTCCGTTCGAGTCACCCGAGGGCGGGTTGCCCCCGGGTTGCCCCGGCCCCGGCGGAACCGTCGGTGACGCTGGTGCGGACGCGGCCCGCGACGGCGCGGGGCGCCGGACACGGAGGGCAGGGTGAGCGGGATGGCCCGCAACGGATCCGTTCGAGGTCTCCTCGGTAGGTCCTTGGCAGTGGGGTGCGCGATGGCGGCGCTGACGACCGGGCAGGCGTGGGCGGCGGACTGCACGGCGGAGGAGCAGGCGGCCACGCCGGTGGCGAGCGCCCCGGCCGCGGAGCCGGTGGGGGCGGAGGTCGTGGAGCCGGTGGGGGCGGAGGTCGTGGAGGTCGTGGAGCCGGTGGCCGACCCGGGCGCGACGGAAGCGGACACAGCGGGCCCTGCCACGGCGGGCCCTGCCACGGCGGAGTCGGGCGCGGCCGGAACAGGCACGACCGGAACGGGCGCGGCGGAGTCGGCGGCGGCCGTCCGACCGTCGGACTCCGACCTCTTCGTGGTCCGGATGGACCCGGACGCAGCCGCGCCCGGCGGCACCACCACCGTGCACGCCTTCATCAGCAACCTCGGCCCGGACACGACGGCCTCGCCGTTCACCGTCGTGGTCACCCTGCCCGCGGGCGTCACCGCCGAGGGCCCGTACTTCCCGGACAACTGTTACGCCTTCCAGGAGGGCCACCGGGTGCGCTGCACCTTCCCGGCCGGCCTGCAGCCGTACCGCAGCGCGACCGCGCTCGTCCCGGTCCGGCTGGCCGCCACCGTCCCCGCCCCCGGCACGCTGACCGGGGGCTGGGTGGCGGTGCGCAGCAGCGACGACTGCAACGAGGAGAACAACAAGCAGCCGTTCGAGATCGCCGTCGTCGAGACGACCGAGCCGCGCCCGGCCGTCTGACCCGCGCCTGCCGCGGGGCGGCGGCCCGGTCCGGCGGGCGCCGCACCCGACGGCGGGCCGGGGTGGCGGGTCCGGCCGGGAAAGTGCGCCGCGCAGGCGGAGCGGTCGGATAGGTTGGAGATCCGTCCGCACCGCCGACAAGGAGACCCGCCCCACCATGACCGCGTCCCTGCCCGCCTTCGCCGGCCGTACCTACCTGTTCCGGGTCGACAACGGCGCGGCCTTCCGCAACGCCTACTCGGCCGACGGCAAGCGGCTGCGCTGGGAGGGCCTCGGCGAGTCGGCGGGCCAGTGGGAGGACGTCGGCCTGCACGTGGCCGAGGTCGGCCCGCAGGTGTACTTCGTGAGCTGGACCGAGGTGAGCGGGATCACCGTCAGCCACGTCATGGACCTGGCCCGGATGACGGTCCGCGTGTTCTGGACCTACGAGGGCGAGGGCGGCCGGGTCGGCGAGCTGCACACCGGCACGCTGGAGCAGGTGGCCTGAGCCCGCCGCCCCCGCACGCCGGTCCCGGCTCCGGCCCTGGTCTCGGCCCTGGTTCCGGCTCCGGCCCGGGCCCGGGTCAGACCGACTGGCCGGCGGCCGGGACGACCAGGCGCTGGGAGATCCACTCCAGCGAGGACGGGAGCAGCCTGCTCCAGGTCTCGAAGTTGTGGCCGCCGGTCTCCAGCATGCTGTAGGAGACCTTCATCGGGCTGTGCGCGGCGGCCACGAACGCCTCGGTGTCCCGCCGGTAGTCGCCGTCGCCCTCCTTGGTGCCGGCCAGCAGCACGGCGACCTCGGGCTGCGGGAGGTTCTTGAGCCGCCACATCAGGTCGGCCTCGTTGCGCCGCTGGGCACTGCCCTTGAAGAGGTCGCCGGTGGTCGGGTCCTCGGCGGCCTGGTAGTAGCCGGAGAGCGAGACGGCGGTCGGGAAGACCTCCGGGTGGCGCATCGCCAGCTTGAGGGCGCAGTAGCCGCCGGTCGAGTTGCCCATGAACGCCCAGGCCTTCGGGTCGGCCGACACCCGGTAGGTGGCCTGGACCGCCGAGGGCACGTCCTTGGTGAAGTAGGTCTCGGACTGCGCACCGCCCGGGATGTCCTCGCACTCGGTGTCCTGCGGCAGCGCCGGCGAGGGGCGCACCAGCACCATCACGGTCGGCTGCATCCGGCCCTCCTGGAGCAGCTTGAGCGCCGCGCCCGGGTAGTTGAGCCGGGTGACGAGGTTCTTGGCGATGCCGGGGAAGCCGGTGCTGACGATCAGGACCGGGAACTGCTTCTGCGCGTACTCCGGCTGGAAGTACTGCGGTGGCAGGTAGACGTACCCCTCGGTGGACAGCCGGGTGGTGGCGCCGTCGATGCGGACCTCGCGGATCTCGCCGGACTTCCCGGGGTCGCGGCCGAGCGCGCCGCCGCCCTGCACCTCGGCGTGGCCGATGGTCTCCACGCGCAGCCGGCCGGAGGCGTCCACCTTGTTCTGGATGACCACCGGGCCGTTGTCGCCGGTGCCCAGCAGGTCGTCCCAACTGCTGTAGAACGCGAAGTAGTTGTTGGCCACCAGGCCGAGCGCGGCGAGCACGGTCAGCTGGGTGGCGAGCAGGGCGCCGATCCGGCCGAGCACCGCCTGCCAGCTCCGCTTCGACAGTCTCGGCCACAGCCAGACCGTCCCGGCCATCGCCGCGACGGCGATCAGGACGGTCAACGCCAGTACCTTGTGGCTCGTCAGCCCCATGTTCCGCTTGCTCCCACGCCTCGTACTCCCCCGCCCCCCGGGGGGAAGGACACCCGGGAGGGCCGCCCCGGTTCCCCGCGTCCGCCGCGAGGTCGTCGCCCGGGCGCGACCACTCAGCCTAGCGTCCGCGCGGACCGCTCCGCCCCCGCCGACCAGCGGTGACACCCTCGACCTGGAGGAGGAGGCCGGCTCGCGGGGGGGTGTGTGGCGGGCGCGCCGTCAGCCGACGTGCTCCCAGAGGCCGAGGCCGGCGGTGAGTTCGCGCATGCAGCGGGCGCCGAGTTCGCGGGGCGAGCCGGGGCCGGTCGCCGGGGCGCCGGAGGACGCCCACTGTTCCAGGGCGACCCGGATGGCGGCGGTCGCGGCGGCGGCCAGCCGGATCTCCAGGGCGTCGGTCCCCGGCGGGCAGCGGTCGGCGATCGCGGCCCTCAGCCGCTCCTCGGAGTCGGCGTGCACCCGCTGCCAGACCGAGGCGAGGCGCGGGTCGCGCAGCAGTTCGCGGGTCCAGTGCATGGCCTCGTCGGCCTGGGCGTCGAACGGGCTCAGCGACTCGGCCGCCGAGCGCTCCAGCGCCTCGCGGACCGGCAGGTCGGAGGCGCTCTCGGTGAACAGCCGCACCCAGCGCTCGCCGCCGGCCGCGAGCAGCGGGGCGACGGCGTCCTCCTTCTCCGAGAAGTAGCGGTAGAAGGTGCGCAGCGAGATGCCCGAGGCGTTGGCGATCTCCTCGGCGGTGGTGGCCTCGGCCCCGCGCGCGGCGAACAGTTCGGCCGCGGCCCGGGCGATCTCCAGGCGGGTGCTCTCGCGGCGGCGCTGGGTCAGGGTGGGGCGTCCGGTCACGGGGTCAGCGTACGCGAGGCGGCACGTCGAGACTTTTTGGCACAACGTGCCATTCGGGCGTAACGTGCCAATCAGGTCGCTTGACCAAGAACGGAACGGAGTACCACCACCATGGAGCGCTTCACCGGACGGAACGTCCTGATCACCGGCGGCGGCTCGGGCATCGGCCAGGCCACCGTGCACCGGATCCTCGCCGAGGGCGGGCGGGTCGTCGCCGTCGACGTCAACGAGGACGGGCTGAAGGCCACCCTGGACCGCGCCACCGCCGACGGCACCGCCGACCGCCTCACCACGGCGGTGCTGGACGTCTCGGACGAGGCCGCCGTCCGGGCCGGCGTCGCCGGGGCCGTGGCCTCGCTCGGCGGTCTGGACGTACTGGTCAACGCGGCCGGCATCCTGCGCTCCGCGCACACCCACCGGACCAGCCTGGAGTTCTGGAACAAGGTGGTCGCGGTCAACCTGACCGGCACCTTCCTGATGACCCGCGAGGCGCTGCCCGCGCTGCTCGCGGACGGCAAGGGCGTGGTGGTGAACTTCAGCTCCACCTCCGCCGCCTTCGCCCACCCCTACATGGCCGCGTACGCCGCGACCAAGGGCGGCATCCAGTCCTTCACCCACGCGATCGCCGCCGAGTACGCCAAGCAGGGCCTGCGCGCCGTCTGCGTCGCACCGGGCAGCATCGACAGCGGCATGACCCACAACCCGGGCCTGCCCGAGGACGCCGACCTCAGCCACTTCGCCAAGCTCACCCCCGCGATCGGCCAGGGCTTCGCGGGCCCGGAGACCGTGGCCGGCGTGATCGCCATGCTCGCCTCGGACGACGGCGCCTTCGTCACCGGCACCGAACTGCGCATCGACGGCGGCACCCACATGTGAGGCCGCCCGACGGGCCCGACACCGGGCCCGGCGCACGCCGGGCCCCTTGCGCGGGGCCCCTTCCGCGGGGCCCCTTGCGTGGGGATCAGTCCTGGTCGCCGCCCAGGCCGCCGTGCCGGGCGGCGGCCAGGACCGCCCGGGCGGCGCGGTCGGCCGCGCGCTCGTCGACCGGCTCGCCGGTGATCAGCGCGCGGAAGTAGAGGGGGGCGGCGAGATTCTTGATCACCTCGGCCGGGTCGATGCCGGCCGGCAGTTCGCCGCGCTCGACCGCCCGGACCACCACCGGCTCGGCGCGGCGCAGCCGGTCCGCGAAGATCCCCGCCCTGACCTCGGCGATCCCCGGGGCGCGGGCCGCGTCGGACAGCATCACGGCGAGCACGGCGGCACCGGCCGGCGAGCCGAGCCAGGCGGCGAGCCCGCGGGCGAGGGCGCGCAGGTCGCCGTCGAGGTCACCGGTGTCGGGGATGGGGATGTCCCCGGCGATCCGGCCGGTGAGGGCGTCGAGGATGAGCGCGTCCCGGTCCTTCCAGCGGCGGTAGACGGTCGTCTTGTGGACGCCGGCCCGCTGGGCCACACCGTCCATGGTGAGCGCCGCGTAGCCGATGTCGTCGAGTTCGGCGAGGGCGGCGGTCAGGACGGCGGCCCGCACCTTCTCGCCGCGGCCGATCGTGGGGCGGGACGGGGCGGGCGGAGCGTTCTCCGGAGACATCGCAACTCCCGGTTGCGTTAGGGCGGGCAGCGTGGCACGCTCAGGCTATCGCAACCATGAGTTGCGATAGTGCTTCGCGTCGCACCGCGGAGATCACCAGGAGGGGAACGCGCATGCCCACGCCCTACCGCTTCACCACCCCCGTCCGCCCCCGGGCCGCCACCGGCCGGGTCGCCGCCGTCTACGCGCAGGTGGAACGGGACTTCCTGCTCGCCGACGGCCCGCTGATGAGCCTTTCCCCCGCGCCCGAGGTGCTGGCCGCCACCTGGGCGCTGCTGCGCGAGGCCGAGATCGTCGGCGCCGCCGGGCGGGCCGAGAAGGAGGCGGTCGCCAGCGCCGTCTCGCTCGCCAACCGCTGCCCGTTCTGCACAGAGGCCCACGCGCTGCTCGTCCGCGGCGCCGGCGACCACGGCCTCGCGGAGGCCGCCCGGGCCGGCCGCACCCCCGAGGACCTTCGGCACGCCGCCCTGCTCGCCTGGGCGGCGGCCACCCGCTCACCCGGCGACCCGGCCCTCGCCGCCCCGCCGTTCACCGCCGACCGGGCTCCCGAGTTCCTCGGCACGGCCCTGGCCACCCACTTCATCAACCGGATGGTCACCTCGCTGCTGGACGAGGACGAACTGCTCCCGGGCGCGGTGCGCCGCTCCGCGACCGCGCGACGGGCGGCCGCCCTGACCGTCACCCGCGCCGCCCGGCGCAGCCCCGAGCCGGGGGCGGGCCTCGCCGTGCTCGCGGCGCCGGCGCCGGCCGGGTCCGTGCCCGCCTGGGCCGGCGGGAGCCCGGTCGGCGAGGCGTACGGCGCGCTGCGGGCCGTCGCCGCGGCGGGCGGTGAGCTGCTGGGAGCGGCGGCCCGCGCGGCCGTCCTCGAAGCGGTCGCGGCCTGGGACGGCGGCCACCCCCCGCTGGGAGGCGCCCCGGCCGCGGTGGCGCTCGCGGATGTCCCGCCCGCCGAACGGCCCGGCGCCCGCCTCGCCCTGCTGGCCGCGCTGGCGCCGTACCGGATCACCGACGCGGACGTCGCCGCCTGGCGGACCGGGGGTGGCGGGGGTGGGGACGGGGAGCTGACGCGGGTGCTGGCGTTCGGCGCGATCGCGGCGACCGCGCGGGTGGAGGAGTGGATCACCGCCGGGGCGGGCTCCGCGGCGGCGGATCGGGGTCGGGGCCGGCGGGCTGACAGTTGACAGATTTCAGATTCTGTTATCTGAAATCTGTTATCTGTCAGTTGTCAGTTGTCAGCCCCTCGTGGCCGCTCCCCCGCCACACGACCGCGAAGGCCCGGGCGGGGTTGGCGGTGAGGAGGCGGTGGGGGGTGTCGGGGCCGAACTCCCGGGAGAGGCGGGGGGCGAGGGCGGTGAGGAGGTGGGTGGGGCCGGGGGTGTGGCGGGCGGTGCGGGTGGTGGTGTCGCCACCGAGGAGCAGGCGGTCGGCGTGGCCGGCCTCGATGAGGGCCGCCACCGTGTCGAAGAGGTGGTGGTCGGTCGCGTGATGCGCGCGGGAGGGGCCGTCCAGTGCCAGGAAGGCTCCGGTGGCGGCGAGTTGGCGGTGCAGGCGGAGGTCCGGGTGCCGGTTGAGGTGGCCGAGGATCACCCGCCCGGGCGGCACGCCGTGGCGGTCGCAGAGCAGGTCGAGGACGTCCGGGGCCGCGGTGCCGAGTTCGTGGTGGACGGCGATCGGCGCGCCGGTGGCGTGGTGCGCCTCGGCGGCGGCGGCCATCACCCGCCGGGTGTGGGCGTCCAGGCCGTGGTAGTCGCCGGCCACCTTGATCAGTCCCGCGCGGACGCCCTCGGGCGCGCCGCGCACGCCGGTGGTGAGCTCGGCGGTGAAGAACCCGGCGAGCCCGGCGTAGCGCCGTTCGAGGTCGGCCGGGTCGTAGTGGACGGCCTGGTGGAGCCCGGTGGCGGCGACCAGGTGAACACCGGTCGCGCGGGACAGCCCCGGCAGCGCGTCGGCGCGCCGCCCCAGTCCGGCGGGCGTCCACTGGACGAACGCCCGGCCGCCGGCCGCCGCGAAGGCGCGCAGCACCTCCTCCGCGGCGGCCGGGTCGTCGAGTTCCTCACCCGGCAGCCTGGGGCTGCGCAGGAAGAGGTGGTCGTGGGCGTCGCAGACGCCGAGCGCGGCGGGATCGAGGTCACCGAGGACGGTCCGGACGGCGGCCTCGGCGGCGGTGGCGCTCATTCCGTCCCGGCGAAGGTCGCGGCGGCGACCCGCAGTCCGGCCAGGGCCTTGGGGACGCCGACGTAGGGCGCGAGGTGGACCAGGACCTCGGTGATCTCCTCCCTGGTCAGGCCGATCCGCAGGCTGTTGCGGACGTGGTCGGCGAGCTGCGGTTCCACGCCGCCGAGCGCGGTGAGCGCGGCCAGGTTGGCCACCTGGCGGTCGCGCAGGGCGAGTCCGGGCCGCTGGTAGGTGCCGCCGAAGAGCGCGGTGACGATCCAGTCGGGGAAGCCGGGGGCGAGTTCGTCGAGCGGGCCCAGGGTGTCGGCCCGGGTCCTCGGCCCGGCGAGCTCGTCGAGCAGGGCGTACCCGGCGGCCCGGTCGAGCGGGGCGGGGGCGAGGCCGGCGGGGGCGTCGGGAGCGGGGGCGTCAGGAGCGGGGTGCATCGGGCGGGATGGTCCTTTCACCAGTGGCGGCCGGGGGGGGCAGCCGGTCGAGTTCGGGGCTGGAGAGGTGGTGCACGCGGTACCGGGTGCCGGGCGCGGTGTCCGGGGCGCCGGCGCGCCAGAGGGCGAAATGCAGCAGTTCCCAGCGGTGGGGGTCGACCGCGACGGCGGCGGTGTGCAGGTCGGGGTGGTCCGGCAGTGCGGCGAGGGCCTGTTCGACGGCCTCGGCGGGGTCGGCGTCCTCCGGGAGCCGCTCCGTCCGGCGGGTGGCCGTGGCGGGCGCATCGTCGGCGGGACCGCGGCGCAGGCCGGCGCCGAGCCAGTGCCGTACGACGGGGCGGCCGAAGTCGGCGCTGAGGCCGCGGAAGCCGGGGCCCCAGAGGAAGGCGTTCATGCCCTCGGCGGTGCGCCAGAGGTAGAACGGCGCGTACTGGTTGACGGGCGATCCGTCGAGGCCGCGTTCGCGCACCAGGTAGGCCTTGAGGCCGAGACCGGGGAAGCCGTCGAGCAGGTGGCCCTTGGCGGCGATCCGCCGGTGGATGACGCCCATGTCGTAGTCGGCGGGCAACGTGATCTCGTACTGCATGGCGAGCACGGCGGGCTCCGGTAAGGGGTCGGGCACCGGCGGCTCAGCCGGTGCGGTGGGCGGCGAGCAGGGCGAGGGCGCCGCGGACGGCCCGCTCGAACGGTTCGGCGCCGTCGGCGGCGCGGGCGAGCACGTAACCGCCCTGGACGACGGCGACCACGGCGGCGGCGAGGTCGGCGGGGTCGGCGCCCGGCCGCAGCTCGCCGGCCGCCTGGCCCTCGGCGATCACCCCGGTGATCCGGCCGCGCAGCCAGTCGAAGGTCTCCTCGACGGGGGCGCGCAGCCGGGGGTCGGCCACCACCTCCGGGTCCTGGGCCATCCGGCCGATCCGGCAGCCGCGCAGCACGTCGCGCTCGCGCCGCAGGTAGGCGGCGACCCGGTCGTACGCGGTGCCGGGGCCCGCGAGGTCGGCCTCCACGACGGCGCGCATCTGCTCGGCGCTGCGGCGCAGGGCGGCGGCCGCGAGGCCGGGCTTGCCGTCGAAGTGGTGGTACATGCTGCCCTGGCCGACGCCGGCGCGCTGCTGGATGGCCTTGGGGCTGGTGCCGACGTAGCCGCGCTCCCAGAGGAGTTCCTGGGTGCTCTCGATGAGGCGGTCCTGGGTTGCCATGACGGCCACTGTACCTACTGGTACAGAAGAATGTACATACCAGTAGGTACAGCCGGTCGGTGCCGGCGCGCCCGGAAGGCCCCGGACCGTGGGCCGCCCCCCGGCGGTCCACGACCCGGTGTGATCGTCGTCCCCGCCCGCCCCACGAGGCACTCCTCGACCGGTGGTGGCGCACATCACCCCGGACGGCCGAGTCCTGGCAGGATGTCGGGCATGACCTACCTCGCCGCGGAAGACCGCTACGCCTCGATGACCTACCGCCGGGCCGGCCGCAGTGGCGTGCTGCTCCCCGCCGTCTCGCTGGGCCTGTGGCACAACTTCGGTGACGCCCAGCCGCTCGACGTCCAGCGCGCGGTGCTGCGCCGCGCCTTCGACCGGGGTGTCACCCACTTCGACCTGGCCAACAACTACGGCCCGCCGTACGGCAGTGCGGAGCGCAACTTCGGCTACCTCTTCGCACAGGACTTCCGCCCGTACCGGGACGAGCTGTTCATCGCCTCCAAGGCCGGCTACGACATGTGGCCGGGCCCGTACGGCGTGGGCGGCAGCCGCAAGTACCTGCTGTCCAGCCTGGACCAGTCGCTGGGCCGGATGGGCCTCGACTACGTCGACGTCTTCTACTCGCACCGCTACGACCCGCAGACCCCGCTCGAGGAGACCATGGGCGCGCTGGACTCGGCGGTCCGGGCGGGCAAGGCGCTGTACGCGGGCATCTCCAACTACCCGGCGGAGCAGCACCGGGAGGCGGTGGCGATCCTGCGCGAGCTGGGTACGCCGGTCCTGATGAACCAGTGCGCGTACTCCGTCCTCAACCGCTACGTCGAGGACGAGGGCGTCCTGGACGCGGTCGCCGACACGCAGACCAGCCTGATCGCCTACTCGCCGCTGGCGCAGGGCCTGCTGACCGACCGCTACCTGTCGGGGCAGGTGCCGGCCGGGTCGCGGATGTCGATCGGCAAGTTCCTCCGCGAGGAGGCGCTCACCGAGGCGAAGCTGGAGCAGTTGCGGGCGCTCGACAAGGTGGCGGAGCGGCGCGGGCAGAGCCTCGCGCAACTGGCGCTGAGCTGGGTGCTGCGGGACCCGCGGGTGGTGTCGGTGATCATCGGGGCCAGCAGTGTGGCGCAGCTGGACCAGAACCTGGACGCGCTGGCGGCCGGTCCGCTGACCGCCGAGGAGCTGGCCGAGATCGATGCGCTCAGCCGCTGATCAGTCGACCCGATGCGCCGATGAACAGCTGAGCCGCTGATCCCCTGCACGGCGGTGCCCGGACGGTCGATGCGTGACCGGCCGGGCACCGTGCTCGTTGGACCGCTCGTACGGGACCGTCCGTACGCGTCCTTCGAGATCTCGGGAGCCCGCCGTGCGGACGTTCCTCCTCCGGGCCGTCGCCCGTTTCGCCCGGCAGCTGGCGCTCACCTCGCCGCTGCCCTTCCCCCTGCTGCCCGGCGCACTACCGCCGGCGGACGCCCAGCGCCGGTAGCACCGTCTCGGCGACCCGGTGGGCCTCCTCCAGGAGCGGGTTGCCGGAGAGGATGAAGGTGTCCACGCCGAGCGACTCGAACTCCTGGAGCCGCTCGATCACCTGGGCCGTCGAGCCGACCACGGCGGTGCCCGGGCCGGGACGGAACAGGCTCATCCCGGGCCAGAGGTTCGGGTAGGTCTCCAGCTCCCGGGCCCGGGCCGGGACCTTGCCGCCGTGCTGGCGGAACTGCCGCTGCCAGCCGACGCCGTCCTCGCCGCGCGCGCCGCCCAGTTGGCGGGCGTAGGTGGCCTCGCTGGTGACGTCGAGCAGCCGGTCGGCGGCGGCCCAGGCCTCGTCCTCGGTGTCGCGGACGATGAGGTGAAGTCGCAGCCCGATCCGCAGGCTCCGGCCGTGCGCGGCGGCCCGCTCGCGCACCAGGTCGAGCTTCTCCTTCAGCTGCCGCGGCGGCTCGCCCCAGGTGAGGTAGACGTCCACGTGCTCGGCGGCCATCTCGATGCCGGCCGCCGAACTGCCGCCGAACCAGAGCGGGATGCCGCCCGGCTGGACCGGGGTGAGTTCGCGCAGGCTCGCACCGGCGTTCCGCAGGTCGTAGAACTCGCCCTTGTGGTCGAAGACTTCACCGGCGGTGAGGCGCTTGACGATCGACCAGTACTCGGCGCTCAGGCGGTAGCGGTCGTCGTGCGCGACGTGCAGGCCGTACTCGCGCAGCTGCTCGGTGGAGCCGTTGACCACGTTGAAGCGCAGCCGTCCGCCGTGCAGGTGGTCGAAGGCGAGCGCCATCTTCGCCAGCAGGGTCGGCGAGATCAGCCCGGGGTGGACGGCCAGCAGCGGCTTGAACGCGGGGGTGGTGGCGGCGGCCAGGGCGTTGCCGAGGTCCCACACGTCGTAGAGGTCGGTCGCCAGCAGCGCGCCGGTGTAGCCCAGGCGCTCGACGCTGCCCGCGAGTTGCTGGAGGTAGCGCAGGTCGACCGGGCGTCGGCCGGCCGGCTCCCACGGGTAGTGGCCCTCGCGCGGGATGATGTACCAGAGGACTTCGGAGGCCATCGGTCAGACCGCCTCGGCGACGGTACCGGACGCGACGGCGGCGGTGCCGGACGCTTCGGCCGCGGTGCCGGACGTGACGGCGGCGGCCACCGGGGCCTGGAGCGCGGGCAGGTGGGCGTCGGCGACGGTCACCGCGCGGTCGATGAAGCCGACCCGGTGGAAGATGTCGGCCGCCTCCTGCTGTTCGGCGACGAACGCGGCGCTCGCGGGCTCCAGCCGCCACGGCAGCGCGGCCAGCGCCGTCCGCCAGTCCTCGGCGCTTCCGCCGAGGTCCTCGGCGGCGATCGCGGCGGCCTCCGGCAGGTGCGCGGCCACCCAGGCGTCCGCGCGGCGCAGGGCGGTGGCGATCGCGGCGACCACCTCGGGGCGGTCGGCGGCGAAGCCCCGGCGGGTGAAGAACACCGAGCGGTCGGTGATCACGTCGCCGGTGCGCACCAGCTCACGGAACTCCCCGCCGCGCCGGGCGGCGGCCAGCTCGGCGCCCTGGGCGATCCAGCCGGCGATCTCGCCCTCGCGCAGCCGGCGTGCCTGGTCCTCCCCGGCGGCCGGGCGGACGGCGGTGATGGCGGTGGCGTAGGAGAGGCCCTCGGCGTGCAGGGCCTTGGCGAGCAGGTGGGTCTGCCAGGAGCCGATGCCGAGGACGACGGTGCCGCCCTTGAGGTCGGCGACCGTCCGCACGGGGCCGTCGGCGCGCACCAGCAGCGCGCCGTGGTCGGGGCGGGGCGCGGAGACCACCGCGTAGACGAGGTCGTGGCCGGCCGCCTGGGCGGTGATCGGCGGGGTGGAGCCGGTGCCGCCGAAGTCGATGGTGCCGTCGGCGAGCAGCTCGCCGGTGCGGGTGCCGTCGCGGTAGTGGTGGAACGCGCCGGTCTCCCCGAGCGGGGCCAACTCCTCGTCCAGGTAGTCGAGTCGGGAGAGGTAGTAGAGCGAGGGGTTGCTGGCGTGGACGCCGAGGGTGATGGCCATGGGGATCAACTCCTGTGGTGCGGACGGTGAAGGGGGTCGGTACGGGGGTTCAGTGGACGCCGAGGTCGGCGAGCAGGCGGCGGCGCAGCTCGGCGAAGGCCGGGTCGGCCGGGTCGCGCGGGCGTTCGACGGTGACGCGCTCGTCGCGCACCAGCGCGCCGTCGCGGAGCACGGCGACCCGGTCGGCGAGCCGCACGGCCTCGTCCACGTCGTGGGTGACCAGCAGGACGGCCGGGCGGTGGCGGCGGACGAGGTCGCCCACGAGGTCCTGCATGCGCAGCCGGGTGAGCGCGTCCAGGGCGGCGAACGGCTCGTCCAGCAGCAGCAGTTGGGGCTCGCGGACGAGTGCCCGGGCGAGTGCGGCGCGCTGCGCCTCGCCACCGGAGAGGGTGGCCGGCCAGGCGTCGGCGTGCCGGTCGAGGCCGACCTCGGCGAGCGCCTTGAGCCCGGTCTCCCGGGTGGCTGCGCCGCGCGGCAGGCCGACGGTGACATTGGCGAGCACCCGCTTCGAGGGGACCAGCCGGGGCTCCTGGAAGACCACCGTGTGCACCGGCGGCACCAGGACGGTGCCGGCGTCGGCCCGGTCGAGGGCGCCGAGGATGCGCAGCAGGGTGGTCTTGCCGGTGCCGCTGGCACCGAGCAGGGCGACGAACTCGCCGCGGTCGATGGAGAGGTCGACGCCGTCGAGGACGGCGCGGTCTCCGAACACCCGGCGCAGGCCGCGCAGATGGACGGCGGGTGCGGTGGCGGTGGCTGCGGCGGTGCTCATCGGGCTGCTCCCTGGGTGGCCTTGCGCCAGGGCATCAGGACCCGCTCCAGGAGGCGGACGACGCCGTCGGCGGTGAGTCCCAGCAGTCCGTAGATCAGGATGCAGACGGCGAGGATGTCGGTGCGCGAGTAGTTCTGTGCCTGGGCCATCAAGTAGCCGATGCCCTCGGTGGAGTTGATCTCCTCGGCGGCGATCAGCGCGATCACGCTGAGCGTCATGGACAGCCGCAGTCCGGAGAGCAGCGCGGGGAGTGCGCCGGGCAGGACGACGGTGCGCACGATCGCCCAGCGGCCGAGGCCGAAGCTGCGCATGGCCTCGATGAGTTTGCGGTCGGTGTTCCGTACACCGCCGGAGGTCGACACGTACATCGGGAAGCTGGTGGCGACGCCGATCAGCGCGA
The DNA here is from genome assembly GCF_042957205.1 of Kitasatospora sp. NPDC008115. NCBI lineage: Bacteria > Bacillati > Actinomycetota > Actinomycetes > Kitasatosporales > Streptomycetaceae > Kitasatospora > Kitasatospora sp. NPDC008115. The sequence goes on along the minus strand of NZ_JBIBHU010000004.1, from coordinate 135,712 downwards.
TCTTGGCCGTCTCGGTGATGCCGAACCAGACCATGAACAGCGGGACGAGCGCGAGGAAGGGGACGGTGCGCAGCACCTGGACGGCGGAGTCCAGCAGTTCCTCGCCGAGGCGGAAGAAGCCGGTGACGACGCCGAGCACCAGGCCGGTGGTGGCACCGATCAGCAGGCCGAGGCCGGCCCGGGTGAGCGAGACGGTGAGGGCGTCGGCGAGTTGGCCGTTGCCCCACAGTTCGCCGACCGCCTCGGCGACCTGGGCGGGCGAGGCCAGGACGTCCTGGGTGAGGGCGCCGGTGGCGGAGGCGAGGGCCCAGCCGCCGAGCAGGGCCAGCGGGCCGAGGGTGCGCAGGGTGAGGGCGAGGCCCCGGGGGCGCGGGGTCTGGAGGCGGGTGCGGGGCTCGACCAGGCCGGCCGCGCGGGCGGCGGCGGTGCCGTCGTCGGTGTCCTGCCCGGGGGCGGGCGCCGGCGGCTTGGTGGTCAACGGGTCGGTGGTGATGGTCACTTGGCACCGGTCCCGAGCTTGTCGACGTCGATGAGGTAGGGCTTGACGTCGACCAGTTGCTTGGTGACCTTCTGGTCGGCGAAGAACGCGGCGACGGTGCCGAACCGGGTGATGTCGGCCTCGGCGATGGCGCCGGCGGCGGAGCCCTGCCGGGCCACCTCGATCGCGACGCCCTTCTCGGCGGGGGTGACGGCGGTCGGCCCGGAGTCGGTGAAGACGTTGAGGTAGGCGGCCGGGTCGGCCTTCTCCTTGAGGCCGTTCTCGCGCAGGTAGTCGTAGAAGGCCTTGACGACGTCGGGGTGCTTGTCGGCGAAGCCGTTGCGGACGGCCCAGACGGCGTAGTTGTCGGAGCCGACCTCCTTGCCGTTGACCAGGAAGTGGGCGCCGGAGTTGGCGATCGACGGGGTGGAGAAGGTGTTCCAGGTGGCCCAGGCGTCGACCTGGCCGGAGTTGAAGACGCCTGAGGTCTGGTCGGCGCGCAGGTAGACCCGTTCGACCTTGTCCGCCGGGACGCCGTTCTTCTCCAGTGCCTTGAGCAGCAGGTACTCGCTGGTTCCGCCCTGGCTGACGGCGACCTTGCGGCCGACGAGGTCCTGCACGCTCTTGATCGGCGAGTCGTTCTTCACCAGGATGCCCTCGCCGACTCCGTCGGGGGCGGTCTGGGCGAACAGCTTGAAGCCGGGCTTCTGGGCGAGCGCGGCGACGGCGGAGGTGATCGAGCCCTGGGCGACGTCGAGCTGGTCGGCGGAGAGCGCCTGGGCGGCGGGGGCGAACGGGCCGGCGCTGCCGGTCCAGGCGACCTTGGCGTGGACGGCGGCCAGCGCCCGGTCCAGCGAGCCGTCCTTCTTCCCGAGGGCGAGGAAGCCGTTGTTACCGGGGTCGGGCACCCTGAGCACCACGTCGGCCTTGCCGCCGTCGGCGGAGGCCTTGGCCCCGTCGGCGGACGAGCCGCAGGCGGCCAGGGCGGTGGTGGCGAGCAGTGCGGCGGCGGCGAGGGCGAGGCGGGAGGGGTTCACGGGGTCGACTCCTGAGGAGGGGTGACGGGGCGGGGGACGGGGAGCGTCGGCCTCGGCGGCTGACAATTGACAGCTGACAGATTTCAGATGACAGATAACAGATTTCAGAATCTGTTATCTGTCATCTGTCAGCTGTCAGTCGCCGTGCGTCCGTCCTTCGGCGCGGCGGGCGGCGAGGAGGGTGCGGGCGGCACGGAGGGGCTCGGGGTCGGTCCAGGCGTGGACGTCGACCGGGCCGGCCAGGAATTCGTGCCGCTCAAGGAAACGTTTCTGCTGGTCCAGCAGGGTGAGGCGCTCCTCGGAGAGGTCGAGGTGCAGGGTGCGGTGGCCGCCGCGCGCATACGCTCCGGCGACGCCCTCCTCCCCCGCGCCGGTCTCGGCGCTCAGGATGCGCGCGACCTCCGCCGGACGTCCGGCGGCCCAGTCGGCGGCCTCCAGCAGGACGGCGAGGAATCGGGTCACCAGATCCGGGTGCTCGTCGAGCAGCCGCTGGTGGACGGTGATCGGCCGGGGCGTCCCGTTGTTCACCCGGGCCCCGCGGTCCGGCGCCTCGTCCAGCTCGACGGCGACCTCCGCGCCGATCCGGCGCGCCGCCTCCACCGCGAGCGCGCCCTTCACATAGACCGCGTCCACGACGCCGTCACGCAGCGCCGCCAGCTCCGCGGCCCACTGCCCGCCCTCCGGCGCGGCCGGCACGTCCACCAGTTCGGCGTCGTCCAGCGTGAGCCCGGCGAGCGAGAGCGCCCCGTGCAGACCGGCCAGGGCCATCGCCCGCCAGAAGTCGATCGCGATCCCATGTCGTGGGACGGCGAGGCGGCGCCCGCGCAGTTGCCGGGCATCGGTGATACCGCTGCCGGCCCGGACCAGGACGACCTGACGCTCCTCGATCCAGGTGAGCCCGATCAGCCTGGTCCGCTCGCCGCGCGAACGGGCCCACAGCGCCGGCACGTTGCCGCCTTCGCGGAACAGCCCGGTCAGGGCGTGGGTGTAGTGGTGGTCGGCCGCCACCTCCGGCGGCACGTCCTGGAGCGAGCGGACGGCGATGCCGTCGACGGCGAACTCCCGGCCGAGCCAGCCCTGGTCGGCCGCGATGCCGGTCGCGGTGGGGACGGGGCAGCGGGTGAACCAGAGGGTGTCGGGCGCGGACGGGATCGGGAGGGCGGCGGCGGTGGGGCTGTCATGGCTGGGCACGGTGGGCTGGTCCTCTGCGGCAGGGTGCGCGGACGCGGCGGAGCGCGGCGCGGCACGGGTCACCAGGCGTGGCGGGGCGGGGAGTCCGTAGGGTGGTCGGCGCGGACGGAGGCGACGCGTCAGCGACAACAGGCGCAGGGGGCGGGGCACCGGCGGTTCGTCACGGCGCTGCTCCTTCCTGCGGTTCGGTGCGCGGTGGACGGGGCTCGTCCGGTGCGCTGTACCGAGCGTTCCACGACCGACGGCCACCGGACAAGGGTTTGCCACATCATGGGATCGGTTGTTCATGAACGGCATCCTTTTGCAACGCCGTTGACACATTCCCGCAGCACGCGCTGCCATAGTCTGGGAGCGACTCCGGTGAACCGGCCGGAGCCAAGGACAGAACGAGAGGTGCCATGGCCGAGGCCGTCACCGCCGTCCAGAGCCCGCCGGCCGGCGCCCAGGCCGTCCAGCGGGCCCTCGGGTTGCTGCACTGCTTCCACGACAACGGCCCCGATCTGAGCGCCTCGGACCTGGCCCGCCGGATGGGCCTGTCGGTCTCCACCGCGCACCGGCTGGCCCGCACCCTGGTCAGCGCCGGATTCCTGGAGCAGGACGAGCAGACGGCCCGCTACCGGCTCGGCCCCGCCGTCGCCGAACTGGGCCAACTCACCTTCCACCAGCGGGGCCTGCACCTGGCCGCGCCGGAACTCGACCTGCTGTCGCGCCGCACCGGCGCCGCCGCCGATCTGGCGATCCGCAGCGGCCCGCACGCGGTGATCCTGGTCGGCGCCTCGGTGCGCCCGGACACCGGCCTGGGGCTGCGCCGGCCGCTGCACTCCACGGCACTCGGCAAGGTGCTGCTGGCCTGGCCGCGCCCGGGCGACGCGGGGGTCTCCACGCTGGGCCCGCTGCCGCCGTTCACCGACCGGACCATCACCGAACCGGAGCGCCTGGACGAGGAGTTGGCGAAGGTCCGGGCGGCCGGTTACGCGCTCAACGACGGCGAGTCGGCGGCCGGCGTAAGGACGGTGGCCGTACCGGTGCTGGACGGCGCCGGACAGGCCCGCTTCGCGCTCGCCGTCCGCTCCACGCCGGTCCACCTCACCGACGAGCGGCTGGACTGGTTCCTCGGCCACGCGCGGTCCTGCGCCGGGGCGCTCGCCGTGCTGCTGCTCCCGCCCGACCAACGAATATGACGGACGGTCAAAAACGCCTGAAGGGCCGGGCGCCCAGGGGGAGCGCCCGGCCCCGCCGGGGAAGGGGTCAGGCGACCGGGGTGTACTTGTAGCCGACCCGACGGACCGTCACGATGCTGTCCCGGTAGGCCACTCCGAGCTTGCGGCGCAGCCGGGCCACGTGCACGTCCACCGTGCGGCCGTCGCCGACGTGGCCGTAGCCCCAGACGGCGGAGACCAGGTGGTCGCGGGTGTGCACCCGCTGCGGGTGCTCGGTCAGGTGGGCGAGCAGCTCGAACTCCAGGTAGGTGAGGTCGAGCAACCGCCCGTCCACGTAGGCGTTGCGGCGCTCCACGTCGACGGCGATGCCGCGCCCGGCGGGCCGCACCGGACGGACGGGAATCCCTCCTGCGGGTGCGGCGGAGACGGTCGGGGCGGTGACGGACGGCGCCGGGCCGAAGGGCGCGGAGCCGAACGGCACACCGGAGGACGGGCCGCCCGGCGCACCGGCGGCGGGCGCCGGGGCCTGAGCCGGAGCCGCGATGGACGCGACCGGGAAGCCGGTCGGCGCGGCGCCGCCCTCGGCCGGGACCAGCACGAGGTAGCCGACCATCGGCTGCCCCGCCGAGGCGCCGAACTGCGCCCCGTACTGGGCGAGCAGGGCCTGCGGCAGCGAGCCCTGCGGCAGCGCCGCGACCACCGCCGCGCCCTCCGGCAGCGCCGCGAGCAGCGCCTGCGGCGGGAGCGACGGCACGACCGGGGCCGGGCCGGACGCCACCGGGGACACGGACGGGCCCGCCGCGGCGGGCGGGACGGAACCGGGCTGGCCGGCCGGACGCTGCGGACCGGGTCCGGGGTGCCGGCGTTCGGGGTTCGGGGCGACGGAGCGAACCGCGCGCAGGTGCGGGGTCGCGGAAGGGAGGGGAAGGGTGGCGGTGGAGGAGATGGACATGATGCCGCTCATTTCGCGCGTGACGGACGGGGTGGAGTCGTCTGCGCGTCGACCGGGCGTACTGCCGAGGACTGACCCGGGGTCAGCGGAGGGAGTGCCGGGACGCGCTGGGCGATCCCGGACACGTCTGGTCGAACAGGTGCGGCTGCCGCGACGGCCAGAACGGCTCGAGGTCGGCGGGCCGGCCTCTTCCTCCGTCCACGGCGTGTCTTCCGCGCCCATCCGGCCGGATGGTTCCCGCGTCGCACCGCGCCACGGCGGCCACCCCGACCGTCCCGGCGGCGACGCGGGCGGCGGCGCTGCTGGTGGCGGTGGTGGCGGCGGCCGGGTGACTGGTGGTGCTGGCGAGGTTCACTGGTGGTCTCCGCGAAGCGGGCAGGGACGACGGCGGCCCACCGGACGGATGTCCGGTGCTGCCGGGTCGACGGTGCGAGGGGCCGTCGTCCTCCGCCCGACCCGGTCCGGCATTGGCGATCCGGACGGGCCTGGCCGGCCGGGAGGGCTTCCCGGGCGGCGGGCGGTGGCGACGGTGAGGTGGACGGCGAAGGGTGGTGACGTCAGCGACAGCAGGCGCTGCAGATCAGCGCGTGGTCGATGTACCGCCGGACGGTCAGCGCCGGAGTGGCCGGGACGGGGAGGTTCAGGGAGGCGGCCAGGGCCGACGCGCGTCGCTGCTCGACGTTCACGGTACGGCCCTCCCCCCTCTGGTCCCGGTGTGCCGGCACGTCCTTGCGTCGTGCCGCGTCGCGCGTGCCGGACGCACTCGGTGCGTGGCACGTTCGAGGCATCCCGGCAACGGGCCGGGCGGCCTCCGTCCCCAGAGCCTTCCACGCCGGGCCGGTCAAGGCAACCTGCCGGGCACCGAACGTCCGACATGTGAACACCGGAATGAGACGCTGACGCGGCGCCACCCTCCGTGGCGGGGACGGCGGCCCGGTCCGGCGCCGTGTCCGGCAAGGCCTCCGGCCACGGCTCGGCACCGGGTCCTACGCGGGTCCGGCACCGGGTCCGGCGTCGGGTCAGACCGTGACCGGCGTGCTCCGGCGGCGGGCGGCGGCGTGCTCGACCAGCGCCACCAGCAGTTCCTTGCCGTCCTCGCGGAGGCGGGCGTCACAGAGCATCACCGGGATGCCCGGGTCCAGGTCGAGCGCGTCCCGGACCTCGTCGGGGGCGAAGACCTCGCTGCCCTCGAAGCAGTTCACGGCCACCAGGAACGGGATGCCGCGCTGCTCGAAGAAGTCCACCGAGGGGAAGCAGTCCGCGAGGCGCCGGGTGTCCGCCAGTACCACCGCGCCGAGCGCGCCGCGGGCCAGCTCGTCCCAGACGAACCAGAACCGGTCCTGGCCGGGGGTGCCGAAGAGGTAGAGGGCGAGCCCGGGCCGCAGGTCGATCCGGCCGAAGTCCATGGCCACCGTGGTGGTGCGCTTGGCCTCCACGCCCGCCGTGTCGTCCACCGGCCGGCCCAGCTCGCTGAGCTCCTCCTCGGTGCGCAGCGGGCGGATCTCGCTGACCGAGCCGACCAGGGTGGTCTTGCCCGCGCCGAAGCCTCCGGCGACCAGGATCTTCACCGCCGCCGCCGGGCCGCCGCGCCAGCGCGGGTCGTTGGCCCGGTCGCCGCCCGCGGCGCCGGCCCGGTGGTGGGCGGGCCCCGCCGGGGCGGCCGCGGTCACGGTGGCGTCGGCGGTGGCGTCGGCAGTGGCATCGGCGGCCGCGGTCAGGTCAGAGCGCACGGAGTCCATTGATCACGTCTCGCAGCAGGCGCTCGTCCGGCAGCTCGGCGAGCGGAACGGGTCGGGTGACGCCGATCAGATCGGCGTCGTAGAGGTCGCCGAGCAGGACACGCACGACGCTGACCGGCAGATCGGTGTAGGAGCCGAGCTCGGCCACCGAGATCGGCTCCCGGCGGCACCAGGCCAGGATGGTCTGGTGCTCCGGGTCGAGCACGTGGGCGGGCACGGCCCCGGTGCCCGGCGCGGGGTCCTTGGCGGTGATCAGCGAGATCAGGTCGAACAGGCCGTCCTCGACGGGCCGGGTGCGGCCGCGGGTCATCGAGTACAGCCGCACCACCGGGCCGGCGTCGTCGTCGAACCAGCGGTCGTCGACCGGGGTCCGCGCCTGGAACAGGTCGAGCCCGGGCCCGCCCCCGTCCGGGCCGTCCGGGCCATCGGGACCGCCCGGGCCGTGCGGCCCCCGGTCGCCGGACCCGCGGCCGCCGCCCTCACGGCCGTCCGGGTCCGGGACGGGCTCCGGGACCGGGTCCGGTCCCGGGACGGGTTCCGGGGGCACCGATGTCGGCTCCTCGTCCGCCATCGGACCGCTCATCTCCCGGGCGGGGCCACGTCGGCGCGCGGTTCGGCGGCCAGGTGCTCGCCGACCCGCTTGACCAGCAGGGCCATCTCGTAGGCGATCTGGCCGATGTCGGCCTCGGCCTCGCTCAGCACCGCCAGGCAGCTGCCGTCGCCGGCCGCGGTGATGAACAGGAAGGCCTCGTCCAGCTCGACCATGGTCTGGCGCACGCCGCCGACCTTGAAGTGCCCGCCGGCGCCCTTCGCCAGGCTGTGGAAGCCCGCGGCGACGGCGGCCAGGTGCTCGGCGTCCTCCCGGTCGAGGTCACGGGAGGCGCCGGTGGCCAGGCCGTCGCTGGAGAGGATCACCGCGTGCCGCAGCGCGGCGACGCGTCCCACCAGGTCGTCCAGGAGCCAGTTGAGGTCCCCGGGCGACTGCGTCGAAGTGGTCATGAATCTGTTCCTTCCGCTGGAGCGGGTGGTGCGGGTGGTGCCTGTCGTGCGGGTGGTGCCTGTCGTGCCTGTCGTGCCGGTGGAGCGGGTCGAACGGGCCTGACGGGTCGTGCGGGTGGTGCGGTGCCTTCGGACGGCCCGTCGGACAACGGACCGGCGGGTGCGCCTGGTTCCACGGTGGCGCGAGGAGCGCGGAGGAGCCTGGTCGGCGGCGGGACGGGCGCGCGGCGGGCCAACGGCGCCGGCTCGCCTCCTGCGGGGCCGGGCAGCGCCGCTGGGGCGGGCGCCGGACTGATCGCGCGGCGTCCCGGGTCCGGCGGCTGCCAGCCGGGCACGGTCCTCGACGCCGAGACCGGCGGTGCCGGCGGTGCCGACGACGGCGGCCGGGGGGCGGGCGGGGCACCGGTGGCGCCCCGGCCTCGGGTGAAGCCGCGCTGGAACGAGGCGAAGGTGGCCCGGGCCTCCTCCGGCGAACGCTCGCGCGCCGCCTCGGCGCCGCCGTCCGGGCGCTCCCCCGCCGGGGCGGCGGCTGCGCTCTCCGCCGCCCGCTCGCGCAACTGCGGGGCGAGGCTCGCCTGCCGGACGCGACGCGGCAGCCCGCCCGGCGAGACTCCGCCACCGGAGACTGCGCCACCGGGGACTGCGCCACGCGAGGCACCGTCGCCCGAGGCGTCGTCACGCGGCGGGGCGCTGTCCTCGGGCACGGCGGGCACCGTGTCCGTCACGGCCGCCGCACCCTGGGCCTCCGCACGCCGGTGCCGGCCGGTGCCGGGCCCGGCGGGCTCACCGGCCGGCGCAGGAACGAGCACCGGCCCGCCGTTGCCGCGCGACCGGCGCGGCAGACCGCCGGGCGTGCGCGCCGGCTCGGGCGCCGAGGGACGCGGCCCACCGCTGATCCGGTGCCGCCCGCCCACGCCGTCCGAGCCGTTCGTTCCGTTCGTTCCGTTCGAGCTGTTCGAGCCGTTTGCCCCGCCGGCCCCGTTCGCGGCCTTCACCGCGCCCGGGCCGCCGGCGCCCGCCGCCCGGTCCGCGCCGAGCGACGGCACCGCGACGAGGTCGCGCCGACCCGCCGCCGCCCGCCGCCCCCCGGCCGAACCCGCACCGGCACCCGTCCCCACACCCGAGCCCGCGCCCGAGCCCGCCGCCGGCGGCTCCGGCAGCCCGTCCGGCGCCTCCGCCAGCAGCTCGCGCGGTATCAGCACCACCGCCGTGGTCCCCCCGTACGGCGAGGGCCGCAGGTGCACCCGGATGCCGTGCCGCCGGGCCAGCCGGCTGACCACGAAGAGGCCGAGCCGGTCGGTGTCGGCGAGGTCGAACTCCTGCTCGACCGCGAGGCGTTCGTTGATCCCGGCGAGCGCCTGCTCGCTCAGCCCGAGCCCCCGGTCGTCGATCTCCAGCGCGAAGCCGTGCGCGACCACCTCGCCCTGGACGGTGACCTGGGTGGCCGGCGGGGAGTACACCGCCGCGTTCTCGACCAGCTCGGCGACCAGGTGGGTGACGTCCGCGACCGCGCTGCCGAGCAGGCCGGTGCCGGGGAACGGCCGGACGATCACCCGGGCGTAGTCCTCGACCTCGCCGACCGCCGCGCGGACCACGTCCACCATCCGCACCGGCTTGCGCCAGGCCCGGCCCGGCGAGCCGCCGGCCAGGATGATCAGGCCCTCGGCGTGCCGGCGCATACGGGTGGTGAGGTGGTCGACCTTGAAGAGGTCCTCCAGCTCCGCCGGGTCCTCGGTGCGCCGCTCCATGGTGTCGAGCAGGGTCAGCTGGCGGTGCAGCAGCACCTGGCTGCGCCGGGCCAGGTTGACGAAGACCGCGGAGACGCCGCGCCGCAGCTCGGCCTGTTCGACGGCGGCCTCGACGGCGGCCCGCTGCACGGCGTTGATCGCCTGTCCGACCTGGCCGATCTCCGCCGGGCCGAACTCCAGCTCGGGGGCCTCGGCGGCGACGTCCACCGCCTCGCCCTTGCGCAGCCGCAGCATCACCGAGGGCAGGCGGGTGCCGGCCAGCTCGTTGGCGGCGTTGCGCAGGCCGATCAGGTCGCGCACCAGGCCGCGGCCGATCCGGTAGGAGATCAGGACCGAGAGCACCACGGCGACCAGGCCGATCACACCGGCGATGCCGCCGCGCCAGAGCAGTCCGATCGCGTACGAGTGGTCGCGCTCGTCGATGGTGCCGGCCAGCCGGGCGTTGATCGCCGCGAGGTCGCCCAGCGCGTGGTCGGCGGTCCGCCGCCAGTCGTCGCCGTTGATCGCCTGGACCACCCGCTCGGGGCCGCCCGCGCCGACGAAGTCCGCCTCGGCCCGGGCGAGCGAGGCCCAGGCCTCGCCGCCGCGCAGGGCGATGTAGTCGGCCTGGTCGACCGGGTCCAGCTCGGCGATGTAGACGGTGAACAGGGCCTGCTGGTTGTGCAGGGCGTCGAGCGCGACCTGGTACTGCTCGGCGGTCGGGCGGGCGGTCGCGGAGCTCAGCCCCTCCATCGCCGCGTCCTCCTGGGAGAGGTACTCCCGGGCGCGCACCAGCTCGGTCAGGATGGTGCCCTGCCGCGGGAGCTGGCCGCTCTGGCGGGCGACGAAGGCGGACCGGAAGCCGAAGGTGGGCTTGACCAGGTCGGTGTACTGGGCGAGCGCGAACTCCCAGTTGAGCGCGGCGCGGCCGACCTGCGCGCGCAGCGGGGGGAGCTGGTCGGCGGCGGCGAGGATCTGCAGCAGGCGGCCGCGCTGGGCCTCGTCGAGCCGTCCGTTCCCGGTGTCCTTCTTCTGCCGCAGCACGGCGAGGTCCCGGTCGGTGACGGCCTGGGCCTGTTCGAGGGCGTCCCGGGCGGCGCGCGAGGCCGGGTCGGCCAGCCGCTTGACGGCGGCCCGGCGCTCGTTTTGCAGGTCGTGCGCGTACTGGTCGACCGGGGCGCCGAACTCCTTGTACGTCCTGCTGAGGTCCAGCCGGCTCCAGACGTCCCCGGCGGTGGTGAGCGTCGCGTACGCCCAGAGGGCGGCGAGGGCGACGATGGGCACCAGGAGCAGCGCGATGATCTTCGCGCGGATCGAGCTGCTACGCAGACGCATGGAGTCCTCGGTCGGGAAGTGCCAGGCGCGGACGGGGTGCGGGCGGCGGGTCGGCGGGGGCGGTGGGGTCGGCGGGGGCGTGGATCGGCGCGGACAGGAGGCGTGCTGGTACGGACCAGGTGCCGGTCCGGGGGTGGTTTCGCAGGCCGGGCCGGGAGCCCCGGCCGCAGGTCTGCGAGACTCTACTACGCCCTGACCACTCGTTCGAGGGTCGAACCCGGCCTCTCTTCGCCCCGGGCCCGATCGTGTCCGGATCGGCACCAAGATCACCGGTTTGGCACTACCGCCACATCGTCGTCACACCGCCACCCCTCCGTCGCCACACTGCCCGTGGGCCGCCTCCAAGCCACGGCCCGGCCGCCTCCCGGCCACGTCCGGACCGCCCGGGGCGGACGCCGGCCGGCGGCGCAACGGCGACACGACGACGGCACGACGACGGCGGACGACCGTTCCACGGCACTTTCCGCACGGACCGGTGCCGATCTCGTCGCGTCCTGGTCACAACCCTGGGCAGTCGGCACGCCATCCGATAGTTTCGCTCCACTTGGAGGACGGATCGGGGGGATCGTGCGCGAGTTCACCACCCCCGCCCCGGCCGGGCCGCCGGCCACCGGCGGGCTGGCCGACTCGCTCTACGACACCGCCGAACGCTCCCCCGGCCTGGTCCAGTTGGCCCGCCGCGCCGAGAGCGCCCGGGGCACCGCCGGCGGCGGCTGGCAGGACGTCACGGCGGCCGGCTTCCGCGACGAGGTGCTCGCCCTCGCCAAGGGCCTGCTCACCCGTGGCGTGCGCTACGGCGACCGGGTCGCGCTGATGTCCCGCACCCGCTACGAGTGGACGCTGTTCGACTACGCGCTCTGGTCGATCGGCGCGATCCCCGTCCCCGTCTACCCCACCGCCGCGCCCGAGCAGGTCCGCTGGATCCTCGCCGAAACCCAGGCGGTGGCCTGCCTGGTCGAGGACGAGGACCACGCGATGACCGTCGGCGCGGTCTGCGACGCGTTACCCGACCTGACCGGCATCTGGCAGCTGGACCGGGGCTGCGTCGCCGCGATCGTCGAGGACGGGCGCGGGGTCCCCGACACCCTGGTCCACCGCCAGCGGCTCGGCGTCACCGCCGACACCGTCGCCACCGTCGTCTACACCTCCGGCACCACCGGCCGCCCCAAGGGCTGCCTGCTCACCCACGGCGCCCTGGCCACCGCCGCCGACGCGCTGATCGCCTGCTGGCACGAGGCGCTGCAGGACACCGGCGGCCACCAGCCCTCCACCGTGCTGTTCCTGCCGCTGGCGCACGTCTACGGGCGGATGGTGCAGATCGCCGCGGTGCGCGGCGGGTTCCGGCTCGGCCACCTCTCCGAGATGTCCACCGGCGCCCTGCTGCCCGCGCTCACCGCGCTGCGCCCGACCTTCCTGCTCGTCGTGCCGTACGTGCTCGACAAGGTGTTCCAGCAGGCCCGGCGCACCGCCGAGGAGGCCGGGCGGGCCGAACTGTTCGAACAGGCCCGGCAGGTGGCCGTCGAGTGGGCCGGCTGCCGGGAGCAGCGCGCGCACGGGCGCGGCCACGGGCCCGGCGCCGGCCTGCGGCTGCGCCACCTCGCCTACGAGCGGACGGTCTACCAGCGGCTGCGCGCCGTGTTCGGCGGCCGGCTGCGGACGCTGATGTGCGGCGGTTCGGCGCTGGACCGCGAACTCGGCCTGTTCTTCGCCGGGATCGGCTTCCAGCTGTACGAGGGCTACGGGCTCACCGAGACCTCGGCCGCGATCGCCGGCAACCCGCCCGGGCGCTCCAAGATCGGCACGGTCGGACGGCCGGTGCCCGGCGCCACCGTGGCGATCGCCGACGACGGCGAGGTGTGGGTGCGCGGCCCCGGCGTCTTCGGCGGCTACCTCAACCATCCGCGCTGCACGGCCGAGTCGCTGTTCGAGGGCTGGTTCGGGACCGGCGACCTCGGCCGACTGGACGAGGACGGCTATCTGACCATCACCGGCCGCAAGAAGGACCTCATCGTCACCAGCAGCGGCAAGAACCTCGCGCCCGGCGCCCTGGAAGTGCGGGTCGAGACGCATCCGCTGGTCTCGCAGTGCCTGGTGGTGGGCGACGACCGCCCCTACGTGGGCGCGCTGATCACCCTCGACCCGGCGGCGCTGGCGCACTGGCTGAAGCAGCGCGGGCGCGGGCAGTCGGACCCGTGGGCGGTGCTCACCGACGAGGACCTGCACGCCGAGATCCAGCGCGCCGTCGCGGCCGCCAACGCCGCCGTCTCGCGCGCCGAGTCGATCCGCGCGTTCCGGCTGCTGCCCCGCGAGTTCGGGGTGGAGCAGGGGCTGGTGACGCCTTCGCTGAAGCTGCGGCGGGCCGCGATCACCGACTACTACGCGGCGGACATCGAGGAGCTCTACGCACCCTGACGGACCGTCTCACCCCGTGTCCGGTACGACCGGTGTCCCCCGTCGTGTTCGCCACTCCTTGACGATCGGAGTGGTCCAGTCCATTGTTTTGGTCCGGTCAGAGTGCGGCACGCCGACGGCTCCCGCCCCCTCCGGGAGCACCCCCACATCCCGTTCTCCGCGCGCCCGCCCCAACGGTCGCGTCCCCACGCAGGAGTCCCCACGTGTCCATCTCCTCGCGCATGCCCGCACGCCTGTCGGCACTCGCCGCCACCGCCGCACTGCTGGTGGCCGGCCTCGCCGGGCCCGCCGCGGCCTCGGCGAACGAGAGCGCCGCCCCGGCCGAGGCCGCCGCAGCCACCGTCAACCTGGCCACCAACCCCGGGTTCGAGATCCCCGCCTCCCCGCTCGCCGACTGGGGCAGCGTGCCCGGCTGGCACTGCGACGGCGGGCCCGCCGAGGCCTCCGTCACCACCGCCGCCCCGCACTCGGGCGCCTCCGCCCTGGCCGTCACCCCGGCGGGCGACGAGTCCACCGGCAGGTGCGCGCAGACCGTCTCGGTCCGGCCCGGCACCACCTACACCGCCTCCGCCTGGGTCCGCGGGAAGTTCGTCTTCCTCGGCGCCACCGACGGCACCGACCGCCCGACCGCCCCCGCCTGGACCGAGGACACCCACGGCGACTGGCAGAAGCTCACCACCCGCTTCACCGCCGGCCCCACCGCCACCACCGTGCGGCTGTCCGTCCACGGCTGGTACCAGCAGGGCCCGTTCGCGGTCGACGACGTCCGGGTGGACGGCCCCGCGCCCGCCCCGGCGACCGCCGCCGCCTCGGTGCCGACCAGCGACAAGGTGGTCTTCTTCACCATCGACGACGGCTGGCAGACCACCCCGGAGGCGGAGCGCTTCATCGCCGACCACCAGCTGCCCATCACCGCCTTCCCGCTGCCGATGGCCGCCGCCGCCAACCCCGGCTACTTCCAGCGGGTCACCTCCGCGCCCGGCTCCTCCATCCAGAACCACAGCGTCTCCCACCCGGACCTCACCAAGCTCTCGCCCGCCGAGCAGCAGGTGGAGATCTGCGACGCCCGGGACTCGCTCACGCGCCGGTTCGGCACCGCGCCGACCGTGTTCCGCCCGCCGTACTTCGCCTGGAACGCCGACACCCTCCAGGCCGCCGCCAACTGCGGCATGCGCACCGTGCTCACCGCCGACGCGGACTTCAGCTGGGGCGCCTCCAACATCTGGCACGAGGGCACCCTGTCGCCCGGGGACGTCGTGCTGATGCACTGGACCGACACCCTGGCCGGCGACCTCCAGCGCGCCCTGGCCGCCGCCGAGGTCGCCGGGCTCAAGCCCGCCGGGCTCACCTCCTACCTGCGCTGACCCGCGCCCTCGCGTATCACCGCACACCGCAGCGCACCGCAGCGCACCGCAGCGCACCGCCGGACGCCCAACGGGCACCGGCGGTGCGCCGGTTCCGCGCCCGTTCCGCGCCTTGTCCGTGGCCGGTACGAGATCCTCCGCCGCCAGACTCGTCCCCATGGGGAGAGCAGGGGAAGGGACCTTCCGCCGGGTGCCGCGCGCCCGCCGGACGACGCGGGGCGACGCCGACCTCGCCCGCCGCTCCCCCGGCCAGGTGTGGGCACACGCCCGGGCCCTGGAGGCATTCGACCGCTCCTGCGCCCGCACCCGATGCTGACCTCCCTGCGCGCCTCGGTCGCGTCACAGGCCCGCCCCGGTGCGCGCAACGAGGACTTCGTCCTGGCCGCCGCCGACGTGGTGGTCCTGCTGGACGGCGCGGGCCTGCCCGCCGCCCTGGACACCGGGTGCCTCCACGGAGTGCCGTGGTTCGTGCGGACGCTCGGCACCGCGCTGCACCGCCTGGCCGCCGACCGGCGCACCGGCCTGCGCGAGTGCCTGGCCACGGCGATCCGCCGGACCGCACGGGCACACGCGGCCACCTGCGACCTGGGCAGCACGCTCACCCCTTCGGCCACGGTTGCCGTCGCCAGGGCCGGCGCCGACCGGCTGGAGTGGCTGGTCCTCGCGGACTGCACACTGGTGCTCCGGCTGGGCACGGGCGACGTCCGTACGGGCGACGCCCCGACCGGCAGCGTCCGCACGGTCTCGGACCACCGCGTCTCGCACGTCACCACCGCCCAGCGCGCGGCCCTGGCCGCCGAGGTGGAGCAGCTCGGACCGGCCGAACGGGCCGCCGCGTTCGCGCGTGCCCAGCGCCGGGTGATGAACACCGCCGGCGGCTACTGGGTGGCGGCCGCCGAGGAGGCCGCCGCCGAGGAGGCCTGCACCGGCTCGGTGCCGCTCGACCGGCTGCGGGCCGCGGCGCTGCTCACCGACGGGGCCGCCCGTCCGGTCGACGACTTCGGCGTCCACAGCTGGCCCGAGCTGCTGGACCGGCTCGAAACCCACGGCCCCCGCCACCTCATCGCCCGCACCCGGGAGCTGGAGCGCTCCGACCCCGACTGCCGCCGCTGGCCCCGCAGCAAGTGCCACGACGACGCGACGGCCGTCCTGCTGGTGCCGCGCCCGGCGGCCGGCTGACCCCTCGTGCGGCCCCTCGTTGACAGGGGACGGGCCGGGTGTTCTGATGGGGCGCGTGCAGCGTGGCGCCGGCCAAAAAGACTTGGGCCGGCCGGTGACCGGGCCGGCACCCGAGTTCGAGGGACGACGCGTGATGAGTATCTGCTCCGCTCTCCTCTACTGACCCATTCCGCGCGGCCACGGCCGAGGCGGTGGCCGCTCTTCCGTGTTCGGAGATCCGCACAGACGCATGCCCATGTCTTCTTCATCGTTCAACTCAACCGATTCAACCGATTCGACTGGTTCTGCCGGTTCTGCTGGTTCTGCTGGTTCTGCAGATTCGTTCAACCAGGCCGTCATCAAGGAGTTCCGCGCCAACGGCGGGAAGGTCGGCGGGCCCTTCGAGGGCGGGGACCTGCTGCTGTTGACCACCTTCGGCGCCCGGACCGGCCGGGAGCACACGGTGCCGCTCGGCTTCGTGCGGGCCGAGGGGCTGCTGCTGGTCGTCGCCTCGGCGGCCGGGGCGGCCGAGGACCCGCAGTGGTACCGCAACCTGCTCGCCCGCCCGGTGGTGGGGGTGGAGCTCGGCGAGGAGGCGTTCGACGCGATCGCCGTCCCCGCCGAAGGGGCGCGGCGCGACCGGCTCTTCGAGGCGGTCGTCCGGGCCGCGCCCGGATACGGGGACTACCAGCGGCACACCGAACGGGTGCTGCCGGTGGTGGTGCTGGAGCACACCGGGGACGACTCGCCGCGCGAGGTCACCAGCCTGGCGGACAAGCTCCTGGAGGTGCACGACTGGCTGCGCGCCCAGCTGCGGCACCTCCGGGCCGAGACCGAGGCGCACTTCGCCGGCGGCGGCGATCGCGTTCCCGCGCTCGGGCTGCAGATCCGCCAGCACTGCCTGGCGTTCTGCCAGGGGCTGACCGTGCACCACACCGGCGAGGACCGGGGCGTCTTCCCCGCACTCGCCCGCAGCCACCCGCAACTGCGGGGCGTGCTGGAACGGCTGGCCGCGGAGCACCTGGTGCTGTCCGGGCTGAAGGACGGGCTGGTCGAGCTGGTGGCCGGGATCGGCGCCGCCGAGCCCGGGGCGTTCCGCGCCGAGCTGGAGCGGACGGCGGCCGCGCTGGAGGACCATCTCGCCCATGAGGAACGGGAACTGCTGCCCGCGCTCGCCGGGATCCCGTTCCCGCCGGCGCCACCCGCGCCGGCACCGGAACCGCGCCGCTGAGCGGACGGGCCCGCCGGTCCCTCCCCCTGTGAGGGGCCGGCGGGCCCGGGCCTGTCGGGGCCTGGGCGGGTCCGCTCAGACCTGGGCGGAGAAGACCGGGAGGTAGCCGCCCGAGTGGCCGGCGGCCTTGGGGTGGTAGCTCTCGTCGACGGGCAGGGTGGTGCTGTTCAGCCAGGTCGTGCTGGAGCCGCAGATCTCGTGCTCGCGGAAGATCGAGCGGACGTCGCCGAAGGCGAAGCCCGCGTTGGCGGCGCGCTTGGCGAGGACCTCGTCGAGCACGTCGGCGGCGCTGTTGATGGCGGCGCGCTTGGTGTCGCCGATGCCGAGGATGCAGCTGCCGCCGACCTTGTACATGTGCGGGTAGCCGAGGACCACGACGCGGGCATTCGGCGACTTGGCGCGGATCGCCGAGTAGACCCTGTCGAGCTGGCCGGGCAGCGTGCTGTTGGCGTAGTTCTTCGCGGTGGCGACGGCGTTGAGGCAGGCGCTCTCGGAGTCCAGGACGCACGTCTGCATCGTGCTCGCGAAGCCCGCGTCGTTGCCGCCGATGCTGATGCTGACCAGCGTGGTGGTGGAACTCAGCGCGGAGATCTGGCTGTTGAGCACGTCTCCGGTCCTCGCGCCGGAACAGGCGACGAACTTGAAGGACGTCGGCGCGTGCGCGTTCTTCCACAGGTAGGCGTAGGCGTTGGTGCTGCGCTTACAGCTCCCGCTCTCGGCGGTGTAGCTGCCGGCGCCGACGCCGGAGGAGTACGAGTCGCCCAGTGCGACGTAGTTGACGCCGGCGGCGTGGGCCGAACCGGCGGTGGCGAGCGTGGTGAGGGAAAGGAGGGCCGCGGTGACGGCGACGGACATGACTCGGGCAGGGCGGGGCATGGGACCTCCTGGTCGTGACGTGCGTCACGGAATTTGATACCAGGCAGTAGCTAACGTGTGAAGTTGTCATGCCAAGTCAATTGACGAAAAGTCTGACAACGGCGCGATGAACGCGCCCTTTCTCACTACGGGCGACGGCGCGAGCGCCGGTGGTGACCGGACGGCGCGTCACTCGGACGGGCCGTCACCCGGACGGGTCGCCACCCCGGCGGGGTGGGGCAAGGCGGGGGGCAGGGCAAGACCGGGCAGGGCAAAGCCGGGCAGGGCAGGGCAAGGCCGGGGCCGGGGCCGGGACGGGTCAGCCGGGCTCGCCGTCGTGGACGACGATCTCCAGCTCGAAGCCCTGGCGGTCGATCAGGTGGACCGCTTCCCCGGTGTCCACCCGGACGGCCCAGCCGGCGGCGAGGGCGGCGTCCACCGCCGCCCGTCCGCCGTGCACGGCGAGGTGGTTGAGGCCGGCCCGCAGGCGCTGGTGACCGCCCGGCAGCAGCGCCGGCGACTGCTCGATCACCAGGTAGGCGTCACCGAGGCGCCAGCTGCGGCCGCTCGGCCAGTGCTGGAACGGCTCGCACCCGAGCGCGAGCAGCACCGGGCCCCACTGCGCCGCGGCGACCGCCAGGTCGTCCGTCCACAGCTCGACGTGGTGGAACAGGCCCCGGGGGCGGCCCGGGCCGGCCGCGCTCACCGGCCACCGGAGGGGTCCGCCGCGTGACCGGACCGGTCCGCCGGGCGCGCGGGCCGGTCGGCCGGGGCGGCCTCGACGGCGGACGGGGCGTCAGGGAACACCTCGCAGCCGTCGGCCGGCAGTTCCTCGATCGCCTCGTTGGCCGCCGCGGGCACGCCGAGCCGGTGTACGGCGGTCGCCACCGCCGCCCGGGCCTGGCGCAGTCCGGGCGTGCCCCAGCCGAGCAGCTCGACGGCGAGGCCCGGCGCCACCAGCAGCCGCCGGTAGTGCCGGCCCGACGCCGGGTCGGGCGCGCTCGGACCGACCGCCCGCAGCGCGGCGGCCATCCGGACCCGGGCGCACTCGTTCCCGCCGTTGGCCGACCCCACCCGGTCGTAGAGGTAGCCGAGGTAGTACGCCGTGCCGATCATGGCCTGCGCCTCCTCGCCCGCCTCCCGGGCCAGCGCGCAGCCGGGATCGCCGGCGTCCTCCGGCTCCAGCGAGCCGCCGGGCAGCGAGACGATGCCGTCCCTGGGGTTGACCAGCGTCAGCACCCGGCCGTCGGGGGCGAACAGCCACCCCCAGGACTGCTTGACCACGAGCCCGGGAGGCACCCGCTCACCCGGCCGCCACGGCCACCCCGCGGTGGGACGCCGGCGCACCCGGCCGAGCAGCTCGGCGATCTCCGCGCTGTACTCGATCCGGCTCATGCGTCCCCCCTTTCGGTGTCGGGCTCGCCGGACCGACGGTGCGCGGGGACGTTCGCGGTGCGCGGTTCGGGGCCGATCGGGCGGGAGCGGCGGCGTGGGGCACCGGCCGTTCCCACTGTTGATCTTCCCCGAAATCTTCCCCGAACAGGCGGTCGATGAACAGTCCCCAGCGCCGCTTGGTGGACACCGCGGACCGAAGAGCCTGGTCGGCCCCGGTCAGTCCAGGGGCCCACCCCCGTCCTCCGGCGCGGGCGGCGCGGGGAGCGCGAAGCCCGGCAGCGGGACGGCGGCCGGCGGGAACGGCAGGCCGCGGCCCACGTCGTCGGCCAGCTCGTCGAGCACCTCGCGGCCGGTCATCGGCCGCAGCCGCCCGCGGTGCAGCGCCCAGCCCCGCACCGCCTGCCCGCCGGGCGCCGCCGGATCGCCGTGCAGCACCATCGCCCCGGCGCCGCCGGAGGCCAGCCCCGCCGCCAGCGTCATGCAGAACGCCTCGCCGTCGCGCCCGCCCGTGGCGCACCGGCCCCGCTCCATCTGGAGGTCGGCCGCCGAGGTCAGCTCCTCGCCGTGCTCGGGGCCGTGGCAGCGCAGGGTCAGCAGGTGGAAGCCGTCGCCCGCCCCCGCGGCGACCGCCGACCACACCTCGATCGCGTGCCGCAGCGCCGCCACCAGCCGCCGCTCCCCCGGCGGCCCCTCGCCGGCCGCCTCCAGCAGCGCCGCCGTCGCGATGGAGATCCGCACCCTGGCCCGGTGGTCGTCGGCCAGCCCGGGCAGCAGCACGGCCAGTCGCTGCCCGGCGTAGACGAACGGCTCCCCGCCCAGCTCGGGATCGGCCGCGTACGCCACCCGCGCCGCCGCGTCCCCGGGGTCGAAGCCGAGCGCCGCGCAGTACTCCTCGTAGTCCGCCGGGTCCAGCGCCCGCAGGTGGACCTCGAAGCCATGCCCGCCCAGCGCCCGGAGCTGGACCGCCACCCGCCGCAGATAGGCCCGGAACGACAGCCCGCCGAACAGCCCGTACCCCGCGAGGTCGGCGAAGTCGGCGGCGCGGACCGCCACCGCGAGCGCCACCGGCTGCGGCGGCGGCGCCCCGCGCGGCCGACCCCGCCGCCGGCCCGGCGCGCCCGGCCCGGCCGGCCCGCCTCCCGGCGGCCGCCCACCGGAGCCCCGCGCCCCCGGCCCACCGGGCCCCGGCCGCCGCCGCCCCGCACTCCCGCCACGCGTCCCTCCACGCATACCGTCCCGCATGCCCACGACCCCTTCCGCCTACGGCCGGCACCTGTCACACCGGCCCCACGAGCCCCTCGGCTCCCGACGACCGCGAACATACACACGGTCACTGACAATCGACGCGCAGCGACCGCCGCGAAGGGTCCGCAGGCCAGGCGGGGCGGAAGGGAATCCCCGTTCCGGACCTCGTTGTCGGTGCCGCCCGTTATGGTCGGGGACCATGCGACTGCTGCATACCTCCGACTGGCACCTCGGGCGAACGTTCCACCGGGAGAGCCTGCACGACGCCCAGCGCGCCTTCCTGGACCACCTGGTGGCGGTGGTCCGGGACCGGGGCGTGGACGCCGTGCTGGTCGCCGGCGACGTGTACGACCGCGCGCTGCCCGGGCTGGAGGCGGTCGCGCTGTTCGACGACGTGCTGCACCGGCTGGCCGGCCTCGGCGTGCCGACGGTGTTCATCAGCGGCAACCACGACTCCGCCCGCCGCCTGGGCGTCGGCGCGGGGCTGATCGGCCGGGCCGGCGTCCACCTGCGGACCGACCCGGGCGAGTGCGCCGAGCCGGTGGTGCTGGCCGACGCGCACGGGCCGGTCGCCGTCTACGGGCTGCCGTACCTGGAGCCGACGCTGGTCCGGGAGCGGTTCGGCCTGGCGCGCGGCGGCCACGCGGCGGTGCTCGGCGCGGCGATGGACCAGGTCAGGACCGACCTCGCGGCCCGCCCGGCCGGCACCCGCGCGGTGGTGCTGGCGCACGCCTTCGTCACCGGCGGCGAGCCCAGCGACAGCGAGCGCGACATCGCGGTGGGCGGGGTCGCGGCCGTCCCCGCCGGCGTCTTCGACGGCGTGCACTACGCCGCCCTCGGCCACCTGCACGGCTGCCAGACGCTCGCCCCGCACCTGCGCTACAGCGGCTCCCCGCTCGCCTACTCCTTCTCCGAGCACGAGCACCGCAAGAGCATGTGGCTGGTCGACCTCGCGGCGGACGGCACGGTCGCCGCCGAGCGGGTGTACTGCCCGGTGCCCAGGCCGCTGGCCCGGCTGCGCGGCCGGCTCGACGAACTGCTCACCGACGAGCGGTACACCGCCGACGAGCAGTCCTGGGTGCAGGCCACCCTCACCGACCCGAGCCGCCCGAGCGAGCCGATGGAGCGGCTGCGCCGCCGCTTCCCGCACACCCTCCAACTGCTCTTCGAGCCGGAGGAGACGACCACCGACGCCCGCGCCTCCTACGCCGCCCGGGTCGGCGGACGGACCGACCTGGAGATCGCCGAGGGCTTCCTGCGGCACGTCCGCCCCGGCGCCGAGCCGGACGCGGAGGAGCTGGACTGGCTGCGCGAGGGCTTCGAGCACGTCCGGCAGGCCACCGACCGGAAGGCGGAGCTGCCCCGATGAGACTCCACCGGCTGACCGTGACCGCCTTCGGCCCGTTCGCGGGCTCCGAGACGGTCGACTTCGACGCGCTCGCCGCCGGCGGTCTCTTCCTGCTGCGCGGCGCCACCGGCGCGGGCAAGAGCAGCGTGCTGGACGCGGTCTGCTACGCCCTCTACGGCGAGGTGCCCGGCACCCGCCGGACCAACCGGCTGCGCAGCGACCACGCCGCGCCGGACCGGCTGACCGCCGTCCGGCTGGAGCTGACCCTGGGCGGGCGGCGGCTGGAGATCACCCGCATCCCGGAGCAGCCGCGGCCGAAGAAGGTCGGCCGGGGCATGACCGTCGAGCGGGCCCAGACGCTGCTGCGCGAGTGGTCGGCCGACGGCGCGGGGACCGGCGACGGTGCCCCGGGCTGGCGGGCGGTCAGCAAGTCGCACCAGGAGGCCGGCGAGGAGATCCACCGGCTGATCGGCATGAGCCGGGACCAGTTCTGCCAGGTGGTGCTGCTGCCGCAGGGCGACTTCGCGCGGTTCCTGCGGGCGGACTCGGAGGAGCGCGGCAAGCTGCTGCGCCGGCTGTTCGACACCGAGCGGTTCCAGTCCGTCGAGGCCTGGCTGGCCGAGCAGCGCCGAACCCACGAGGCCGCCGTCCAGGCGGGACGCCGCCGGCTGCGGGACCTCGCGAGCAAGGCCGAGCAGGCGGCCGGTCCGGGCGCCGAGCCGGCCGCGGGCGCGGTGCCCGGCGAGGACGCGTCCGGCCCGGACACCGATCTCACCACGGGCGTGCTCGGCTGGGCGGCGGTGCTGCGCGGCGGCGCGGCCGAGCAGCTGACCGTCGCCGGGGCCGCGCTGGCCGGCGCCGAGGAGGCCCATCTGGCGGCGCAGCGGGCGCGGGGCGCCGCCGAGCAGCTGGCCGACCGGCAGGACCGGCACCGGCAGGCGGTGCGCGAGGCGGCCCGGCTGGCCGAGGACGAGCCCGCCCGGGCGGCGGACCGGCGACGGCTGGCGGCGGCGCAGGCGGCGGTCGGTGTCGAGTCGGTGCTGCACCTGCGCGAACGCGCGGCACAGGCGTACCAGCGGGCCCGGGAGGAGGAGCGCCGGCACCGCGCGGTGCTGGCCGAGGTCGCCGACGGCCCGGCGGGACGGGCCTGGACGGCGGACGGCGGCACCGGGCACGACGTCGCTGGACACGACGACACCGGAAGCGGCAGCGGGCACGACAGGACCGGGACCGGCCGCGCGGGCGGCGGGGTCCCGGCGGGCGGGGTCCCGGCGGGCGGGGGCCGGGCGCTGGCGCGGGCCGAGGCCGGGGAGCTGGCCGAGGCCGAGCAGCGGCTGCGCGCGGAGGTCGTCCGGCTGGAGGCGGCCCGGGAGGACGAGCGGCAGTGCGCCGAGTTGGACGGCGCGCGGGCGGCGCTGGCCGCCGACCTGCGGCGGGCCGAGGACCTCGCCGAGGAGGCGGGCGACTGGCTGGCCGACTTCGAGACCCGGCTCGCCGGGTTCCAGGCGCAGGAGTCCGCCGCGCGGGACGCCGCCGGACGCGTCGAGCGGCTGGACGCCCGGCGCGCGGAGCTGGCCGCGCGGCTGGCCGCCGCCCGTGAGCGGGACGGGCTGGACCTGGAGATCGACCACGCCCGGCCGCGCGTCCTGGCGCTGCGCGCGGAGGCGCTGGACGCCCGGCAGTACGGCCTGGACCTCCGCGAGCGCCGGCTGGCCGGGATGGCCGCCGAGCTGGCCGCGCAGCTGACCCCCGGGGAGCCGTGCCGGGTCTGCGGCTCGGCGGAGCACCCGGACCCGGCCCGCCAGGCCGGCGAGCCGGTCCGGGCCGAGGACGAGGAGCGCGCCCGGCGGGCCCAGACCTCGGCCGAGCAGGCCGCCGACACGGCGGAGCGGGACCTGTCCGGCCTCCAGGTGCGCCGGGCGGCGGCGGCCGGTGCGGCCGGTGAGGAGCCCGCCGAGGCCCTCGCGGCGACGCTCGCCGGCCTGGAGCGCGAGCACCGGGAGGCGCTGCGGGCCGCGGAGGGGCTCGGCCCGGTGGGCCGGGCGATCGAGCGGCTCACCGCCGAGCAGGCCGTGCGGCGGACGGCGCTGGCCGAGGCCCGCGAGGAGGGCGCCCGGCTGGCCACCCAGGTGCGGAGCCTGCACGCCGAGCAGGAGAAGCTGGGCGCCCGGGTGGCGGCGGCCCGGGGTGACGCCCCGTCGGTCGCGGCGCGCGCGGCCGCCCTGGAGCGGCTCGCCTCGGCCGTGGCAGCGCTGGCGGGCGCGGCCCGGGCCACCGCCGAGACGGCGCACCAGCTCAAGCTGGCCGACGAGGAACTGGCCGGCGCCGCGGTGGCGGCCGGGTTCGCGAGCGCGCAGGACGCCGCCGCCGTCCTGCTGCCCCGGCCGGAGCGCGAGCGGCTGGAGCGGCGGCTGGACCGGCACCGGGCGGAGCTGGCGGCGGCCGAGCGGCGGCTCGCCGAACCGGAGTCGGCCGCGGCCGCCGCCCTGCCGCCCGCAGACCTGCCGGGCACCCGCGCCGCTCTCGGCGCCGCCACCGACCGGCTGCGGGCCGCGCACGCTGCGCGGGACGCGGCCCGGGTGCGGTGCGAGGCGCTGACCGCGATCGGGCGGCAGCTGGCCGAGCTGGCCCGCTCACTCGCCCCGGAGCTGGACCGGTTCGCGCGGATCAGCCGGCTGGCCGCGCTGGCGGCCGGCACCTCGGCCGACAACCGGCTCCGGATGCGCCTGGAGTCGTACGTCCTGGCGGCGCGGCTGGAGCAGGTCGCGGCGGCGGCCAGCGACCGGCTGGTCCGGATGTCCGGCGGCCGCTACACCCTCGTCCACAGCGACGACCGGGGCACGGGCAACAAGCGCTCGGGGCTGGCCCTGCGGGTGGTGGACGCCTGGACCGGCACCGAGCGCGACACCGCGACGCTCTCCGGCGGCGAGAGCTTCTTCGCCTCACTGGCCCTGGCGCTCGGCCTCGCCGACGTGGTCACCGACGAGGCCGGGGGCATGCCGCTGGACACCCTGTTCATCGACGAGGGCTTCGGCAGCCTCGACGAGCACACCCTGGAGGAGGTGATGGACGTCCTCGACGGCCTGCGCGAGCGGGACCGCGCGGTCGGCATCGTCAGCCACGTCGCCGATCTGCGCAGCCGGATCCCGGCCCAGCTGCTGGTCCGCAAGGGCCGGCACGGCTCCACCCTGACCCTGGCGGGGCGGGAGGACACCTGACGGCACCTGATCGCACCTGGCGCCGGCGCCCGGCGTTCGCGGTCAGCCGGAGCAGGCGATCCGCTGTGCCTGCTGCCAGGTGCAGACGGGGCAGAGCGTGCTGCCCGGGTGGTCGGCGGGCAGCTCGGTGGGCTCGCCGCACAGCACGCAGTCCGCGCGCGGTCCGGTGAGGTCCGGGTCGGGCAGCAGGCCCGCCACGGCTTCGCCGTCGCCCGGGGCGAGGACGCAGACCTGGTCGGCCGCGGTGGTGCCGTCGTCGTTCACGCCTGTTCCACTCATGCCGCCCTCTCTACTCCTCGGCCGGGCCCCGCGCAAGGCGCTCCAGGTCGGGCGCTACGGTGGCCGTATGCCCGACTCACCCATGTCCGCCCTGGAACGGCGGCTGCTGGCCGCCCGGGCCGCCGCCCCCGACTACCCCGAGGTGGGCGCCATCCGGGGCACCCGGCTGCCGGCGGGCTACACGCACCTGCGACGGCGGGTCCACCTCGGGCACGGCCCCGAGGTGCTGGCGCGCGCCGGCGCGTTCGTCCTCGGCTGGGGCTGCCAGCTGGGCACCGGCTTCGCGGTGTACCCGCACGCGCCCGCCGAACCGGGGGCGACGGTGCTGCTGCGGCTCGCCCTGCCCGGCACCCGGTGGCCCCGGCTGGTGATCCCGTGCCGGGTGGTGTGGAGGGTGGAGGAGGCGGACCGGATCGGCTTCGCCTACGGGACGCTGCCGGGGCACCCGGAGCGGGGCGAGGAGGCGTTCGTGGTGTCCATGGACGCGGCGGGCGAGGTGTGGTTCGAGGTGAGCGCCTTCGCGCGGCTCGCCTCCTGGTACGCGCGGCTCGGCCGTCCGGTCTCCGTGCTCTGCCAGTACCTGGCGATCGAGCGGTACCTCGGCGCCGTCGTCGAGGCGGTCGGCCCCGGGAGAGGCCGCCCCGCAACGGGCGCCGTCGGAACGGCCGTCGCCAAAGCGGCCGTCGTTGAGACAGCCGTCGCCGAAACGGCCGTCCTCGAAGCGGCCGCCGTCGACACGGCTGTCCCCGGAACGGCCGCCGTCGACACGGCCGCCGTCGGGAAAGCGGCCCTCGAAGCCGCCGCCGAGGCCCCCGGGGGCGGGCCGGCACCGGACTAGGCCCGGCCCCGCGCCGCCCGACCTCCGGGGGGGTGTGCGCCGGTCAGCCCAGGAAGGAGAGCCGGACGGTGCGCCGCGGGTTGTCGCCGTTGGTGTCGACGAGGACCACCGACTGCCAGATGCCGAGCGCGAGCCGCCCGTCGATCACCGGCAGGGTGGCGTGCGGGGCGACCAGTCCGGGGACGACGTGGTCACGGCCGTGGCCTGGGGTGCCGTGCCGGTGCTGCCAGCGGTCGTCGGCCGGCAGCAGCTCGCGCAGGGCGGCGAGCAGGTCAGCGTCGCTGCCGGAGCCGGTCTCCAGGACGGCGATCCCGGCGGTCGCGTGCGGAACGAAGACGTTGAGCAGGCCGTCCCGGCCGACGGCGTGCAGGTCGAGGAACCGGGCGCAGCGGTCGGTGATGTCGAGCGCGACCTCGCGGCTGCCGGTGGTGATCTCGATGGTCTCGGTCCGGAAGGACGTGGAGTGGGGGGTGGTGTGGGTGTGGTCCGCCATGGCGCCATCCTCGCCCACGTCCGGGGGTGGCCCGACCAGCCTCGCCGACTCTCCGTGCCGGCGGGGCATGTCGGTTTACCATGAGAGGTTCAGACCAATCCGGGCGGTGCGGCGGGCCGGGACGGCGCGGGCCCGGGGCGCCCGGTTCCGGGCACGCCGAAGACCCGGCGGTCGCGAGGATCCGCCGGGTCGGTGCAGGTGGGTGCGGAGGGCGGTGGCGCGCCCCGAGGCCGGCCGGCCTCTCAGCCGCGGCCGCGCCCGCCGAAGAGCCCGCGCCGCAGCCGGCGCAGCGGCGCCAGCAGCCTGACCCGCGCGTGGCGGCGCGGCGGCGCGGTCGGGGCGCCGACACCGCGCGGCGTCAGCTCCCTTATCAACCCGAGCGCCTCGGCGGTGTCCACCGCCGGGAGTGCGGGCGCGCCGAGCACAGCCAGGTGTCGGTCGATCCGGCGGCCGGTCGTGCCGACACCGCACTGGATCGCCGGCACGCGGGGCCGAGTCCGCACTTGCATGTGTTCCATCTGATTTCCCACCCCTACGAGGCGCCAGGGCCGTGAGGCGAAGACTATCCGCGACAGACGGTCTTCGCGCAACCGTCCCGGTGTTCTGCCACCGTACCGTGCGGCGTCAACTGACACCGCACCAGGGGCTGCCCGAGCGGTCACGACTAGGCATCAATGATGGTGCACGACCGGGCATTCGTCAGCGGGTTCGCCGGGTCACACACCCGGCGCCCGCCGCGCGGGTGCACGCCGGGCGCACACAGTCACCGCAACCTCACCCCCCGTGTCCGCCGAACCCCTGCCGGGAGCCCAGTTTTCACCGCCGGATCGGTACGACTATCCCTTTAAGAAGTGAACGCAAACGAGGGATTGACGTGGGAGCCGTCTCCAAGCAGTATCGGTACCGATCACGCGGGCGCGAGTCGCACCCACCGTCGTGTTCGACTGATGAATATTCCGGCTCCCCCCGCGCCTACTGCCAGGCCGCCTCGACGCTGCGGCGGCCAGGTTCGGGCGGTGCTCGGAGCGGCGGCCGGCCGTGAGGGTCGGCCGGGCCGCCACCAGGCTGCCGGTGCCGCCCCGCACGGGGTCCGGCACCGGCGGCTCCGGCGCCCCGGACCTGCGGGTTCCGCCCTTGCGCCGCCTCGGTAGACTCGGCCAGCGTGCCAGTCCTCCTCAGCATCGTGCTCCCGGTCCACGGGGTGGAGCGCTTCCTGCCGCGCTGCCTCGACTCCCTCCTGGCGGACACGCCCTCCGCCGAGTCCCGCTTCGAGGTGATCGCGGTCGACGACCGCTCCCCCGACCGCTGCGGCGCGATCCTGGACGAGTACGCCGCCCGCGACCCGCGGCTGCGCGTCCTCCACCTCGCCGAGAACCAGGGTCTCGGCGGCGCCCGCACCGCCGCCCTCCCCGAGGTGCGCGGCGAGTACGTCTGGTTCGTCGACAGCGACGACTGGGTGCCCGAGGGCACGGTGGCCGCCCTCCTCGACGAGCTCACCGCGGAGACGGAGCGCGCGGAGCGCGGCGAGGCCCCCGCCGACGTGCTGCTGACCGACTTCACCCACGTCTACCCCGACGGCGGCACCGAGCCCAACCCCTGGCGGCACGTGCTGACCGGCTCCCCGCTCGTCGCCGGGTGCACGCTGGCCGAGCACCCGGCGCTGTTCAAGACCGTGATGTCGGTCTGGAACAAGGTGTTCCGCCGGGAGTTCCTGCTCGGCCTCGGCGTCTCCTTCGGCCGCGGCTACTACGAGGACATCTCCGTCACCTACCCCGCGCTGCTCGCCGCCGAGCGGCTGCGCCACCTCGACCGCCCCTGCTACTTCTACCGGCGCGGCCGGGCCGGGGCGATCACCAGCACCGCCTCCGCCAAGCACGCCGACGCCTTCGCCCAGTACGACGCGATCTTCGCCTTCCTGGACCGGCCCGACCGCCCCGGCCGGCCCGTGCCGGAGGAGCTGCGCACCCTGGTCTTCGAGCGGACCGTGCAGCAGGCGCTCACCGTCTACGACACCCCGGGGCTGGTCCCGGTCGGGCTGCGGCCGGAGTTCTTCCGCCGGATCGCCGGGCACTTCGCCCGGCACCGTCCGGCGGGCTACCGCTTCCCCGGGGGCGTGCGCGGGGTGCAGTACCGGCTCGCGGCGCGCGGCGCCCGGCGCGCGTACGCGGAGCTGCGCCGTACGGGGCGGCTGCCGCGCGAACTCAAGCGCGGGGCCCGGGCGGTGGCTCCGGCCCTGAAGAAGGGGGTGCGCAGCAGCGCCCGCTTCACCGCGTACAACGCCTTCCGCCGGATGCCGCTCAACCCGAACCTGGCGGTCTACGCGGCGTACTGGCACCGGGGTTACGCGTGCAGCCCGGCCGCGATCTACGAGAAGGCGAAGGAGCTGGCGCCCGCGGTCCACGGCGTCTGGGTGGTGGAGAACCGCGCGCAGGCGGCGACGCTGCCGGAGGGCGTGCCCTACGTCATCGTCAACACCCCGGCCTACCTGAAGACGATGGCCACCGCGAAGTACTTCGTGAACAACGTCAACTTCCCGCGCACGATGGTGAAGCGGCCCGGTACGGTGCACGTCCAGACACAGCACGGCACGCCGCTCAAGGCGATGGGCATGGACCTCAGGGACCATCCGGTGGCCGCCGACGGGATGGACTTCGACCGGCTCCAGGAGGCCGTGGACCGCTGGGACTTCCTGGTCTCCTCCAACCCGCACACCAGCGAGCACTTCGCCCGCGCCTTCCCCGGCCGCTACGAGATGCTGGACACCGGCTACCCGCGCAACGACCGGCTGGCCCGCGCGACGCCGGCCGAGTCGGCGGCGATGCGCGAGCGGTTCGGCCTGGGGCCCGGGCACACCGCCGTGCTGTACGCGCCCACCCACCGGGAGGCGCGCGGCGGTTACGTACCGCTGCTGGACGTGCGGGAGCTGGCCCGGGAGCTGGGGCCGGAGTTCACGCTGCTGGTGCGCACCCACTACTTCCACACCGGCGGCCCGGGCGACCTGACGGAGCAGGAGGACGCGGCGAGGATCCTGGACGTGTCGGCGCACCCGGCCGTGGAGGACCTCTACCTGGCGGCGGACGTGCTGGTCACGGACTACTCGTCGATGATGTTCGACTACGCCGTGCTGGACCGGCCGATCGTGATCTTCGCGCCGGACTGGGAGGAGTACAAGCGGGACCGCGGCGTCTACTTCGACCTGTTCGAGCAGCCGCCGGGCGCGCTGACGACGGATCCGCGGGGGCTGGCGGCGGCGCTGCTGGCCGGGGACCCGGAGCCGGCGGCGCGGGCGGAGTTCCGCAAGCGGTTCAACCCGTGGGACGACGGCGGGGCGGCGGAGCGGGTGGTCCGCCGGGTCTTCCCGACCACCGGCTGAGACGCCCGCCGAGACACCGGCCAAGACACCGGCCGAAACGCCCGCCGAGGCGCCGGCTGAGACACCGGCCGGACACCGGCGCAAGGCCGGTGAACGCGGCGACGGGGCCCCGGGACCGCGCCCGGGACCCCGTCCTCGGCCGGGTCAGCCCTGGCGCGCGGCGAGGAACTCGTCGAAGGTCAGCTCGCCGTCGTGGTTGGTGTCCATCGTCTTGATGACGGCCTCGGCCACGGCGATCGAGGTGGTCAGGTCGCCGAGCTCACGCGCGACCAGCGCGTACTCGGTGGCGGTGATCCGGCCGTCGCCGTTCACGTCGTACTTGTCGAACGCCGCGCGGATGGTGTCGACGTCTGCCATGGGGCCCTCCCTGGGATGACCAGATGCTGATGTGTAATTCCGACGGCCGTACCCTACCGGGCCGTGGTGAGCGCCACGGTCGGCGGGAGTGGACGGCCGCCGGGGTGGGTGTCGTAGTCTGCGGTTCTGATCCCGGCCCGGCCGGGCAACCGAACGCCGCTCGTCGTAACCCCAGGCCCGGGCACCTCTCGGGCGTGCTCGTCCAGGGAGGGACCATGCTCGATCTCGTCACCAGGCTGGTGCTGAAACCGCTCGCCCGGGGGATCTGGCGGCCCACCATCGAGGGCATCGAGAACGTGCCCCGCAAGGGCGGCGTCATCCTGGCCAGCAATCACCTCTCGTTCATCGACAGCGTGGTGATCCCGCTCACCGCCCCGCGCCGGGTGCACTTCCTGGCCAAGGCCGAGTACTTCACCGGTACCGGGCTCAAGGGCGCGCTGTCCCGCGGCTTCTTCCAGGGCATCGGCGCGGTGCCGGTCGAGCGCGGCACCTACCGCTCCGCGCAGGCCTCGCTGGAGCGGGCGCTGGAGATCCTGGAGGACGGCAAGGCCTTCGGCATCTACCCGGAGGGGACCCGATCCCTGGACGGGCGGCTCTACCGCGGCAAGACCGGCGTGGCGTGGCTCGCCCTCACCGCCGGCGTCCCGGTGGTGCCGGTGGCGCTGGAGGGGCCTGAGGAGATCCTGCCGGTCGGCAAGCGGGTGCCGCGTCTGAAGAAGGTGACGGTCCGTTTCGGCGAACCGCTGCACTTCGACGAGCTGCACGGGCAGGCCCGGTCGCTCAAGGCCCGCCGCCAGGTCACCGACGAGGTGATGGCGGCGATCCAGCGGCTCTCCGGCCAGGAGGTCGCGCAGACCTACAACGAGGTCCCCAAGGCCGCCTGAGCCCGAGCCTGAGCCGGGCGCGGGGCGTGGGCGGGGCGGGGGCGGGCCGCGCGGCGGCGTCGGGCCGCGCGGCCGGGTTCAGCGGGCGGCGGCCACGGCCGGTGCCTCCCGGCGCAGCAGCGCGGCGTAGCGGCCGTCCGCCGCCAGCAGCTCCTCGTGGGTGCCGAGTTCGGCGACCTCGCCGCGCTCCAGCACGGCGATCTGGTCGGCCGCGCGCACGGTGGAGAGCCGGTGTGCGACGGTGATCGTCGTGCGGCCCGCCGCAAGGGTGTCGATGGCCTCCTGGACGGCGCGTTCGGTGCTGTTGTCCAGCGCGCTGGTGGCCTCGTCGAGGATCAGCACCGGCGGGTTGCGCAGGATGGTGCGGGCGAGCGCGAGGCGCTGCTTCTCCCCTCCCGAGAAGCGGTAGCCGCGCTCGCCGACCAGGGTGTCGTAGCCGTCCGGCAGGGCGGCGACGGTGTCGTGGATCCGCGCGGCGCGGGCGGCGGCGACGAGTTCCGCGTCGGTGGCGTCCGGCTTGGCGAAGCGCAGGTTGTCGGCGACCGAGGCGTGGAAGAGGTAGGTCTCCTGGGAGACCACGCCCACCGCGCGGGCGAGCGTGTCGAAGGACAGCTCGCGCACGTCGACCCCGTCGAGGGTGACCCGGCCGCCGGTGACGTCGTAGAGCCGGGGCACCAGGTAGCTGAGCGTGGTCTTGCCGGAGCCGGTCTCGCCGACCACCGCGAGCGAGCCGCCGGCCGGGATCCGCAGGTCCACCCCGGCGAGGGTGGGCCGCTCCTGCCCCGGGTCGTAGCGGAAGTCGACGCCCTCGAAACGGACCTCTCCGCGCACGGCGTCCAGGGTGACGGGGCGCTCGGGCTCGTCGATCTCCACGGTCAGGTCGAGGTACTCGAAGATCCGCTGGAAGAGCGCGAGCGAGGCCTGCACCTGGACGCCGGTGGAGAGCAGGCTGACGGTCGGGCGGAACAGGCCCTGCTGGAGCGAGACGAAGGCGACCAGGGTGCCCACCGAGACGATCGGGGCGCCGCTGGCCGCGGCCATGCCGGCCGCCCAGTAGATCACCGCGGGCATCGCGGCCATCACGACCTGGATGGTGTTCATCCGCCAGCGCCCGGCCATCGAGGCGCGCACCTCCAGCTCGGCCAGCCGGTCGGACTGGCCGGTGAACTCGCGGGAGAGCGAGTCGGAGCGGCCCATGGTGCGGCCGAGCAGGATGCCGCTGACCGAGAGCGACTCCTGCACCGCCGAGCTCATCGCGGCGAGCTGCTTCTGCCGCTCACCGGTGATCTTCTTGCGCTCGTTGCCGACCCGCCGGCTGATCCAGACGAACAGCGGCAGGAGCAGCAGCGAGATCACGGTCAGCCGCCAGTCCAGGGCCACCATGGCGACCACCGAGGCGGTCACGGCGGTGAAGTTGGAGACCAGGGAGGTGGCGGTGGAGGTCACCGTGGACTGCATGCCGCCGATGTCGTTGGCGATCCGGGACTGCACCTCGCCGGTGCGGGTGCGGGTGAAGAACGCCAGCGACATCCGCTGGAGGTGGCCGTAGACGGCGGTGCGCAGGTCGTGCATGACCCGCTGGCCGACGGTGGTGGATATCAGCGTCTGCAGCACGCCGAAGACGCTGTTCACCACGGCGGCGCCGACCATGCCCAGCACCAGGGCGGTCAGCAGGCCGGTGCGGCCCTGCGGGATGGCGGTGTCCAGGACCGCGCGCAGCAGGAACGGCGTGGTCACCGAGACCACGGCGGAGGCGGCGACCAGCAGGCCGACGACGGCGAGGCGGCCGGAGTAGGGGCGGAAGAGTGCGAGGATGCGGCGCCACTGGGTCGGCGGGCGCGGGTCGTCCTCGGCGCGGGCGGGCGGGGTCCACTGGATGCCTTCGGGGCGCACGGGCGGGCAGCCTCCCTCGGACGGCCGGGCGGGCGCGGCGCCCGGGGGGCGCGCGCCGGCGGCGGGTGGGCGGTCGGGTGGCGGCCAGCATAACGAGAGAGGCTCATAGTTAGCAAAGCTAATAGTGAGATGCCCTCCGCGATGCTCGGTCGGCCGACCGTCCGCCTGCCCGGCCAGCCGCCCGCCCGCCTGCCCGGCAACCCAGCCACCCGGCCGCGCCTCCTCCTTCGGATCAGTTGGTGCGGTAGGTGCGGGCCGCCCTGGAGGAGACGCCGCCGAGCCTGCCGGACGGCAGCACCCGGGCGACGGCCACCGCCAGCTTGTAGCGCTTGCTCGGCACCGACACCGAACGCCCCCGGGCCAGGTCGCGCATCGCCTCGTCCACCACGCGCTCCGCGGACAGCCAGCCCCAGGCGGGGATGTTGTCGGTGCCCATGCCGGCCCGCTGGTGGAACTCGGTACGGGTGAAGCCCGGGCAGAGCGCCATCAGCCGCACCCCCGTGCCGCCGAGGTCGCGCATCACACCCTGGGTGAAGCTCACCACCCAGGCCTTGCTCGCCCCGTACGTGCCGCGCGGCAGGAACGCCGCCACCGAGGCCACGTTGACGACCGCGCCGCGGCCGCGCTCGCGCATCCCCGGCAGCGCGGCCGTCGTCAGCCGCAGCACCGCCTCGATGTGCACCTTCAGCATGTCCAACTCGTCCTGGAGCGGCACGGTGGAGAACGCGCCCCGGTTGCCGAAGCCGGCGTTGTTCACCAGCAGGTCCACCGGGCGGTCGCCGTCGGCCAGGCGGGCCTCGACCGCCGCGATCCCCTCGTCGGTGGCGAGGTCGGCGCCGAGCACCTCCACCTCCACACCGAACCTCCCGCGCAGGTCCTCGGCGGAACGTTCCAGCCGCTCGGTGTCCCGGGCCACCAGGACGAGCCGGTAGCCGCTCCGTGCGAGCCGGCGGGCGAAGGCGGCTCCGATGCCGGCGGTCGCGCCGGTGATCAAGGCAGTGGTCATGCAGCGACCGTATCTACTCGCGGGTATCCGCGACAGTCCGGCGAGCTGCCGCTGCGCCCCTGCGCGATGCCTCAGCGTGACGACGGTGACGGAGCGTGCAGGGGTGGCGCCGGTCGGTTCGTGCTCGTATCGTCGATCGAGGGGGCATCGCCGGACCAGGCGGTGGAACTTCGATGAGGAGGCACTCAGATGCTTGCTCAGACCACCCGTACGACGCGGGCCCCGCTCGCCACCCAGGCCGAGGTCGACGCACTCGGTACGTTGATCACGGAGGACGAGGCGGCCGTCAGCGACGCGCCCACGTACCAGCCCGAAGCCGCAGGCCTGCTCCTGCTGCTCGGCCTCCTCCTGCTGTCGCCGCAGAAGCAGCCCAAGTAGAGGACCCGGCAGACCACGGATCCGGCGACCCGGCCGAGACCTCGGCCGGGTCGCCGACCGGCCCCGAGGCCCCCGAGCACGCTCCAGACAGGAGAATCCCACTCCATGCCGTTCGCCGACACCACACTCCGCGACGAGTACGCGGCGGCCGTCGAGCGAGTGGCGGGCCGGGTCCTCGACGCCCTCCGGGGCGCCGGGGACCCGGCCGCGCCCACCCGCCGGTCCGCCCCGGGCGCCGCCGGACCCGCCCACGCGGTGCCCGAGGGCCCCCTTCCCGCCGAAAGCCCGCTCCCCAGAGCAGAGTCGGCCGCGGTACGGGTCCTGGGACCCGACCTGTTCGCCGCCCAACTGCTCGCCGGACTGCCCCCGGACGGGCCGACCGCCGACGCCGCGGCCGAAGCCCTTGAGACCTTCCCGATGGGCGAGGCCTCCCCCGCGCCCGGCACCGCCGCGGCGGACCCGGCCACGAAGGGCGCCGCGCTCGCCAACGCCTGGCGGGACCGGGCCACCGCGCAGCTCGTCGCCCTGGCGGGCCGCCCCCTCCCGGCAGCGGGCCCCGACCCGGTCCGCCCCTCGGAACCGGCGCCGGGCGACTGGCCGCGGTGGACCGTGGACATGGCCCGGCTCTCCGCCCTCGCCCTCCCCGGGCTCGACGGCCCCGTGCACGAACTGGCCCGCCGCCACTCGCTGACGCTGGCCCGCGGCGTCGTGCGCTCGATGCTCCGCCGCGACTACCGCACCGCCGCCCGGCTCGCCCGCTGGCTGGCCTGGAACGAGGCGGACGGCGGGCCGGCGCACCTGGACCTCGGCCCCGTCCTGGACCGGATCCGCGCGGTCGGCGACGGCAGCACCCGCATGTGGCTCGAACTCGCCATCGCCGAAGCGCTGTCGGGCTTCGGCGCCACGGCCAACACGACGACGGAGCAGCGGCATGACTGACAGTCAGATCATCGGCATCGCCCAGCAGGTCGGATCGCGATCGCTGCACTGGCTGCACTCCTTCTACGCCAACGGCCTCGGCGGCTTCCAGGAGGACGTCACCACCGACCTCGCCAACCCCAACGAGATCTACAAGCCGCTCGGCGAAGTCGCCCTGGCCACCGGCCTTTTGCTGCGCGAGGGAGTCGCCGGCGCCGACGACACCCGGACCGCCCGCCAGATCATCGACCTCGCCTGGGCCGAACTGCGCGAGGGGGACCTGCTGTACGACCGGCAGCTGCGCTACCCGCTGATGACCGACCCGCTGGAGGTCTACGTCCACTTCGCGCGGGCCGGCTTCCGCCACCGGGCCCTGGAGGAACAGCTGGCGACGCTGAACCGGCTGCACTCCGTCCGGGCCGCCGAACAACTCCCCAGCCGCCGCCTGGCCTCGGCCAACGCCCGGCGCGTGATCGGTCTGGACCAGTTGGAGGACTGGAACGAACTGGCCGCCGCCACCTGGCTGGGCGCCACGCCCGAGCCGTGGATCATCGACTGGCTGACCGCCTACTACGTCACCCACTCCGTCTTCCACCTCACCGACTGGGGCGCCCGCCCCGAGTGCCTGCCCCCGCACATCCGCGACTACCTGCGCGACTGGCTGCCGGCCTGGCTCGACGTGTGGCAGGAGGTCGGCCACTGGGACCTGGTGGGCGAACTGCTCATCGTCGCCGCCTGCATCGGCGAACTGGAGCAGGGCACGACGGGCTGGGCCGCGCTGGCGTCCGCCCAACTGCCCGACGGGCTCCTGCCCAAGGACGCCAACACGGCGACCGAGGGCGATCCCGCCCAACTGCTCGCCGACCACGGGCACACCGCCGTGGTCGCCGTGGTCGCCGCCACCACCACCCTGGCCCGCGCCCTCGGCGGCACGGCGGGAGCGTCCGCGGGCGCGCCGGCGGTGACGCTCGGCGCGCCGCCGGAGAGCGCCAGGTGACCGCCCTCGACGCCCCTGCACGAGTGGACGACAGCCTCTGGGGCGAGCGGGAGTTGGCGGACCTGGTCCGCTCGGCCGGGCCGGGTTCCAGCGCCGTGACGCTCGCCGTGACCCGGGGCGGGCGTCAGGCGGTTCGGTGCGCCGGGCGGCTGGACCACGCCGCCGGCGAGCCCTGCACGCCCGACACCGTCTTCGAACTCGGCTCCGTCACCAAGACGTTCACCGCCCTGCTGCTCGCCGACCTGGCCGCACGGGGCGAACTCGCCCTGGACGACCCGGTGGAGCGGCACCTCCCGGAGGGCTGGCGGCCCGCCGACGTCCGGCGCGGCGGGCCGATCCGGCTGCTCCACCTGGCCACCCACACCTCCGGGCTGCCGAGGCTGCCGCCCGGGCTGCTGGCCAGCGCCGTCGCGTCCTGGGGCAGCAATCCGTACGCCGCGTACGACGAGGGGCGGCTGCGGGCGGGCCTGGCCCGGACCACCGTGCGGCACCGGCCCGGCGAGCGGTTCGGGTACTCCAACTTCGGGGTCGGGCTGCTCGGGCGGCTGCTCACCGAGGCGGGGCGTGGGGCCGGCTACCCGGAGCTGCTCGCCGAGCGCGTGTGCCGCCCGCTCGGGATGCGCGCCACCACCTGCTCGCCCGACCCGCCGCACCGGGCGATCGGCCACCGGCACGGGCGTCCGCTGCCGCCGTGGCTCATCCCCGGCCTCCCCGGCGCGGGCGCCGTCCGGTCCAGTGGCGCCGACCTGCTCCGGTTCCTGCGGGCGCACCTGCGGCCGGAGGAGGGGCCGGAGGGGGACGGGGCGGCGGGCCCGGGATCCCTGGGAGACGCCCTGCGGGAGGTGCAGCGGCCGCGGCTGAGGCTGCCGCACTCGGACGACCAGCTGTGCCTGGTCTGGAACCACCGACGCACCCCGGACGGCCGCGACCTCCTCTTCCACTCCGGCGGCACCCGCGGCTGCACCTCGCTCATCGCCTTCTGCCCGCAGACCGCCACCGCCCTCGCCGCCCTCTGCAACGCCGGCCCGACCCGGCGGGACAACTTCGCGCAGGCGGCGTACGACGTGTTCAAGCGGTTCGCCGGGGCGGCGGACGGAGGGTGAGGCGGGGCACTGACAGATGACAGATGACAGATATTGAAATCTGTCATCTGTCATCTGATATCTGTCAACTGTCAGTTGTCAGCCGTCGCTCGTCAGCGCCGCACGGCCCGCACGGCCGTGTCGGCGGCGCCGCCGGCGCCGACCGCGCGGAGGCGGGTGGCGGCGGTCGCGGCGAGCTGCGGCGCGAGGCGGGCCACGTCACGGGAGCCGACCAGCGCGATCAGCGACGGCAGGGCCCAGCGGACCGGCTGCATGCCGCGCAGCCAGGCCTGCGCGTAGACGTGGGCGGAGCGCCGGGCGATGCCGGCGACCAGACGGTCAACCGCCGGCTCCAGCGGATAGGTCTTGTTCGCCGGCCACGGCAACCGCGAGCGCATCTGCTTGAGCACAGCGTCCTCGTCGGCCCCTCGCACCATGTCGGTGTCGGTCCAACTCAGGTAGCCCACCCCGACCTTGACGCCTTCGTGGGCGACCTCGGCGCGGATCGCGTGGGCGAACGCCTCGACCCCGGACTTGCTCGCGCAGTACGCGCTCATCAGCGGCGCCGGCGTGAGCGCGGCCAGCGAGGCGATCTGCAGCAGGTAGCCGCGGCTCTCGGCGAGCGACGGGAGGAAGGCCCGGGCGGTGGCCACACTGCCGAGCAGGTTGACCTCGATCACCCGGGCGAACGCCCAGTGGTCGTTCTGCAGCAGCGGGCCGCCGATCGCGATGCCCGCGTTGGCGACCACGGTGTCGATCCGGCCGTAGTGCTCCTTGATCCGCCCGGCGAGCGCGGTGAGCGCCTCGACGTCGGTGACGTCGGCCTCCCAGGCGGTGGCGTCCGGGCCGCACCGGGCGGCGGCGGCCTTGAGCTCCTCCGGCTCCAGGCCGACCAGCGCGACCTTGGCGCCACGGCGGGCGAGGCCACGGGCCAGGGAGGCACCGACGCCGCGTGCGGCTCCGGTGACGACGGCGACCTGGGCGGAGAGCGGCGGGGTGGCGGTCATGCGACGGCGGTCCTCTCGGGGTCGGTGGTGGCGGTCGCGGGGTCGGCGACCCGGGCATCCGGCATCCCCGGCGGGTGGGCGCTCGCCATCCGGTCGATCTCGGCGGCGATCTCGGCCGGCCGCTCCAACGGCGCCATGTGGCCGACGCCGGGCAGCAGGAGCAGCCCCTGCGGGTCGGCCAGCGCCGCGACCATCCGGTGCGCGTGCACCGGCGGGGTGAGCCGGTCCTCGGAGCCGACGACGACGGAGGTCGGCGCCGCGAGCCGGGCCAGCCCCGCGCGGACGTCCAGCCGTTCCAGCACCCGGGCCCAGTTGGCCCGGACGCCGGTCGGGCAGGCGTGCACGATCCGGGCCGCCGCCTCGACGCGTCCTGCGGGCACGCCTGCCCCCATGATCGCGTAGCCGAGCGCCGCCCGGGTGACCGGGCCGACCGGCCCCAGCGGCAGCCGCGAGCGCAGGATCCGCCGGTGCAGGAAGCGCCGAACGCCCTTCGACCGCACCGCCCCCGGGACCACGCGCAACTCCGTGACCAGGTCCGACGGCCCGGTGGAGACCAGGACGACCGCCGCCGTGCGCTCGACGACCTCGGGCCGGGCGGCGCCCGCCATGATGGTCATGCCGCCCATGCTGTGACCGGCCACCACCGCTCGCTCCCCCGGCGGGACGACCCGGGTGAGCACCGCCGCCAGGTCCTCGCCCAGCGCCCGGGTGGAGTAGCGCACGCGGCTCGGCGGGACCTCGCTGCGACCGTGGCCGCGCTGGTCGTAGGCCACCACCCGGTAGCGCTCGGCGAGCCGGTGGATCACCGGCGCCCAGAACAGCGTCGAGCAGGTCCAGCCGTGCGCGAGCACCACGGTCGGCGCGCCGGGCTGTCCGTGCACCTCGACATGCAGCCTGGTCCCGTCGGCCGAGCGGACGTCCAACTCCTCGACGGGAACGGGCGGGAGGAAGTCGGTGGGGATCGGCGGGCGGCTCATACCAGGACCTCCCCGGCCTCGGCGGAGCTCGCGGGAAGCCTCGGTCGGTCGTCCTGACGGAGGATCAGTTCGTACTCGGCGAGGTCGACCTTGCGGGTGGCACGGCGGAACGCGGTGGTCGATCCCGGCCAGAGCACGGTGTTCTTGCCGCTCTTGTCCTGGTACCAGCTGCGGCAGCCGCCGGTGGTCCAGACGGTGCGGTCCATGCGGTGCTGGAGTTCGAGGTTCCAGCGGCGCTGCGCCCGGGCGGTGGGCTGCATGGCGGTCGCGCCGATCTCGTCGAGCGTGGTCAACGCGTCGATCAGGTAGTTCAGTTGGGACTCGATCATCAGGATCATCGAGCTGTTGCCGAGGCCGGTGTTGGGGCCGATGACGAAGAAGAAGTTCGGGAAGCCGTGCACGGTCGAGCCGCGCAGCGCCTCCATGCCCTCCTTCCACTCCTCGGCGAGGCTGGTGCCGTTGGCCCCGAACACCTTGGAGCCCAGCGGCATGTCGGTGACGTGGAAGCCGGTGCCGAAGACGATCGCGTCCGCCTCGTGCTCGCTGCCGTCGG
Source organism: Kitasatospora sp. NPDC008115 (assembly GCF_042957205.1). Lineage (NCBI taxonomy): Bacteria > Bacillati > Actinomycetota > Actinomycetes > Kitasatosporales > Streptomycetaceae > Kitasatospora > Kitasatospora sp. NPDC008115. Next base: position 95,833 of record NZ_JBIBHU010000004.1, on the reverse strand, counting down.
CGGCGACCAGGGTCGAGCCGCGTACCTCGCGCAGGCCGCCGGACACCACCTCGGTGTTGGCGGCGGCGAGCGCCGGGTAGTAGGTGTTGCTGAGCAGGATGCGCTTGCAGCCGATCCGGTAGTCGGGGGTGAGCCGGGCGCGCAGGGCCGGGTCGGCGATGCCGTCCGCGATGTGGCGTTCGGCGATCCGCTGGACCGTCCTGAGCAGTGCGGGCCGCCGGACGAAGGCGTCCACCTGAACCTCGCGCAGCGCGAACAGGGCCGCGCGGCGAACCTTGGAGGTGAGCGGGAACCGGCCGTGCAACCACTTCTCCAACTCGGTGATGGTCCGGTCGCGGCGCGGCAGGACCCAGGCCGGGGTGCGCTGGAAGACCGTCAGCCTGCCCACCCTCGGCTGGATCGCCGGGATGATCTGGGCGGCGGAGGCGCCGGTGCCGACCATCGCGACGCGCTTGCCCGCGAGGTCGAAGTCGTGGTCCCAGCGGGAGGAGTGAAACACCTTGCCCGGGAAGGAGTCCAGGCCGGGAAGGTCGGGGATCTGCGGGTCGGCGAGCGGTCCGGCGGCGGCCACGACGGCGTCGGCGGTCCACCGGCCGGCCGTGGTGGTGATCCGCCAGCGGGTCCGCTCGGCATCCCAACGGGCCTCGACGACCTCGGTGTTGAAGCGCAGGTGCGGGCGGAGGCCGAAGACGTCGGCGACCTTCTCCAGGTAGGCGCGGATGTCCGGCTGGCCGGAGAAGCTGCGCGGCCAGTCCGGGTTGGGGGCGAAGGAGAAGGAGTAGAGGTGCGAGGGGACGTCGCAGGCGCAGCCCGGGTAGCTGTTGTCGCGCCAGGTGCCGCCGACCGAGTCGGCGCGCTCCAGGATGACGAAGTCGGTGATGCCGGCGCGGCGCAGCCGCACGCCCGCGCCGAGGCCGCCGAAGCCGGAGCCGATCACGGCGACCCGGACGTGCGGAACGGGCTGCGCGTCGGAGGGCGGCTCGCCGCTGCGCCTCTCGTCGGCGGACGCGGCCTGGTCGGGGGCGGTCGCGTCGGCGGTGACGTCGAGGGCGGCGGCGGCGTCGGCGTCCGCGCTGGACGCGCTGGACGCGCCGGGGCGGGGGCGCTTGCTGCTGGATGCCATGCGGCGTCCTCCTGGGGGTGGGGGCCGTGGGGCGCGCGTCGCCGCTGTTCGGAGCGGCACCGCGGGCCACGCCAACCGCGCCAGCAATCACTGGCGCGATTGGCAGGTTAGCCCTTGTTGACAGTTGATGGAAGAAGCCCGACCGATCCGATCGGGCGACCGCCGGTCCTATGCTGAGCGCCGTGGACGAGGAAGAAACCGCCGGTCAGGACAGACATCGCGAGTTCCGGGTGGAGGAATTGGCCAACGCGGCCGGCATCACCACCCGCACCCTGCGCTTCTACCGCGAGCGGAAGCTGCTCCAGCCACCCCGCAGGGAGGGGCGGATCGCCTGGTACGGCGAGGCCCACCTGGCCCGGCTGCGGATGATCGCCGAACTGCTGGAGCGCGGCCACACCCTGGGCGGCATCGCCGAGCTCATCGGCGCGGGCGAATGCGGGCGGGACGTCGCCGAGCTGATCGGCCTGGAGGCGGCGATCGTCGCACCGTGGTCCGACGAGACGCCGGTCCACCTCGACTGGGACGAGCTGAAGGCGTCCCTCGGCGACCAGCTCACCGAGGAGAACACCGCCGAGTCCATCGCCCAGGGTTTCATCACGGTCGAGGAGGACGGGATCACGCATGTCAGCCGGCGGCTGATGGACGCCACCACGGCACTGGTCGAGGAGGGGGTCCCGCTCGCGGTGGTGCTGGAGGCCAGCCGGCAGACCCAGGAGCACGTGACGGCGATCGCCGAGATCTTCACCTCCCTGGTGCGCGACCACCTGCTCGGTGCACTCGCCGCCGACGGCCCGCTGCCAGCCGGCGAGGCCGCCCGACTGACCGAGCGGGTCCTGCGGATCCGCCCGCTCGCCCGGACGGTCACCGACGCCCAGTTCGCGCTGGCGATGGACCGCCGGGTGCACGCCGAGTACGACGAACTGCTCCGCCAACGTATGGAGCACCAGGAGGACGGCGAGGGCTGACGGCTGACAACTGACAACTGACAGATGATGAAATCTGTTATCTGTCATCTGAAATCTGTCAGCTGTCATTTGTCAGCCGCCCCCGGCTGCCCCCAGGCGTAACGATCCGCACCGCCGGGCAGGGAACGGACGCCTCGCCGTCTGCCTCCGGAACGGAGTCGCCCGATGTCCGACGCCCCCGCCCCTGCCCTCCCCGCGCCCCTGACCCGCCGCCGCCTGCTCACGCTGACCGCCGCGCTCGCCTCCGGGCTCGCGCTCACCGCGTGCGGCTCCGGCGGCCCCGCGAAGGCGGGAGCGTCGAACGCCCCGGAGGGGCGCGTCGTACGGCACGCGCGCGGCGAGAGCACCGTCCCGGCACGGGCCGGCCGGGTCGTCGTCCTGGACACCGACGCCCTGGACTCCGCCGTCACCCTCGGCATCACCCCCGTCGGCGCCACCACGGTCGCCGCCGGCGCACCGCTCTCCGCCTACCTTCCCGCCGAACGCCTCGCCGGGATCAGGACCGTCGGCACCATCGGCGCGCCCGACCTGGAGGCCGTCGCCGCCCTCCGCCCGGACGTCATCCTCAGCAACCAGGTCCGCGACGACAAGCGCTACGACGAGCTCTCCAAGATCGCGCCGACCGTGCTGAGCAGGACCACCGGCCCCGCCTGGAAGGAGAACGTCCGCCTGCACGCCGAGGCCCTCGGCCGCCAGAGCGAGGCGGCAGCGGCCGAACAGGCGTACCGGGCGAAGCTCGCCGACCTGGTCACCGCGCTCGGCGGCAAGGAGAAGGCGGCCGCTCTCAAGGTCGAGATGGCCCGCTTCCTGGCCGGCGCGCCCACCCGTCTCTACCTCAACGACACCTTCATCGGCTCGATCCTCACCGACCTCGGCGTCGGCCGCCCCGCCAACCAGAACAAGCCCGGCTTCTCCATCGAGATCAGCCCCGAACAGGCCGACCAGGCCGCCGCCGACGTCATCTTCTACTCGGTCTACGGCGACGCGACCAAGTCCGACCAGCCGAGGATCGTCGGCGGCACACTGTGGAAGAGCCTCGACGCCGTCCGCAACGGCAAGGTCTACCAGGTCGACGACAACCTGTGGATGCTCGGCATCGGTTACACCGGCGCCGGCCTGATCCTCGACCAGATCCACCACCACCTCGCCGGCTGACGGCGCCGCGGCCCTACCATCCCGTCATGATCGAAGGTAAGTCGGTACGACTGCGCGCCATGCGCGCCGAGGACGCGAAGCACCAACTGCGGTGGCGCAACGACCCCGAGGTGGTCCGGATGGCGGCGGCCGGGGACCCACGCTTCGGCCCGACCACCGCCGAGGCGCTGGCGGAGCGGTTCGAGCGGATACTGCGCCTCAACCCGCGCGAGGCCGCCATGCTGACGGTCGAGGAGAAGGCCGGCGGCCGCCCGATCGGCCTGGTCGACTACCGGGGCCTCGACCCCCACGAGGGCGTCGTCGAGGTCGGAGTCGCCATCGGCGAAAGGAAGTTCTGGGACCGCGGCTACGGCTCCGAGGCCCTCGGCCTACTGGTGGACCACCTGTTCGGCACCTTCCCCCTGCACCGGATCGAACTGGACACCTGGAGCGGCAACGCCCGCGCCGCCCGCGCGTTCAGCCGCCTCGGCTTCCAGGAGGAGGGCCGCCGCCGGTCCGCCGTCCTGCTGGCGGGCGTCCGCTACGACCGCCTCCTGTTCGGCATGCTCCGCGAGGAGTGGGAGGAACGGCGCCGCCGCGACAGCCCCGACGGCACTCACGACAACCCCGGGGGCCGCTACATCGGGCCACCCGCTGCGCCCGGCCCCGGCCCCGGCGTCGGCCCCGACGCCCCCGAAGCCCCCGACGCACCCCCGGCGGTTCGCGACCACAGCGCCGCGAGCGCCTCCCGGGTGTCCGATGTCGGCTGGGGCTCCGTGAGCACGATCCTCGCCACCGAATAGCTCTCGCCCGGCACCCGGAGCGGCGTCCACGACGGGTCCGCGAAGAAGTGCAGCCGCCCGCCGGTGAGCGCGAACCGGGGCAGCGCCACCCCGAACTCGACGGCGAGCGCGGCCAGCAGGCCGTGCTCGCCCTGGCGGCCGTGGGCGTGCGGACCGAAGTGGCGTTCCGGGTCGAGGCCCGGCGGGACCTCCGCCGCTCCCCTGCGGGCGACCTCCGGTCCGCGCACCGTGAACCCGTACCGCTCCACCCCGCCCTCGGCCACGGACAGGTGGAAGAAGCCCTCCTCCGGGGCGGCGTAGACCGCGAGGGCGCGCCCGCCCGTCCGGCCGGAGGCGGTCACGGCCGGCGCCGCGATGCGCGGTCCCACGGGCCCCGACGACGTCTCCGCCTCGAAGGCGAAGCTCCAGCCGGCGCCGCCGTCACCGCCCGCGTGTCCGACCCGGGTGGGCACCGGGTCCTCGGACGAGAAGTCCGTCCGGTCCAGGAACCGGGCCCGGACCGCCTCCCAACGGGTAGCGGGCGGCTCCAGCACCGCCCCCTCCCCGGCGAGGACGGCCGGCAGCCCGTCCGGCGGCACCCCCTCCACCAGCACGAAACGGTACGGCTCGGGCCGGCCGGTGGACGGTTCCAGGGCCAGCCAGGCGAGGCCGTCGCACCCGGCCCCCGGTTCCCCCTCCGTCCGCTCCCCCGCCGTCCACTCCCCCTCCGTCCGCTCCCCCGCTGCCCCGTCGGGCAGGCCGCGCGGCGTGGCCAGCACGTCCCGTCCGCGCTCCGGCGTGAGCAGCGGCCCGAGCAGCGTGTCCGCGAGCAGCCCGACGGGCGCGAGGTGGTCGGGCCCCACCGGCGTCCAGAGCGGCAGCGCGGCGCACAGCGTCCGCCAGGCGGCGTCCGTGCCGCCCCAGCGCGCCTGTGCCCGCGCCCGTTCGACGGCCTCCCCGAACGGACCCGGCGGTGCGTAGCGGTACTCGCGCCCGCGCACCTGCCGCAGCACCTCGTCGGCCTCGGTCCGTAGCTCCCCTGAGTCGACCCGCAGCGTGTAGCCCCACACCGAACTGTCGTGCCCGCTCCGCACATGGTCGGCCGCGAGCACCGGCACCACCTCGCCGAGGTAGGCCGGGTCGCCCGGCAGGTCCCCGAAGGTCGGCACGGACTGCGGCCGGGTGAACCGGCGCACCTGGTCGAGCATCCCGAGGGCGCGCGGCCGTCCGAAGCCGACGGCCTCGGCCAGTGCCTCCTCCGCCCGTTCCCAGGCCCCGGCGAGGGCGTCGCGGCGGGCAGCCTCGACCCGGGCGTCGGCCTCACGGGTGGTCGCGTTGGCGAACGCCGCGCCGTGCCGGTGGGCGCTCAGGCTGTGGAACTCCTGGTACATGGCCCGCATGAACGCGCGGAACGACGCGTACCGCTGCGGCGGCGAGCCCTGCCACGAGGCGTACCAGTACACCGCCCACTCGCCGTCGGCGTCGACGTCGCCCGGGTCGAGGAGGACGAGCGTCGCGTCGGACTCGACGTCGAGTTGCAGGGCCCGCTGCCACATGCCCTCCAGTTCCCCGTCGTCGAAGTACTCGCTGAGCCCGTCGGCGTCCCGGTGCCACCGCGCGCCGTCCGTCCCGGCCAGCCGGTCCACGAAGCCGCCCGCGTGCCGCCACCCGTCACTGACCGCGAGGAACTCCCGGTACGACGGCGGCAGCCCGCACCCCAGCCCGGCCTCCGCCGCCGCGACGCGCTCGGCCGGCGCCCCGTCGAACCCCAGCCAGCGCGCCCGCCACGCCTCCTCGTCCTCCGCACAGAGCTCGGCCGGGTCGGCGCACGCCCCGGCCCACTCCTCGCTCCAGCGGACGAGGAAGGGCCGCCAGTCGAACACCTGATCCGTCATGGTGGTGATCCTTGCACGCACCTCCGACAATTCCCGCCGGCGCATCAGGTCGGCTGTCACCGAGGGGGGCTGACAACTGGTCGGGACGGCAGGCCGAGGCGGGAGGATGGCGGGCATGGCGAGGCGTGACTACGAGGACGCCCCCGGGGCTCCGGCGGCGAACAGTCTGGTCCCGGCGGCGTCGGTGGTGGCCGTGGACGAGGCGACGGGGCGGGTGCTGGTGCGGGTGCTGGTGCGCGAGACCCTGGAGGAGACCGGGATCGAGGTGGTGGTGACCGGGATCGCCGGGACGTACACCAGTCCCCGTCGTGTCATGGCGTACGACGACGGGGAGGTGCGGCAGGGGTTCCCGGCCTGTCTGCTGGGGCGGCCGGCCGGCGGTGTGCTGCGGACGGCCGACGAGTCGTCCGAGGTCGGGTGGTTCACGCCGGAGGAGACGGACGGGCTTCCCATGGTGGCGAGCGTGCGCAAGCGGCCCACGGACCGGCGCGGTGGTGGCGGACCGGTGGCCTTGTGAGCGGGGGCTTCGCGCTCCGGGTGCTGACGCCCGCCGACCCCGCCGACTGGCCGCTGTGGCGGGACGCCCGGCTGGCGGCGCTCGCGGACGCTCCGTACGCGTTCAAGGCGCGGTTGGCGGACTGGTCCACGGGCGGCGAGGAGCAGTGGCGGGCGCGGTTCGCGCGGGCGGACGCCGTGCACGTGGTGGCCGTGGCGGCGGACGGGCGGCCGGTCGGTCTGGCGGGCGGGGTGCCCGGGGACGGGGTGAGCGAGCTGCGCTCGGTGTGGGTCGGGCCGCGGGCGCGCGGCCAGGGCGTCGGGGACCGGCTGCTCGCCGCCGTCGAGGCGTGGGCGCGGCTCCAGGGCAGTGCGGCGCTGCGGCTCGCCGTGCTGCCGGGCAACACGGCGGCCGTCGCGCTCTACCGGCGGCACGGGTACGTCGAGGCCGACGCCCCGGAGGGACCGGACGGGGCGGCGGAGCGGGTGATGGCCAAGCGGCTCACGGGGTGAGCGGGGTGAGCGGGCCGTCCGCCGCGGTCGAGCAGCCGCCGGCCCAACTCGCGCTCCAGACCACGGACCTGCGCGCCGATCCCGGGGTGCGCGAGGTGCGGGCGATCGGCCGCCCGGGTGAATCCGCCCTCCTCGACCACCCTCACCAGGTACTGCGACTGCCGAAGCTCCGAATCCGGCGATTCCAGGGACCGGAGCCCGTTCCTGGCCCCGTGGCCGTCCCCTCCCACAGCCTGGTGATCACGACGCACACCCACGGCCACTGCGCAACCGGGCAGCCGCGCTCCGGGATCGCCGCCGAGCGGCGCGAACTCGCCGACGTCCTGGACAGCCTGTCCCTCGCGCAGTGGAACTCGCCCTCGCTCTGCGCGGGTTGGCTGGTGCGCGAGGGTGTCGGCGCACCTGGGCACGGGCTTTCGCCACCTTGGCCCAACTCGCCGCCGCGCCAAAGGACAACGCGCACCACCCCTGGAAGCCACCGGTCGGCGGGCTCGCCACCGCACCGGGGCACGACGTCGTGCACGGCCCGGACATCACGGTGGCCCCCGGCCTCGACCCGGGTGACCGCCGGGTGCCCGCCGAGCGGCGGCGTCCACTGCCGGCCGGCGTCACTCCGCGTACCGTGCGGTTCTTCGGCGCCCGCCCGGGCGGCGCCGCACCGCGCGCCACCGACCTCGACCGGTCGTACGGAAGCGGTAGTCGGACGGTCACCCGGCCGGGCCAGGAGTTGCTCCTCCTCGCGTACGGGCGCGACGTTCCCGGGGTCGACATCTGACCGGAAGCGTCCGATTCACTGTCAACCAGGGGTAAAGTCAGCGGGCATGGTCGAATCGACGGTTCCGATCCTGCCCTGTCAGGCCCTCCCGCCAGTTCTCGAGTTCTACGCCGCGCTCGGCTTCGAGGTGACGCACCATCAGCAGAGCCCCAGCCCGTACGCGGTGGTCCAGCGCGGCGCCATCCAGCTGCACTTCTTCGGCATGAAGAAGTACGACCCGGGCGCCTCCTACAGCACCTGCCTGGTCCGCACGGACGACGTGGACGCGCTGCACGCCGCGTTCCAGGAAGGCCTGCGCTCCGCCTACGGGCGGGTGCCGACCCGCGGCCTGCCGCGGATCGGCCCGGTCGGCGACACCTCGCACGGCGTGCGGCAGTTCCTGGTGACCGACCCCGGCGGCAACTGCCTGCGGATCGGCCAGCCGATCCGCGCCGACCAGCGGCACCAGCCCGCCCCCGAGGAGCCGTTCGCGAAGGCCCTGCACCACGCGGCGCTGTTCGCCGACTCCAAGGAGGACCCGGCCGCGGCCGCCCGGGTACTGGACCGCGCGCTGACCCGGCCGGACGGGCCGCCCGCGCCGGTACTGCTGTTCCGCATCCTGGCGCTGCGCGCCGACCTGGCGCACCGCCTCGCGGACGGCGCGAGCGCCGAGGCGTTCGCCCGGCGGGCCGACGCGGCCGCCGCCGAACTGACCGAGGAGGAGCGGGAGTCGGTCCGCGACGACCTCAAGCGGCTGGCGGACGTCCTGATCTGACCCGACATCAGTCGGGCCACGACGCCCGAGGGTCCTTGAGCGGCGCGAACGGCGCGGCGCAAGGGTGCGCAAGAGTGCGGAACGCTGTGCCCGGCGCGGACGGTGCACGCGGCCCGCGCGGAGCGCACCGCGCGGACGGCGCGCACGCCGCAGCCGGCGCGCCGCTCAAGGACCCTGCGCGCGGTCAGGAGCTCCAACTGCGGGTGCAGAGCACCAGGCGGTAGCCGTCCGGGTCGGCGACGGTGACGCCGTACTCGTCCCAGTACGGGTTGTGCGAGGGCACGCGCGTCCCGCCGGCGTCCTCCAGGCGCCGCACCAGCGCCTCGTCCACGGTGGCGCCGAGGTAGACGACGAACAGGTCGTCGACGGTGGGCGCGGGCACGACGGGGCGCTCGGGGTCGCGGGTGAGTTCGAAGTGCCAGCCGCCGCCGGACGGGCCGACCATCAGGAGGTCGTGCTCGCCGGGGACGCGCTCGGCAGTGCGCCACAGCACGGCGAGGCCGAGGCCGTCGACGTAGAACCGCTCGGCCGCGGCGAGGTCCCGGGAGGGGCGCGCGACCCGGATGTGGGTGGTGGAGTCGATCACGGGCGCCGAGCCTACCCCCGCACGCCCCCGAGCAGCAGGAGAGGCCGGGGAAGCCGTCAGAGCCGGCGCAGCCGCTCCTCGTCGCCGGTGCGCGGGCAGGTGATGCAGGCCCGGTCGGGTTCGACGGCGTAGTAGAGGCAGCAGCCGAGGCGGGTGCGGGTGTGGTGGCCGCGGCCGTCCTCGCCGCGCAGGCGCCGGAAGTCGGCGGCGCCGGGGAGCGGGTCGGTGCGACCGGGCAGGACGGCCCCGGCGGCCGCGACGGCGGCATCCTCGTGGGCAGCACCGGCACCGGCACCGGCCCCTGCACCGATCCCTGCACCGGCCCTGGCCCCGGCCCCCGCGCCGGCATCGACATCGGCCCCCGTACCGCTCCCGGAGCCCGCGTCCGCCACGCGCGCGTCGAGCCGCTTGCCGAGGTACCAGATCGCCGAGGCGAGGTCGTCGGTGACCATGCCCCACAGCGCGCGGGTGCCGCGCCGGGTGGGGGCGGCAAAGGCGGCGAGCAGTGGTTCGGCGTGGGTGACGACGGAGGCCCGCAGTTCGGCGCGCAGCTCGTCCTCGCCGGGGAGCGTGACATAGGCGCCCGGACGTAGTGCGAGATCACCCGTGGGAGCGTGCAGCCACAGGTTCGCGCCGTCGATCGAGGGAACGCGCCGGGTGAGCCACCAGGGACCGGCGATCAGCACGCACAGCGACCACAGGTAGTGGTGCAGCAGCCGGGAGGCGGCCACGTGCGGGCGCGGGGCGGTGCCGTGCGCGGCGGCGACGGGGGCGATCCGGTCGGCCTCGCCGGCCAGCGCCAGCGCCAGCGCGTCCGGCTCGCAGGACAGTTCGTCGGCGGAGTACCAGCCCTGAGCACGGTCGGGGGCGGGTTCGTCCGCCGTGAGCAGCCGCACCCGGAGCACCGGGCAGAGGTCCAGCAGGAGGCGGTAGTCGGCGTCCAGCGGGTTCACCGAGCACGACGCGACGGGCGCGGTGGCGGGCGCGGCGGGCATGGCGCCGGGCACGTCGGCAGCCAGGGACGAACCCGAGAAGATCATCGGCACTCCCGAGATCGCGTTAGGTGAGGCTCACCTTATAGGCACTCGGAGACCGCCTCGCGCCACCCCCGGAAGTTCGCCCGCCGACGCCCCCGGTACGGACCAATCCCGCCAGGGCTTGACGGTATTAGGCATGCCTAACCTAATATCTCCCCCCGTGCTGACAACCGATCCACCGGGCCCCGCGGCCCCGGCTCCCAACCGCCGCTCGCCGGCCCGGCTCCCGCTGGTGCTCGCCGCCGCGCTCGGCGTGCTCGCGCTGTGCGTCGCGCTGAGCCTCGCCCTCGGATCCCGCACCGTCCCGCTCGGCACCGTCATCGGCGCGCTGACCGGTGATGAGCACGGCGGCGACGCGGACGTGGTGACGGGCCTGCGGGTGCCGCGCACGCTGATCGGACTCGCCGTCGGCGCCGCGCTCGGCGTCGCCGGGGCCGTCGCCCAGGGCGTCACCCGCAATCCGCTCGCCTCGCCGGTCACCCTCGGCATCAACGCGGGCGCGGGCTTCGCCGTGGTCGCCGCGATCTACACCTTCGGACTGACCCGCCCGATCGAGTACATCTGGTTCGCCTTCGCCGGAGCGGCGCTCGCCGCCGTCACCGCGTACGCGATGTCGCGCCACGGCGGGGACCTCGACCCGGTGCGCCTGGCGCTCGGCGGCACCGTGCTGACCGTGGTGCTCACCTCGTGGACGTCCGCGCTGATGCTGGCCAGTCACCGCACCCTGGACGAGGCCCGCTTCTGGCTGGCCGGCTCGGTCGCCGGGCGCCACCTGGACGTCCTGCTGCCGGTGCTGCCGTTCCTGGCGCTCGGCCTGATCGGCGCGTTCGCCGTCGCGCCCGCGCTCAACGCGCTCGCGCTCGGCGACGAGACCGCCCAGTCGCTGGGCGTGCCGGTGGCCAGGATCCGGGTGCTCGGCGGACTCGCCGTGGTGCTGCTCGCCGGCTCCGCGATCGCCGTCGCCGGGCCGGTCGCGTTCATCGGCCTGGCCGCCCCGCACCTGGTGCGCCCGCTGCTCGGCAACGACCACCGGGCGCTGCTGCCCGGCTGCCTGATCGTCGGCCCGGTCCTGCTGCTCGCCGCCGACGTGCTCGGTCGGCTGGTGGCCCGGCCCTCCGAACTGGAGGTCGGCATCGTGACGGCCTTCCTCGGCGCGCCGCTGCTCGCGGTGCTGGCCCGCAAGGCGGCCCGATGAGCGCCCCGGCCCCCGCCCGCAGCGCCGCCACCACTGCCGGCGGCGGCGCGCGCACGGGTACCTCCGCCGCCCGCCGCCGCGCCCGCACGGCCGCCTGGTCCGTGGTCGTCGCCGCGCTGCTGGTCCTGCTCACCGGGGTCGCGCTCGGCACCGGGCAGGTCCGGATGACCGTCTGGGAGGCGCTGCGCGCGCTCGCCGGGATCGGCGACTCCGGCAACGTCCTGGTGGTCCAGGAGTTCCGCGCCCCGCGCGTGGTCTCCGCGCTGATCGCGGGCGCCGGGCTGGCGGTGGCCGGCTCGATGCTCCAGCGGCTGTTCCGCAACCCGCTCGCCTCGCCCGACACCATCGGCGTCACCGGCGGCGCCTCCTTCGGTGCGGTGCTGATGCTCGCCACCGGTGCCTCCCAGGAGTTCATCCCGCTGGCCGCGCTGGGCGGCGGCCTGCTGGCCGCGCTGCTGCTCGGCGGCTTCGCCTGGCGCTCCCGGATGGCCGTCACCCGGCTGGTCCTGGTCGGCCTGGCGGTCCAGCAGGGCCTCGCCGCCGCCGTCAATCTGATGATCGTCCGCTTCCCGGCCGAGCTGGCCTCCTCCGCGATGCAGTGGACCACCGGCTCGCTCTACGGCCGCAACTGGACCGAGGTGTGGATCGGCGGCGCCGCCATCGCGGCCTGCGCCGCCGCCGTGGTGCTCTGCCAGCGCCGGGTCGCCGTCCTCGACCTCGGCGACGACTCGGCCGGCGGCCTGGGCCTCAGCCCGCAGCGCGACCGCGTCCTGCTGCTCCTACTCACCATCGCGCTGGCCTCGCTCGCCGCCGCGCTCACCGGGCCGGTCGCGTTCGTCGCGCTCGCCGTGCCGCACCTGGTCCGGCTGCTCGCCGGGCCGCCCACCCTCGGCACGCTCGGCCTCACCGCGCTCACCGGCGCCCTGCTGCTGCTCGCCTCCGACCTCCTCGTGCTCCACGTGATCCCCGTCCACGGCCTGCCGGTCGGTGCCGTCACCGCCACGCTCGGCGCGCCCTGGCTCCTGGTGCTGATGATCCGCCAGGGCCGGCTTCCCCAGAGGAGCAGCTGATGACCCTCGACGCCGCCAAGGCCGCCACCGCCGGCGCCCCGGTCCCCGTCCCCGTGCCCGTCCCCGACCCCGACAAGGCGACGAACCGGCTCGCCGCCCACGGCCTCGGCCTGCGCTACGGCAACCGGACCATCGTCGACGGCCTCGACCTCGACCTGCCCGGCAACGCCGTCACCGCCATCGTCGGGCCCAACGCCTGCGGCAAGTCCACCCTGCTGCGCGGCCTGACCCGCCTGCTCGACCCCGCCGCCGGCACCGTCACCCTGGACGGCTCCGACATCCACCGGATGCCCGCCCGGGCGCTCGCCCGGCGGATGGGCCTGCTGCCCCAGCAGCCCGTCACGCCCGAGGCGGTCACCGTCGAGGCGCTGGTGCGGCTCGGGCGCTTCCCGCACCAGCGGATGCTCACCCCGTGGTCCAAGGCCGACCAGGCCGCCGTCGACGAGGCGCTTCAGCGCACCGGCATGGACGCGCTGCGCGACCAGCAGGTCGACCGGCTCTCCGGCGGCCAGCGCCAGCGCGCCTGGATCGCGCTCGCGCTCGCCCAGGACACCGACCTGCTGCTGCTCGACGAGCCCACCACCTTCCTCGACCTGCGCCACCAGCTCGACGTCCTCGACCTGGTCGCCGACCTGCACGCCGAGGCCGGGCGCACGGTCGTCATGGTGCTGCACGACCTCGGCCAGGCCGCCCGGTACGCGGACCACCTGGTCGTCCTCCAGGACGGGCGGCTCGCCGCCGCCGGGGCGCCGGGCGAGGTCCTCACCGCGGAGCTGGTGGAGCGCGTCTTCCAGGTGCCCTGCCAGGTCGTGCCCGACCCCGAGACCGGCACGCCGCTGGTCGTCCCCAAGGCCCGGTCGAAACGGGCCGCCGCCGCCCGGGACTGACCGCGCCGCCGACCCGGCCGCATCCCCCGCCCTGTCCCGTCCTGCCCTGTCCTGCCCCGTCCCCGCCCTGCCCCGGAACCAGAGAAGGAACCCCCTCATGAGCCGCTCCACCCGCGCCCGCAGACTCCCCGTCGCCGTCCTGGCCGTCGCGCTCTCCACCACCCTGCTCGCCGCCTGCGGCAGCGGCGGCGACTCCAAGGGCGGCGACAGCGCCGCCAAGCCCGCCGGGGACGCCTCCGCCGCCGGTTCCGCCGCCGTCTTCCCGCGCAGCGTCACCCACGCCGCCGGCACCGCCGAGATCAAGGCCCAGCCCAAGCGCGTGGTGGTCCTGGACAGCGGCGAGCTGGACGACGTCACCCTGCTCGGCATCACCCCGGTCGGCGCGGTCTCCCCGCACATGAAGACCGAGGGCGGCTTCCCGAGCTACCTCAAGGACAAGATCAAGGACACCAAGGACGTCGGCCCGATGAACGAGCCGAACCTGGAGCTGATCACCTCCCTCAAGCCCGACCTGATCCTCTCCTCGAAGGTCCGGCACGCCAAGGTCTACGACAAGCTCAACGCGATCGCCCCGACCGTGCTGGCCGAGACCACCGGCTTCCCGTGGAAGGAGAACCTCGCCCTCTACGCGCAGGCGCTCGGCAAGGAGGCGGAGGCCAAGAAGGCGCTCTCCGACTACGAGGCCCGTGCCGCCAAGCTCGGCGAGGCGATCAAGGCGAAGAACGGCGGCACCGCACCGACCGCCTCCGTGGTCCGCTTCGTGGCCGGCCCGACCCGCCTCTACCAGAAGCAGTCGTTCAGCGGCGTCGTGCTGAAGGACGCCGGCCTGGGCCGCCCCGCCTCGCAGGACGTCGACAAGTCGATGCTGGAGGTCAGCGCCGAGCAGATCAACCAGGCCGACGCCGACCTGGTCTTCGTCACCGTCGCCGACGACCCGACCAAGACCAAGCAGAGCGAGGTCCAGAACACCCCGGTCTGGCAGGGCCTGAACGCCGTCAAGAACAACAAGGTCTTCAACGTGCCGGACGAGACCTGGATGTCGGGCATCGGCGTCCAGGCCGCCGAGGCCATGCTCGTCGACATCGCCAAGGCCGCGGGCGTCGACGCGCCCAAGTAGGCCCGGCCCCAAGCCCGGAGGCACCGGGGGGCGGGCCGTGCGGAGCCCGTCCCCCGTCCTCCCCCACACCACCCCGCGGAGAGGACCCACCCGGCCATGCGCCTCTACCTGCTCGCGCTCAACCCGACCGACTCGGTGACCGACGGATTCCTGCCGGCCGCCGCCCGGATCGGACTCGACGTCACCGTCCTCACGCCCGCCGGCCACACCGACGCCCACCGCGACGCCTACGCCGAACTGCCCCACCGGCCCGAGGTGGTGGCGTGCGAGGTGCACGACTTCCGCGAGGTGGTCGGGCTGATCTCGCGGCTCACCCTGGACGGCCGCGAGCCGTTCGCCGTCTTCAGCAACAGCGACCACCTGCAGACCCAGACCGCCCTGGCCGCCGAGTACTTCGGGCTGCCGGGCAAGGACTGGAAGGCCACCCTGCGGGCCAAGAACAAGGGCCAGTTGCGCCGCCACCTGGCCGCCGCCGGCCTCGACACCGTGCGCTCCGCCGAACTCGCCCCGGACCAGGACCCGTCCGTGCTGCGCGAGGCGGGCCTGCCCTTCCCCGTCGTCGTCAAGCCGCGCGAGGGCGTCGCCAGCGAGGACGTCACACTCGCCGCCGACGCCGGGGAACTGGTGCGGCTCGCCAAGGAGATCCAGGCCAGACGGCCCGGCGCCGCGCTGGTCGCCGAGGAGTTCCTGGACGGGGCGCTGTGCACCCTGGAGACGCTCGGCGACGGCCGCCGCCGGCACGTCCTCGGGGGATTTCGCACCAGGCTCTCCCCGCCGCCGGACTTCATCGAGGAGATGCTGGAGTTCGTCCCCGCCCACCCGCCGGCCGTGGTCGCCCAGGTGCTCGCCCAGCTGGACGCGACAGGCGTCGGGCTCGGCGCCTGTCACACCGAGTTCGTCGTCCAGCCGGACGGCCGGGCCCGGATCATCGAGGTCAACTACCGCGCCATCGGCGACCAGTGCGACCTCATGCTCGCCGAGGTGCTCGGCATTCCGCTGTTCGAGCACATCCTCGCCGCCCATCTCGGCCGCGAACTGCCCGCCGACCTCGGCGAACGCTGCGCCGCCACCACCCTGCGGGCCCGCAACGAGCCGGTCTGCGCCGACCGGGCCGGCACGCTCACCGCCGCGCCGGGACCGTACGACGCGCGGGCCGAGGAGCGGGCCGACGGGGTGCGGCTCGCCTACCGGCCGCTGCGCGCCGTCGGCGAACGGCACGAGCACTACCGCACCAACCGGGACTACCTGGGCGTGATCTGGGCGGTCGGCCCCGAGCAGGCCGCCGTCGACGCCGCCGTGGCGCGCTTCACGGCCGCCAACCGCTGGGAGATCACCCCGTGAGCGCCACCGCCCGCGCCGGCTCCCCGCCCGTTGCCGGCTCCCCCGCCGCCGATGCCCTCGCGCTGCGGGTGCTGTCCGCGCTGCTGCGCGAGGACGTGCTCCACCTGCGCACCCGCGCCGCCGTGGAGCAACGGGCCGACGGCGCCTGGCTGGCGGCCGCCGGACCGCCGATCGCCGTCCCCGTCGCCGCCGACGGCTTCCAGAGCGAGTACGCCGCCCGGCTCCCGCTCGTCGAACTCGACGGCCGCCCCGTCCACGGCCTGGACGCCGTCCTCACGGCCCTCGCCGGGCACGCCGACCCGGAGGACCGGCCCGGTTGGGCCGCGTTCGCCGAGGAGTGCCGCCAGACCCTCGCCACCATGGAACTGCACGACCGGGTCCGCGACGAGGTCCACACCGCGCTCACCGACCTGTACGGCGCCGACCCGGCCCGCTGGAGCGGCCCCGCCGCCGCGCTCGGCCACGACACCCTGGCCGCCTACCTCGACCACCCCGTCTACCCCACCGCGCGCGGCCGGTCCGGCCTCGACGAGACGCAACTGCGCTCCCACGCACCGGAGTTCCACCCGGCCTTCGAGCTGCGCTGGCTCGCCCTGCCGGCCGGCACGCTCACCCGGCACGGCGAGCGGCCACTGCCGCGCTGGTGGCCCACCCAGGGCTGGCTCGGCCTCGACCTGCCCGGCGGCAACCAGGCCTGGGAGACCCTGCCGGTCCACCCGCTCACCGTCGGACCGGCCCTGGACGAGGCGCTGCGCGCCACCGGCCTCGACGGACGCGCCGTACTCGCCGAACGCCCGTACCTCACCGTCGTCCCCACCCTCTCGATGCGCACCGTCGCCGTCGCCGAGGACCCCGTCCACCACCTCAAGCTCCCGCTCGCGACCGCCACCCTCGGCCGGCTCAACCGCCGCACCATCAAGCCCGGCACCCTGCGCGACGGCGCCGCCGGACAGCGGCTGGTCGAGGCCGTGCTGGCGCGCGAACCGCGCTTCGCCGGGCGGATCCTGCACGCCGACGAGCAGACCTGGGCGCACGCCGGGCACGAACTGCTGGCGGTGCTGCTGCGCCGCCAACCGGCCGGGCTGGAGCGGTCCGTGACCGTCCCGCTCGCCGCCCTGCTCGCCCCGGCGCCGCGAACGGGCGCGCCGGGGAGCAGTGCCGGTGACGGCACCGGCGGCGGCGCCGGCACCGGCGGGCGCCTGGTCGTCGACCATCTCGCCGACCGCTTCTTCGGCGGCGGGACGGTCGCCCTCTACGACGCCCTGCTGGAACTGCTGCTGGACTGGCAGACCACCCTCTTCGGGTACGGCGTCGCCCTGGAGTCCCACCAGCAGAACACCTCGCTGGTCCTCGACGAGGACGGCGGCCCCCCGCGCCTGCTCTACAAGGACGACGACGGCCCGCGCGTCCACCCCGGCCGCCTCGCCGCCGCGCTCGGCGAATCGGCGCCCGCCCGCGAGGAGTTCGACGACGCCCGGGTCTTCGCCGACGACGACCGTCCGCTCACCGACCTGTTCGCCACCATCACCGGCCATCTGTGCACCGGCGCCCTGGCGTTCGGCCTCGCCGCCCACGGGCGGGCCGAACTCGACGACCTGCTGGCGCTGTTGCGCAAGCGGCTCGCCGAGGCCGTCGAACGGGCCGGACCGGCCGCCGAACCGCTGCGCACCGCCCTGCTCGACGCCGAACGGCTGCCGGTCAAGGCGATGGTCACCGCCGGCACCCTGCTCAGCAAGCAGCGCTCGGGCGCCGCCGACATCAACAAGCACTACACCGAAGGCCCCAACTACCTCCTCCCGCAGACCGGTTGCGGCACGACGGGAAGCGCGCGATGACGGTCGACGCGGCGCCCCTGACCTGCGGTCCCGGCGCCGTCCACCCCGGCGGGCTCGGCCGCCGCCAGGTGCATGCCGTCGCCGCCTGCTACTTCGTCGCCTCCTTCGCCGCCCTCGGCCTGCCGCCGTACCTGACCGCGATCCTGCCCACCCTCGGCGACCCGGACGGCCGCTGGGCGGGCGTCCTCTACATCGTCCCGACGGTGTTCAGCGCCCTCGGCGCCCCGCTCTGGGGGCGGCTCGCCGACCGGTTCGGCCGCAAGCGGCTGCTGCTCCGCGCCCAACTCGGCCTCACCGTCTCCTTCCTGCTGGCCGGCGCCGCCGACTCGCTGACCGCGTTCACCCTCGCCCTCGTCCTCCAGGGCTTCCTCGGCGGCACCTTCGCCGCCACCAACGGCTACCTGGCCGCCGCCCTCGACGGCGCGCGGCTGTCCAGGGCGCTCACCCTGATGCAGGGCAGCGCGCGGGCCTCGCTGGTGGCGGCGCCGATCCTGGTCGGCGCGCTGTCGCCGTGGATCGACCCGCACCGGCAGTACCTGCTGATGGCCGCCCTGCCGCTGGCCGCCGCCGGCCTGCTCGCGCTGCTGCCGGAGCCGGGCCGACCGGGCGAGCCCGGCACGACGCGGGGCGGCAAGGGCGGTAGGGGCGCCAAGGGTGGTAGGGGTACCAAGCGCGGCAAGGGCGCCGCGGCCGCCGAGGAGGCCCCGGACGGCGGGAGCACCGAGCGCGGGGGCATCGAGGGCGGCGAGGGTGCCTCGTCGTCCGCCGAGGAGCCGCGCCGGGCGCCGCTGCGCGCGCTCTACGCCTTCGAGTTCGCCTTCGTCTTCGCCACCGTCATCTCCTTCCCCTACCTGATATCCCTGGCCGAGCAGCGCCTGCCCGGCGTCTCCGGCACCACCACCGGCGTGCTGTTCGCCCTGCCGCACCTGTGCTACCTGGCGTTCGCTGCCCGCACCCACACCGCCTTCCTGCACCGCCCGCACACCGGCCTCGCCCTCGGCTTCGTCCTCGTCGCGCTCGGCCTCGCCGGACACGCCGTGGCCGACTCGCTGCCCGTCTTCGTCGCCGTCCGGCTGCTGCTCGGCGCCGGGCTCACCCTCGGCCTGGTCTGCCTCGCGGTGCTGGCCGCCGAGGCCGCCCGCGGCCGGGCGCCCGGACGGATGTTCGGCACCCTCGAATTCGTCTCCAAGGGCGGCGCCGTGGCCGCCGGCGCCGTCGCCGCGCTGGCCAACGGCCGGTTCGGCGCCGCCTCCCCCGTGCTGGCCGGCACCGCCGCAGCACTGCTGGCCGCCGTCGCGGCCACCGCCTTCAGCTCCCCCGTCCGCCAGCGTTGGAGTCACTCATGACGCACCAACTGCCCACCGCCGACCACGCGGTGGCCCACACCCTGGTCAACTGCCTGCTGCGCGAGGTGTCCGCGCCCGAGCACCAGACCGCCGTCACCGACGGCCGGCTGCTGATCCGCCTGCCCCGGCGCGGCGCCCTGCTGCGGGTCGCCCTGCGCCGCACCTCGCTGCTCGGCGCGCACCGCTTCACCGGCCCGGTCGAGGAGGAACACGAGGACGGCTGGCGCGAGTTGGACCGGGACGGGCTCGCCCGGCACGTCCAGGGCGAACTGGAACTGCGCACCGGCACCGTCAACGAGGAGTTCCTCGGCCAACTCGCCTCCAGCCACGCGGCCGTCGCCGCCGCCCTGGCGGGACGCCCTGAGCCGGGCACCGACCGCTACCTGGAGTCCGAGCAGGCACTGCTGTTCGGACACCGCTTCCACCCCGCCCCCAAGTCCCGCTCCGCCGAACGGGGCGACTGGCGCGACTACGCCCCCGAGGCGCGCGCCGCCTTCCCGCTGCGCCACCTCGCCGTACGGCGGGAACTGGTCGCCGAGTCCTCCGCCGACCCGGCCGCGACCGCGCTGCTCGACGGGCTCGGCCCCGTCCCGGACGGCTACCGGCTGCTGCCCGCCCACCCTTGGCAGTACCAACTGATCGGCGACCACCCGCTGTTGAGGGGCGCCCTGGAGAGCGGGGACATCCTCGACCTCGGCCCCGGCGGCGCTCCGTTCGCCGCCACCGCCTCGGTGCGGACCCTGTACGGCGCGGGCGCGTTCCTCAAGTTCAGCCTGAACGTGCGGATCACCAACTGCCTGCGCAAGAACGCCGCCTACGAGCTGACCGGCGCCGTCACCCTCACCCGGCTGCTCGCCCCCGTGCTGGCCGACCTCGCCGAACGGTTCCCGGACGCGGCCGTGCTGCGCGAACCGGCGTTCCGCACCCTCGCCGTGCCCGGCGCCGACGGCCGGCCCGACCGGGCGCTGTACGAGGGGTTCGGGCTGATCGTCCGCGAGGGCCTCGGCGGCGCGCTGCGCCCCGGCGTCACCCCGCTGCTGGCCGCCGCCGTCGCCGACGAGTACCCGACCAGCTCGGCACACGTCTCCCGGCTGCTGCCCGGCACGGCGGGCCAGGCGCGGGCGCTCGACTGGTGGACGGCCTACCTGCGGCTGCTGCTCCCGCCCGTGCTGGCCGCCTACTTCGACCACGGCGTGGTCCTGGAGCCGCACCTGCAGAACGTGCTGATCGGCGTGGACGCCGCCGGGCGGCCGGTCCAGGTGCTCTTCCGCGACCTGGAGGGGACCAAGCTCGTCCCCGAGCGGCACGCGGCCCTGCTCGCCGCACTGCCGCCCGAGGTGGCGGGGCCGATGGCGTACGACGCCGAGCGGGGCTGGGACCGGGTGGTCTACTGCCTGCTGGTCAACCACGTCGCCGAACTGCTCGCCGCCCTCGCCGACCTGCACCCGGCGGCGGAGGGGGCGCTGTGGGAGGCGGTACGCCGCGTCCTGGCCGAGTACGCCGCCGCGCACGGGTGCCCGCCGCGGCTGCGGGCGCTGCTGGCGGGCGTGCCGCTGCCCGGCAAGGCCAATCTGCTCACCCGCTGGGAGCGCAAGGCCGACCGTGCGGCCGGCTATGTCCGCCTCGCCTCGCCGCTGGCACGCTCCGTACTGGCCGAGGCGGCACACGCCCCGAACCCCGTGCAGGCCCCGCCCGTTCCCGCCGGAAGGACCCGATGACCGCCCCCTTCGAAGCCCCCGCCACCTCCGCCCCCGCTTCCGTGACCGGGGCCGTCCGCCGCCATGTCGCGGGCCTGGCGGCGGAGCAACTGCCCGCCTACGTCTACGACCTGGCGGTGCTGCGGGCCCACGCGTCGGCCGTCCGGGCCGCCCTGCCGGAGCGCGTCGAGCTCTACTACGCCGCCAAGGCCAACCCCGAGGCACCGGTGCTGGCCGCGCTGCGTGACGCCGTGGACGGCTACGAGGTTTCCAGCGGCGGCGAGTTGGCCCATGTGCGGGCGGCCGTGCCGGACGCGCCGCTGGCCTTCGGCGGGCCGGGAAAGACGCCCGCCGAGATCGCCGCCGCCGTGGACGCGGGCGTGCACCGGTGGCACGTGGAGAGCGAGCAGGAACTGCACCGGCTCGCCGCTGTGCTGGCCGACCGGCCGGAGGCGGTGGTGGACGTGCTGCTGCGGGTCAACCTGCCGGTCGGCGCGGGCGCGCTGGACTCGGTGGCACTGGCGATGGGCGGGCGGCCGACGCCGTTCGGGCTGG
Organism: Kitasatospora sp. NPDC008115; assembly: GCF_042957205.1. NCBI lineage: Bacteria > Bacillati > Actinomycetota > Actinomycetes > Kitasatosporales > Streptomycetaceae > Kitasatospora > Kitasatospora sp. NPDC008115. The sequence continues at coordinate 74,731 of NZ_JBIBHU010000004.1, read as the reverse complement.
ACCCGGACCGGGCCGAGGCCGCCGTCCGGCTGCTCACCGAGCCGGTCGGGCCGCTGGGCCCGGTCCGGCGGCGCCTGCGGCTGCGCGGCGTGCACGCCCACCTGGCGAGCGGGCTGACCGCCGGCGAGCAGCTGGCGATCGCCGAGCGGATCGTCGCCTGGTCCGTCCGGCTGGCGGAGCGGCACGCGTTCGCGCTGGACGAGGTCAACGTGGGCGGCGGCATGGCCGTCGACTACGGCGACCCGGCGGCGCGCTTCGACTGGGCGGCGTTCGGCGAGGGCCTGGGCCGGCTGCTGGAGCGCCACCCGGGGCCGGTCCTGCGGATCGAGCCCGGCCGGGCGCTCACCGCGTACTGCGGCTGGTACGCCACCGAGGTGCTGGACGTGAAGCGCAGCCACGGCGAGGACTTCGCGGTCGTCCGCGGCGGCACCCACCACCTGCGCACCCCGGCCACCCGCGGCCACAGCCAGCCGTTCGACCCGCTGCCGGTCACCGCCTGGCCGCACCCGTGGACGCGCCCGGCCGTGACCACCGGCCGGGCGACCCTGGCCGGCCAGCTCTGCACCCCGAAGGACGTCCTCGCCCACGCCGCCCCGGCGGCGGCCGGCCTGCGCGCGGGCGACCGGGTGCTCTTCGGTATGGCGGGGGCGTACGCGTTCAACATCTCGCACCACGACTTCCTGATGCATCCGCGCCCGGGCTTCCACTACCTGGGCGGCTGACGGCTGACAGCTGACAAATTTCAGATGACAGATTCTGAAATCTGTTATCTGTCATCTGTTATCTGTCAGCTGTCATTTGTCAGCCCCCGGCACGACCGCCCCGCCGCACGCCGAATCCGCACTGACGTGCGAAGGTGGTAGCCGGCGAAGGGAGCGGGCACGTGCTGATGGACAGGGTGGCGGAGATCATCGCCGAGGCCTCGGCCGAGGTGGTGGAGCCCCGGTTCCGGGCGCTGGCGGCCGGCGAGGTGATGGAGAAGGCCCCCGGCGAGGTGGTCACCGTCGCCGACCGGGAGGCCGAGGTGATCATCGCCCGGCGCCTACGCGAGCTGCTGCCCGTCCCCGTGGTGGGTGAGGAGGCCGTCGCCGCCGACCCGGACCTCACTGGGGCGCTGCTCGCGGAACCCGCCGTCTGGCTCGTCGACCCGGTCGACGGCACCTCCAACTTCATCGCCGGCCGGCCCGAGTACGCGCTCATGGTCTCCCTGGTGCGCGACGGCCGGACGGTCGCCGCCTGGATCCGGCACCCCGTCACGTCCACCACCTACACCGCCGAACTCGGCTCCGGCGCCTGGCGCGACGGCCACCGCCTCACCCGCACCCCCGCCGGCACCGACCCCGCCAAGTGGCGCGGCTCGGTGAAGAGCCGCTTCCTCGACCCGTCCCGCCGCCGCCTGGTGGAGGCGAACACCGCCGCCTTCGGCGAGATGACCCCGGGCCGCCACGCCGCGGGCTTCGAGTACCCGGACATCGCCGAGGGCGCCGCGGACTTCATGCTCTACTGGCGCACCCTCCCCTGGGACCACGCGCCCGGGTCCCTCCTCCTCACCGAGGCCGGCGGCCGCTCCGCCCGCCTCGACGGCACCCCGTACCACCCCGAACCCCCGGGCGGCGAGGACGGCCTGCTCGTCGCCGCCGACCCGGCCACCTGGGAGCGCTGCCGCGAGATCCTGCTCGCGCCGTAGCAGCCCGGCCCGGCCCGCCGCCCCGCCCCCGCCCCCGCCCGCGCTACCGCCCCACCACCCACGCCTCCCGGCCGGCGCGGGCGACCTCGCCGAGGAGGCCCACGACCTCCTCGGGCGTGGTGTGCGGATTGAGCAGGGTGAGTTTGAGCCGCACCCGGCCCGGCCCCTCGCCGGGCAACTCGGTGCGGCCGACCACGGCGCGGCCGGCCCGCAGCAGTTCCCGGCGCAGCCCGGCGTTGACCCGGTCGACGGCGGCCTCGTCCCGGGCGTCCGCCGGGCGGTAGCGGAAGAGCAGCGCGGTCAGCACCGGTTCGGCGTGCAGTTCGAGGTCCGGCTCGGCGCGGACGGCGTCGGCGGCGGCGAGGGCGAGGTCGTGGCAGGCGTCGACGAGCCGGCCGAGTCCGGCTCGGCCGAGGGTGCGCAGGGTGACGGCGAGCTTGAAGGCGTCCGGCCGCCGGGTGGTGCGCAGCGAGAGCCCCAGCAGGCCCGGGTAGCCGGCCTGTTCGTCGTCGGCCGGGTTGAGGTAGGCGGCCCGGCGGGCGAGCGAGACGTAGGTCTCGGCGCGGCGGACCAGGAAGACGCCGGCGGCGGCGGGCTGCCAGCCCAGTTTGTGCCAGTCCAGCGCGACGGAGTCGGCCCGTTCGATGCCCGCCAGCAGCGGGGCGAGCCGGTCGGAGAGCAGCGCGCCACCGCCGTACGCGGCGTCGACGTGCAGCCAGGCGCCGTAGCGGGCGGCGAGGTCGGCGGCGGCGGGCAGCGGGTCGACGGCGCCGGTGTCGGTGGTGCCCGCGGTGGCGACGACGGCAACGGGGGTGTCGCCCGCCCAGACGGTCTCCGCCAGGGCGCGTTCGAGGGCGGCCGGGTCCATGCGCAGCGCGCGGTCGACGTCGACGGGGACGACGGCCCGTTCGCCGAGGCCGAGCAGGGCGGCCGCGCGCTGGACGGAGAAGTGCGCGGCCCGGGAGGCGAGGATCCGGGGCCGGGTGCCGGCGGGCAGGCCGAGCAGGCCGTCGAGTTCGACGATGCCGTCGAGCCGCTGGTCGCGGGCGAGCATCAGGCCCATGAGGTTGGACTCGGTGCCGCCGGAGGTGAGGACGCCGGCGGCGTGGGCGGGGTCGTAGCCGACCAGGTCGGCGAGTTCGGCGAGCAGCGCGCTCTCCAGCGCGGTCGCTGCGGGCGCCTGGTCCCAGGAGTCCTGGGAGGGGTTGAGGGCGCTGACGGCGAGGTCGGCGGCGGTGGCGACGGCGAGCGGGGGGCAGTGCAGGTGGGCGGCGCAGTAGGGGTCGGCGGGGTCGGCGGCGCCGTGGGCGAGGAGTTCGGTGAGGCGGGCGAGGGCGTCGGGGCCGTGTGCGGCGGCGAGCGTGTCGGCCGTGCGGGCGGCGAGGTCGGCGGGGCGGCCGGGGGGCAGCGGGCCGCCGCGCCGGGTGGCGCCGGTCTCCAGGGCGTCGAGGACGGTGGCGAGCAGCGGGCCGAGGGCCGCGGGCCCGCCGACACCGCCGGACAGCGCGTCGAGCAGCGGGCCGTCGTCGTCCACGTTCATGCGGAGGCCCCTGCGGCCCCCGTTGCCGGCGCAGACGACGCCGACACAGACGACACAGACGACGCCGACGACGCCGCCGCGATGGCGTCGGCGAGCCGGTCCAGCACCGCGGCCGCCTGTTCGTCGGTGATGGTGAGCGGGGGCAGCAGGCGCAGCACGGCGTCGTGCCGTCCGCCGAGTTCGACGATCAGCCCGCGTTCCAGGCACGCCTCCCGTACCCGGACGGCCAGTTCGGGGGCGGCGGGCCGCGCCCCGCAGGCGTCGGGTTCGGCGGCCGGGTCGACGAGTTCCACGCCGATCATCAGCCCGCGCCCGCGCACATCGCCGATCACCGGCAGTTCCCCGGCCAGCGCCCGCAGCCGTTCGGTCATCCGCGCGCCGACCGTCGCCGCCCGTTCGGCGAGTCCGTTGGCGGCGACGTAGCGCAGGGTGGCGGCGCCGGCCGCCATGGCGAGGGTGTTGCCGCGGAAGGTGCCGGTGTGCGCGCCGGGCCGCCAGCCGTCGTACTCCTCGCGGTAGACGACGACGGCGAGCGGCAGGCTGCCGCCGATGGCCTTGGAGAGCACCATCGCGTCCGGCAGGATGCCGCTGTGCTCGACGGCCCACATCGCGCCGGTGCGGCCGACGCCGGTCTGCACCTCGTCGACGATGAGCGGGATGCGGCGCTCGGCGGTGATCCGGCGCATCGCGCGCAGCCAGTCGTCGGGCGCGGGGACGACGCCGCCCTCGCCCTGGACGGCCTCCAGGATCATCGCGGCGGGCGGGACGACGCCGCCGGACGGGTCGTCGAGCAGCCGCTCGACATACGTGGCGGACAGGGCGGCGCCGCGCTCCCCGCCGACCCCGAACGGGCAGCGGTAGCCGTAGGGGTAGGGAAGCCGGACCACCTCGCCGCCGGCGGGCAGCGGTTCCTTGACGGCGACGTTGCCGGTGAGCGCGAGGGCTCCGGCGGTCATCCCGTGGTAGGCGCCGGTGAAGGCGAGGGCGCCGGAGCGGCCGGTGGCGGTCTGCGTGAGTTTGAGCGCGGCCTCGACGGCGTCCGTCCCGGCGGGGCCGCAGAAGTGGACGCGCGCGCCGTCGGCGAAGGCGGGCGGCAGGCTCTCGAAGAGGGCGGTGGTGAAGTCGTCCTTCTCGGCGGTGGCGAGGTCGAGCAGGTGGAGCGGGGCGCCGCTGTCGAGGGTGCGGCGGATCGCCCCGAGGACGACGGGGTGGTTGTGGCCGAGCGCGAGGGTGCCGGCGCCGGAGAGGCAGTCGAGGTAGCGGCGGCCGTCGGCGCCCTCGACGGTCATGCCGTTGGCGCGCACGGGGACGATCGGGAACGAGCGCGCGTAGGTGCGGGCGGCGGACTCGCGGACGCGCTGGCGCCGCAGCACGGCGGCGGCCGGGGCCGCGGCCTGGGCCGCGTCGGCCTGGGCGGGGGTGGGCGCGGGGACGGGGACGGGGACGGTCGGACCGGTGGCGGGCTCAGCGGCGAGCGTCAAGGCGGGCTCCCAAGAAATTAGGTGAGCCTAACCTTACTTCTCTGCTTCGCCCGGATCCGCCCCGGGCCGCCGGAACCACCCGTGTGAGTGACAACGGGCCCGTTTCCCCAACGAGCGACCCGCCCCGAGGTCACGCTCCGACGTCACCCACCCCGGCCTCCCGCCCGCGCTACCCTCGCCGCATGCCGCCCTCACTCCCCGCCCGCCCCGCGCCCGACCATGACGCGTACGCCGCCGAACTGGCCCGCACCCGCGAGTTCTTCGCCGTCCGCGCCGCCGGCTGGGAGACCAGGTTCCCCGACGACGGCCCGCGCTACGCCGCCGCAGTCGCCGAACTCGGCCTCCACCCGGGCGAGTCGGTGCTCGACGCGGGCTGCGGCACCGGCCGCGCCCTGCCGCCGCTGCGCGAGGCGGTCGGCCCGGACGGCCGGGTGCTCGGCGCCGACGTGACCCCGGAGATGCTGCACGAGGCCGCCACCCGCCACCCGGGCACCGCCATCCTGCTGCTCGCCGACTGCGCCCGGCTGCCGCTGCCCGACGGCGCGCTGGACGCCGTCTTCGCCGCCGGCCTGATCTCCCACCTGCCCGAACCGGCCCGCGCCCTCGGCGAGCTCGCCCGGGTGGCGCGCCCCGGCGCCCGGCTCGCACTGTTCCACCCCGTCGGCCGCGCCGCGCTCGCCGCCCGGCACGGCCGCGCCGTCACCCCGGACGACCTGCGGGCCGAACCCAACCTCCGCCCCCTGCTCGCCGCCGCCGGCTGGCGCCTCACCTCCTACACAGACGTCGACGACCGCTACCTCGCCCTCGCCGAGCGGACCGGGAACGGAAACGGGAACCGGACCGGGAACGGGGCCGGCAACGGGAACGGGACGGACGCGGGCACCTCCGGAGGCGCCGCCCGGCCATGATCACCGGCATGGCAGACTCTTAGCCCTCCGCACCCGGATCCGGGTGCCAGACGAGAGGGGCCGGCATGGCGCTCTTCGGCAACGCCCACCGGGTGGACAACGACGAGGCCCAGAAGGAGTTCGCCCGGCTGTTCGGCCCGGGCGAGCAGGTCCACGCGGCGTACCAGCTGATGCGCGACTCCTTCCTGTTCACCGACCGCCGGCTGATCCTCGTCGACAAGCAGGGCATCACCGGCAAGAAGACCGAGTACCACTCGATCCCCTACCGCTCCATCACCCACTTCTCGGTGGAGACCGCCGGCAGCTTCGACCTGGACGCCGAACTGAAGATCTGGGTGTCGGGCACCGCGCTGCCGATCTCCAAGAACTTCACCAAGGGCGTGGACATCTACGAGGTGCAGGCCCTGCTCACCCAGTTCGTCACCCGCTGAACCCACTGGTCCCACTGGGCCCGCCGGCCCCAGTGCCCCCGCTGCCCCCACCGCTCCCACTGCCCCCGCCCGTCCAGCGGTAGCACAGCTCCGGGCGGCCCACCGTGCCGTACCGGGGCTCGCGGACGGCGAGGCCGGAGTCGACCAGGTGCTCCAGGTAGCGGCGGGCGGTGATCCGCGAGACCCCCGCCGCCGCGCCCGCCGCGGCGGCGGACAGGCCGGTGCGGGCCGTGCGCAGCACACCGGCGACGGCGTCCAGCGTCGGCGCGCTCAACCCCTTGGGCAGGGCGGTGCGTTCGGGGGCGCGAAGCAGCGCGAGCGCCTGGTCGACCTCGTCCTGCCCGGTGGCCGGGCCGGTCCGGGCGAGGGTGTCCCGGTAGCGGGCGTAGCGCTCCAGGCGGTCGTGCAGCGCGGCGGCGGCGAACGGCTTCAGCAGGTACTGGACGACGCCCGCCGAGACGGCCTGGCGGACCATCGCGAGGTCGCGGGCGGAGGTGACGGCGATGACGTCGGTGGTGTGCCCGGCGGCGCGCAGCGTGCCGCAGAGTTGGAGGCCGTGGCCGTCGGGCAGGTAGAGGTCGAGCAGCAGCAGGTCGACGGGCCGCCCGGCGGCGCGTTCGCGTTCCAGGAAGCGCAGCGCCTGCGCGCAGCCGTGCACGGTGCCGGCGGTGCGGAAGCCCGGTTCGCGGTCGACGTAGCGGGCGTGGGCGTCGGCGGCCACCGGGTCGTCCTCGACGACCAGGACGGAGATGCCGGGGCTCACGGCGCCACCGCCACATGCCCACCGCGCCCGCGCTCCCCCGTACCGGCAGACGCCGTACCGACGCCGGCCGACCGGTCGAGCGGCAGGCGCACGGTGAGGACTGCGCCGCGCTCGCGGCCGACCTCGACGGCGCCCCCGTTGCGCCGGGCGGCCTGCGCGACGAGCGCGAGGCCGAGGCCGCGTCCCTGCCCGCTCTCCTGCCCGTCCTCCTTGTCCTTGGTGCTCCAGCCGCGCCGGAACACGTCCTCCACCGCCCCGGGGTCGATGCCCGCGCCGGTGTCGGCGACCCGCAGCAGCAGGTGCCCGGCGTCGATCCGGGCGGTGACGGTGACCTCCGGCGGCTCGGGGTTCGCGGCGGCGCCGACGATGGCGGCGTCCACGGCGTTGTCGATCAGGTTGCCGAGGACGGTGATGAGGTCGCGCGCGCTCAGGTGCGGCGGCAGCACCCCGTCGTCGATGGAGCTGTCCGGGGTGAGCGTCAACTCCACGCCCCGCTCGGCCGCCTGGGCGGCCTTGCCGAGCAGGAGGGCGGCCAGCACGGGCTCGCCGACGGCGGCCACCACCCGGTCGGTGAGCCGCTGGGCGAGGGCGAGTTCGGCGGTGGCGAACTCCACCGCCTCGCGGTGGCGGCCAAGTTCGATCAGCGAGACGACGGCGTGCAGCCGGTTGGCGGCCTCGTGCGCCTGTGCGCCGAGCGCCTCGGTGAAGCCGCGCACCGAGTCCAATTCTCCGCTCAGCGACTGGAGTTCGGTGTGATCGCGGAGGGTGAGGACGCGGCCGAGGCCGGTGCCGATGGTGGAGGTGTTGAGCACCACCACGCGCTCGGCGGTCAGGTGCACCTCGTCGCGGACCGGTCCGGCCCCCGAGACGGCGGCCACCAGTGCGGCCGGCAGCCCCAGCCCGGCGACCGGCCGGCCCTCCACCGCCCCTTCCAGGCCGAGGAGTTCACGCGCGGCGTCGTTGCAGAGCACCACCCGGTGGTCGCGGTCGAGCAGCACCAGCCCCTCCCGGACGGCGTGCAGGGTGGCCTGGTGGTACTCGTAGAGGTGGCTGAGTTCGACCGGGCCCATGCCGTGGGTGTGCCGCCGCAGCCGGGAGTTGGCGAGGTAGGTGCCGGCCCCGCCGAGGGCCAGCGCGCCCGCCGCGACGCCGACCAGGGCGAGCAGCGGGCCGCGCAGCCGTTCGGAGATGGACTGCACCGTGATGCCCGAGCTGACCAGGGCGACCACCCGGTGCCGCTCGTCCAGCACCGGGGTGACCACCCGCACCGACGGGCCGAGGGTGCCGGTGTACGTCTCGCTGCGGGTCCGGCCGGCGAGTGCCCAGTCGGTGTGGCCGAGGAAGGTGCGCCCGATCTGCTCGGGCAGCGGGTGGGTCCAGCGGACGCCGTCGGTGTCCATCACGGTGACGAAGGAGACCCCGGTGTCGACCCGCACCCGCTCCGCGTACGGCTGGAGCACGGCCGTCGGGTCGGGCCCGCCGACGGCGGCGAGCACGTCCGGGGAGTCGGCGACGGCGTGGGCGACGGCGGTGACCTGTCGGCGGGCGGCGTCCTCGGCGCGCTCGGCGGTGAACAGGTACGCGAGCACCGCCCCGCCGGCCACCACGGCGGCGACGATGACCACTTGGACGACGAAGAGCTGTCCGGCCAGGCTGCGCACCAGCCGGCGCGGCGGGGTGAGGGTACGCGCGGACATGCCTGTCAGTGTGCACCACGACCGCGGCGGCCCGGTGCGCACGCGGCGCCCCAGCACCCCCGGCGCCCCGGTGTCCCGGTGTCCCGGTGTCCCGGCCCCCAGGCCTTCGGCGCCCGGCGCCCGGCGCCCGCGTGAACTCTATGAACGCAAGCGTGACCCGCGTCACGCCGACCCGCATAGTCGGAGCGGCCCACCACCCGGGGCCGTCAGGACAGCACGGCCGCGCACCCCCACGCAGGCGCGCCGTGCGGGCACAGCACGGCGAAGGAGCCGCAGATGTCGATCACCGGAGCAGCAGCGGGAAAGGCCGCCGGAGCGAAGGACCGCACCCACTACCTCTACCTCGCCGTGATCGCGGCGGTCGTCGCCGGCGTCGCGGTGGGCCTGGCCGCGCCGGGCTTCGCGGTGGAGCTGAAGCCGGTCGGCACGGGCTTCGTCAACCTCATCAAGATGATGATCAGCCCGGTCATCTTCTGCACCATCGTGCTCGGCATCGGCTCGGTGACCAAGGCCGCCAAGGTCGGCCGGGTCGGCGGCCTGGCGCTCGGCTACTTCCTCACCATGTCGACCGTCGCCCTCGGCATCGGCCTGCTGGTCGGCAACCTGCTGGAACCCGGCGGCGGCCTCCACCTGACCGCCGCGCTCGCCAAGTCCGGCCACGCCCAGGCGGCCGCCGGCGGCGCCCAGTCCACCACCGACTTCCTGCTCGGCATGATCCCGACCTCCCTGCTCTCCGCGCTCACCGAGGGCAAGGTGCTGCAGACCCTGCTGGTCGCCCTCCTGGTCGGCTTCGCCCTCCAGGCGATGGGCCCGGCCGGCGCGCCCGTGCTGCGCGGCGTCGAGCACGTCCAGCGGCTGGTCTTCCGGGTGATGGCGATGATCATGTGGGTGGCACCCATCGGCGCGTTCGGCGCGATGGCGGCGGTGGTCGGCGCCACCGGCACCGCCGCACTGAAGAGCCTCGCCGTCATCATGGCCGGCTTCTACCTGACCTGCGCGCTGTTCGTGGTCGTGGTGCTCGGCGCGCTGCTGCGCCTGGTCGCGGGCGTCAACATCCTCACCCTGCTGCGCTACCTGGGCCGCGAGTTCCTGCTGATCCTCTCCACCTCCTCCTCGGAGAGCGCGCTGCCCCGGCTGATCGCCAAGATGGAGCACCTGGGCGTCAGCCGCCCGGTGGTCGGCATCACCGTCCCGACCGGCTACAGCTTCAACCTCGACGGGACCGCGATCTACCTCACCATGGCCTCGATCTTCATCTCGGAGGCGCTGGACAAGCCGATGTCGGTGGGCGAGCAGCTGTCGCTGCTGGTCTTCATGGTGATCGCCAGCAAGGGCGCGGCCGGGGTCACCGGCGCCGGGCTGGCCACCCTGGCGGGCGGGCTGCAGTCGCACAAGCCGGCCCTGGTGGACGGGGTCGGGCTGATCGTCGGCATCGACCGGTTCATGTCCGAGGCCCGCGCCCTGACCAACTTCGCGGGCAACGCCGTCGCCACCGTGCTGATCGGGCAGTGGACCGGGGAGTTCGACCGCGAGCGGGCCCGGCAGGTGCTGACGGGAGCGGCACCGTTCGACGAGCGGACGCTGCTGGACGCCGACGCCGGGACCGACGGCCGGACCGACGAGCGGACCGACGCACCGGCACCCGCCGCCGGGTCCGTGCCCGGGGCCGTGCCCGGGGCCGCCGCCCCGGGACCGGTTCCGGCGACCGCCGCCTGAGCCACCCGGCCGTCCCACCCCCCTGACTCCCCCGGTCCGGCGCCCCGCCCAACCCCCCGGAAAAGGCGCCGGACCGGGGGTTCCGCGTTCCCCGCACCGTGCTCCTCCCGCCCCTCAGACCTCCTCGGACCCGCTGACCGCCCAGCTCAGGCCGGTCGCCGGGTCCTCCAGCGCGAGGTGCAGGTGCCGCAGCCGGTCCGCCGGATCCTCCCAGGTGAAGCACCGCATCCGCGCGACCAGCGCCTCCACCTCCGCCCGGTCCGCCCGGTCCGCCGACCCCGGCCGCCCCGGCCGCCCGGCCCCGGTCATCGCCGCCAGCACCCGCCACAGCGCCAGCCGCCCGTGTGCCGCGCCGTGCGCCCGGTCCGCGACGCCCGCCTGCACCAGCGCCGGCCAGGCGAGCGCGAACGGCAGGTACCCGCCGGTGACCACCCGCCCGGGTGCGAGCTGCGCGGCGGCGTGCGGCGCCGGCCCCCGCACGCAGACCGCCCGCGCCCACCCGGCCAGCTCGGCGAGCGCCCGGGTGGCGGGCTGCCCGGGCAGCCGGGCGCCGGGTTCAGGGAGGTCCACCGGGGCCAGGCCCTCACGGCTGGCCGGCAGCGTCAGCAGCGCGCTGCGCGAGCCGCCGTCGCGCAGGTACTCCCGCACCGGCGCGCCCTCGCCCCGGCCCGCCGCCTCCCACCGCTCCAGCAGCAGCGGGACGCCCTCCCCGTCCGGCTCGGCGTCCCGGGAGAGGTCCTCCCCGAGCAGCACCCGGGTCTGCGCGACCAGCCGCCGCACCGGGGGCGGGCCGAGCAGCGGGGCGAGCCGCCGCCAGCAATGGCGGGTCGCCAGCACCTCCCAGAGCGGCCCGGCGTCGTGGTCGGCGACGCCGGCGGCGGTGCCGGGGCCGCCGTCCGGGTCGAACAGCCGGGCGGCGACCTCGGGCGGCGCGGCGTACGCGATCAGGTGGCCGAGCGGAGCGGCCTCGACGGCGCCCCGTGCAGGGCCGAACCGCACCGGCCCGCCCCGCACGGGCCCGCCCTGCACCGGCCCGAACGCGACGGCGGTGGCGCGCGCCTGCCGGTAGGCGCCCAGCAGTTCGATCCAACGGCCCTCGTCCGCCAGCGAGCGGAGCCGACGCTCCTCGTACGTGATCACGGTTCAGCGTACGGGCCGGACCGGGCGCGGGCTGATGATCCGTCAGCCCGGCGCGTCGGAGCCGGTCCCGCGCCCGTCGGCCGTCTCGCGCTCCCGTTCGAGGACGGTCCGCAGCCGCTCCAGCGCCCGCCGCCGGGTGAGGGCCAGGGTGGAGCGGTGCACACCGAGCAGGGCCGCGGCCTCCTCCAGCCCGTACCCGTCGAGGTCGACCAGCAGGACGGCGCGCGCCTGCTTGGCCGTCAGGCAGCCCAGCAGGCGCACCACCTCCCAGTGCGCCTGCAGCTCGGCCTGCCCGCCCGCCTCCCCGCCGCCGAGCGCCTCGACGTCCTCCAGCGCCTCGAACGGCACCAGCCGGCGGCGGTCACGGCGCCACTCGTCGCGCACGACGTTGACCATCGCGGTGAACGCGTAGGCATAGGGCCGCGGATGGCCGAGGAAGCGGGCGGGCCGCCGGGCGATGCGCAGATACACCTCGTGGACGACGTCCCCCGCGCCGAACGGGCTTCCGAGCAGGCGCGCGGCCGCCCGGTGCAGCCTGGGCAGCAGTTCCGTGAACACCCGGTCGAACTCCGCCGATTCGGCGCCGGAACAGCGGTCCGGCCCCCGTTCGCCCCGACAACCCGGCGCGCTCGCCATGCCGCCCCCTCGGAACTCGGCACCCCGCAGCCCGGTTGGCGGCCACCGACCGGAACCCCCGCGACGCGTCGCCCGCCACGGTCGCGGTCCTCCTGCCCGCTGCGCATCCCGGTGATGCGTCCCGCCCCGCCGACCTGCCCCGCCTGCACCACCACGCGCGCACCCGCACGAACGCACAGGCGAACACCCGCACGCCCGTACGTCCTCGCGTACGCACGCCCGCGCGTACGCTCAGCCGCGCGGCGTCAGCCGGACCCGCATCGGGCTGCGCACCTGGAGCGTGATGCCCTGCCCGAGCCGCACCCCGCGGTCGATCGCCTCCAGGTCGAACTCCCGCAGCAGCGCGCCCAGCGTCAGCACCGACTCCAGCATCGAGAAGTGCTGCCCGATGCAGGCCCGCGGCCCGCCCCCGAACGGGTACCAGGCGTACCGGTGGCGCCCCTTCTCCCGCTCGGGCAGGAAGCGGTCGGGGTCGAAGCGGTCGGGCTCCTCCCAGTGATCGGGGTGCCGGTGGGTCACCCAGGGCGCCAGGATCACCTGGGCGCCGGCCGGGATGACGTGACCGTCGACCACCGACTCCTCCACCGAGCGGCGCCCCATCTGCGAGGCGGCCGGGTAGAGCCGCATGGCCTCCTTCAGCACCCGGGTCAGGTACGGCAGCGCCTCCAGGTCGGCGGCCACGGGCTCGCGCCCGGCCAGCACCGCGTCCGCCTCCTCGCGCGCCAGGCGGCGCTGCTCGGGGTGCTTGGCCAACAGGAACAGCGCGAAGGCGAGCGAGGTCGCCGTGGTCTCGTGACCGGCGAGCAGGAAGATCAGCACCTGGTCGCGCAGCTCGTCCGGGTCCAGCCGCTCGCCGTCCTCGCCACGGGCCCGGGTCAGCAGCTCCAGCAGGTCCTCCGTGCCGCCCGTGCCGCCCGTGCCGCCCGCACCGGCCGGGCCCCCGGCGCCGGACGCTCCGTGAGAACCGCCCGGCCCGCCCGGCCCGTCCACCGCGAGCACCCCGCCGGAGCGCTCCGCCCGCCGGGCCCGCTCGGCGATGATCCGGTCGCACACCGCGTAGAGGTCACGGCGCGCCCCGGCGCCGCGCCGGTTGGACGGCGTCGGCCAGGAGCGGGGCACCGGGACCGGCGCGAATCCGCGTTCGAGGACGAACTCCCCTATCACCGGGAAACTGCGGTGCACCACCTCCACCGCCTCCTCCACGTCCGCCCCGAACAGGATCCGGGACACCGTGCGCAGCGCGAAGCGCGACATCTCCCCGCCCAGGTCGACCACGCCGTCGGGCGCCGCCCGCCACCGCTCGGCCAGCGCCCGGCACTCCACGCCGACCGCCTGCGCGTAGCCGTCCACCCGGCGGCGGGTGAACAGCGGCTGGATCAGCCGGCGCTGGCGCTGGTAGTCACCGTCCAGGCTGGTCAGCAGGCCGTTGCCGAGGCTGACCCGCAGTTCGTCGTAGAAGCTGTTGTCCTTGCGGAAGTTGGCGGCCTGGCTGCCGAGCACCTGGTGCGCGCCCTCCGGGGAGAAGACGGCGTAGAACTCGGCGCGCAGCCCGGGCGGGCCGGCCACGAACCGGACGACGTCGCCGTAGTCGCGGCGGGCGTCGAGGTAGGTCCGCAGCGGGCGCCGGGTCAGGTCGAACAGCGAGCCCACCAGGGGGAGTCCGGGCGGGCCCGGTATCCGTTTCGCGGCGCCCGCGCCGGAGCCGGCGCGTGAGGCCGCAGCGACGGTTCCGGCGGCGATGGTGTGTGCCATGTCCCCTCCTCGGTCGTACCCCTCGTACCACTTCCAACGTAACTGAGTGGTAATCAGAGCAGAAGGAGCGCACGGGTCGGCCCGGCGGTCGCCGTACGGCGCGCGCCGGGCCTTTCACGCCCCCTGTTCGTCCTACTCGTACTCCGTGCCGCCCTTGCGGGTGAGGTAGGCGTCCCCGACCGCCTTGGCGATGGCGCGACCGCCGACCACCGGGCTGTAGCGCTCGGTCACCGCCCGGACCACCACGCCCTCGCGCACGTGCAGCCCGCGCCCGGAGACCGTCTCGCGGCCCTGCGCGAGCTCCAGCACGGTGTCCGGCGCGAACGGCCCGCGCCACAGCTCGGGCACCAACGGCAGCTCCCCGTCCAGCAGTTCGGCGGCGGGCAGCCAGCTCAGCCGCCCGTCGACGACCGCCGAGACGTCGAACACCGCGTAGCCGGGCACCTCGCCGCGTCCGGACCCGCCGTAGGTGAGGTCCTGCACACCCGCGCCGTAGACCTCGCCGAAGACGCCGACCCGCTCGGCCCCCAGCCGCTCCGCCAGCCGCTCGGCGACCCGGGCGACGCCGTGCGCCCGCACCGCCCGCCAGTACAGGTTGCGGCCGTCCTCGGCGAGCGCCAGCCCCCGCGCGGCGAGCCCCTTGGAGGAGACCCGCACCTCGCCGGTGGCGGCGTCGTAGGTGAGCAGGCAGCAACTGCCGTGCAGCTTCTCGGTCACCACGACGGGCTCGCCGGGCGCGAAGACGTCCGGGAAGCGCTTGAGGTTCTCGACGTCCACCCAGGGCAGCAGGCCCGGGGCCGCCACCACGTCGCCGCTCATCGAGGTGGGCACCGGCGGCTGCCACTTGGTGACGCCCAGCAGCGCGGCGAAGTCCTCGCCGCGCCCGGCGGCGGCCTCCAGGTCGGTGCCGGCCAGCGCGGCGGGCCGGCAGACGATGCCCTGGGACAGCTCGCCGCGCAGCCGCACCGCCTTGACCCGGTCGGCGCCGCTCCCAGCGAGCCGCCCGGTCAGCCCCAGTTCCGCGATCAGCGGGGCCGGCAGCACGGCCTGCTCCGGGATGTAGACGGCCCAGTCGCCGGTGCGGTAGGCGCCCTTGGCGACCACCGCGCGGTAGAGGCCGACCTGTGCGAGTTCCAGGGCGTCGGCGTTCGGGTGCTCCAGGACGGTCAACCGCTCGGCGGTGACCCGCAGTGTGGACATGGGTGTGCTCCTCCCCCGGCTCGGCCGGTCGGCCCGTGGACTGACAGCGCCACTCTCCCGCCCCGGTGCGTCCGCGCGCGAAGGGTTTTCCGGCGGCGCGCACGGGTCGCCGCGCCGACTCAGCGCCGCCGCCGCGCCTCGCCCGACGGCCGGGGGCCGCTTCCGCCGCCCCTGGCCTCTGCGATAGCCAAGGCGATGATCGGACCGCATATGCGGCACTATGATCGGCATAAAGGCCGCAACTGCGGCTGTGGACCCGCGCCCTTCCGAAGGCGCGCCCAGGAGGGGAAGCGAAGGAATGACCATCCGCAGACTCACCGCCGCCGGCGCCGCGGCCCTCGTCCTCGCCCTCGGCGCCACCGCCTGCGGAAGCGGCGGCGGCACGGACGGCCGCGACGACGCGGCCGGCGCCGACGCCTCGAAGGCGTCCGGCCCGGTCACCGTGTTCGCGGCCGCCTCGCTCAAGGAGACCTTCACCGACCTCGGCAGGAAGTTCGAGGCCGCCAACCCCGGCACCAAGGTCACCTTCAACTTCGGCGGCAGCTCCGCCCTCGCCACCAGCATCAACTCCGGCGCCCCCGCCGACGTCTTCGCCGCCGCCAGCCCGGCCACCATGAAGACCGTCACCGACGCGGGCGGCGCGTCGGGCGAGCCGAAGACCTTCGTGCGCAACACGCTGGCCATCGCTGTCCCCAAGGGCAACCCCAAGCACATCACCGGCCTCGCCGGCCTGGCCGCGCCCGGCGTGAAGGTCGCGCTCTGCGCCAAGGAGGTGCCCTGCGGCGCCGCCGCGCTGACCGCCCTCAAGGCCGCGAACGTCAACTTCACCCCGGTCACCCTGGAGCAGGACGTCAAGGGCGCGCTGACCAAGGTCGAACTGGGCGAGGTCGACGCCTCCCTGGTCTACCGCACCGATGTCCGGGCCGATGCCGGGAAGATCGACGGCGTGGACTTCCCCGAGGCCGCCCAGGCCGTGAACGACTACCCGATCGCCGCGCTGGCCAAGGCACCGAACAAGGGCGGCGCCGCCGCCTTCGTCGCCTACGTGCAGTCGCCCGAGGCGCAGCAGGTGCTGACCGCGGCGGGCTTCCAGGCCCCGTGATCCGCCGCACCCGCGCCCGCCCCGACGCCCTGCCGGAGATCGCCGACGGCCCGGCGCGCCGCCGCGGCCGGCGGCGGGCGCACCGCGTGCCGGTCGCCCTGCTGCTCCCGGCGCTGCTCGGCCTGGCGTTCCTCGTCCTCCCGCTGGTCGGGCTGCTGGTCCGGGCGCCGTGGAGCACGCTGTCGGACCAGCTCACCAGCCCGCAGGTGTGGGAGGCGCTGCGCCTGTCGCTGGTCTGCGCGACGGCCGCCACGGGCGTGTCGCTGGTGCTGGGGGTGCCGCTGGCCTGGCTGCTGGCCCGGACCGAACTGCCGGGCCGCCGACTGATCCGGGCCCTGGTGACGCTGCCGCTGGTGCTGCCGCCGGTCGTCGGCGGCGTGGCGCTGCTGCTGGTGCTCGGCCGGCGCGGCATCGTCGGCTCCTGGCTGGACTCCGCCTTCGGCGTGACCCTGCCGTTCACCACCACGGGTGTGGTGATCGCCGAGGCGTTCGTCGCGATGCCGTTCCTGGTGATCAGCGTGGAGGGCGCGCTGCGGGCCGCCGACCCGCGCTACGAGGAGGCCGCCGCGACGCTGGGCGCCTCCCGGCTGACCGTCTTCCGCCGGGTGACGCTGCCGCTGATCGCCCCGGGGATCGGGGCCGGCGCGGTGCTGGCCTGGGCGCGGGCGCTCGGCGAGTTCGGCGCGACGATCACCTTCGCGGGCAACTTCCCCGGCCGCACCCAGACCATGCCGCTCGCCGTCTACCTGGCGATGGAGTCGGATCCGGAGGCGGCGATCGCGCTGTCGCTGGTGCTGCTGGTGGTCTCGATCGCGGTCCTGGCCGGGCTGCGCGAGCGCTGGATGTCCGCGCCGTGACGCCCGCCTCTTCCGGGTCCGTCGCCATCTCCCTCTCCGTTCCCGTCGCCGTCCCCGTTCCCGTCCCCGTTCCCGTCGCCGTCCCCGCTCCCGGAGGCTCCCGCCGATGACCGCCCCGATCGCTCGGCCCGCCCCCGGACTGGACGCCCGGCTGCGGGTCGAGCGCGCCGCGTTCACCCTGGACCTCGCGCTGACCGCAGCCCCCGGCGAGGTGGTCGCGCTGCTGGGCCCGAACGGCGCCGGCAAGTCCACCGCCCTGCGCGCGCTGGCCGGCCTGCTCCCGCTCGGCGCCGGCCACCTGCGGCTGGACGGCCGCGTCCTGGAGGACCCGGCCCGGCGGCTGCACACCCCCGCCGAGGAGCGCCCGGTCGGCGTGGTCTTCCAGGACTACCTGCTGTTCCCCCACCTCAGCGCGCTGGACAACGTGGCGTTCGGCCCGCGCTGCCGGGGCCGCTCCAAGCGCGAGGCACGCGCCGAGGCGGCCGGGTGGCTGGAGCGGATGGGCCTGGCCGAGCACGCGGACGCCCGGCCGGGCCGGCTCTCCGGCGGCCAGGCGCAGCGGGTGGCGCTGGCCCGGGCGCTGGCCGTGCGGCCGCGGCTGCTGCTCCTGGACGAGCCGCTGGCCGCCCTGGACGCCCGCACCCGGCTCGACGTCCGGGCCCAACTGCGGCGCCATCTGGCCGATTTCGAGGCGGTCGCGGTGCTGGTGACGCACGACCCGCTGGACGCGATGGTGCTGGCCGACCGCCTGGTGGTGATCGAGGAGGGGCACGAGGTGCAGTCCGGTGTCCCGGCGGAGATCGCGCGCCGGCCGCGCACCGACTACATCGCCCGGCTGGTCGGCCTCAACCTCTACCGGGGCACGGCGGACGGGCACCGGGTGACCCTGCCGCAGGGCGCGGTGCTGACGACGGACGAGGAGCTGTCCGGGCCCGCGTTCGTCGCGTTCCCGCCGTCCGCCGTGACCCTGCACCGGGCGCGGCCGGAGGGCAGCGCGCGCAACGTCTGGGAGCTGACGGTGGCCGGCCTGGACCTGCACGGCGACCAGGTGCGGGCCGACCTGGCGGGCGCCGTGCCGATGGCCGCCGACCTGACGCCGGCGGCGGCCGCGGAACTCGGACTCGCGCCGGGCGCGGCGGTCTGGGCCGCCGTCAAGGCCGCCCAGACGCACGCCTACCCGGCCTGAGGCGCGGGCCCCGTCCCCGACGTCCGGCGCCTGGCGTCCGGCGTCCGATGTCCGGCGCCCGATGCCCAGTGCCCAGTGCCCGGCTAGTCGGACGGCGCGACGAACCCCGACTCGTAGGCGAGGATCACCGCCTGGGTGCGGTCGCGCGCCCCGAGCTTCGCCAGCACGCTGCTGACGTGCGTCTTCACCGTCTGCACGCCGAGGAAGAGCTGTTCGGCGATCTCGCCGTTGGTCAGTCCGCGGGCCACCTGCCGCAGCACCTCGGCCTCGCGCTCCGTCAGGGCGGCCCGCGCCATCGTCGCGCGCGCGGACGCGTTGCCCTGGCCGGCCGCGAGCCGGCGGATCTGGGCGGGGAAGAGCAGTGACTCGCCGGCCGCCACCAGCCGGACCGCCTGGGCGATCTCGGCGGGCCTGGTGCGCTTGAGCAGGAAGCCGTCGGCCCCGGCGCGCAGCGCCTGGTAGACGTAGTCGTCGATCTCGAAGGTGGTGACGACGACGATCTTCGGCGTGCGGCCGCCGGGCGCGGCGCCGTCGCGGACCAGTTCACGGGTGGCGGCGAGGCCGTCCGTGCCGGGCATCCGGACGTCCATCAGCACCACGTGCGGGCGCAGTCGGCGGGCCAGCGCGACCGCCTCCGCGCCGTCGGACGCCTCCCCGACCACCCGCAGGTCGCCCTGCGCCTCCAGCACCGCCCGCAGGCCGGCCCGGACGAGTTCCTCGTCGTCGGCCAGCAGAATGTCGATCATCACGCGCCCAAGCGTAGGGGTACCCGAACGGCCAGCACCCACTCGCCGGACTCGGCACCCGCGCTGGCCTCGCCGCCGAGCAGCACGGCCCGCTCTCGGATGCCGCGAAGTCCCTTGCCGCCCCGACGCGGTGCGGCGTGGTGCGGCGTGCTGCGGTGCGGCGCGCCTCGGTGCGGGGGCAGGGCGTTGGCACAGCGCAGTTCCAGCCGGCCGTCGTGGACGGCCACGCGGACGCTGATCGGCTCGCCGGGCGCATACTTGAGGGCGTTGGTGACGCCCTCCTGGACGATCCGGTAGCCCTCGCGGGAGAGCACGCCGGGGAGGCCGGCGGGCGGGACGTCGACCCGGGCCTCGACGGGGCTGCCGGCGGCGCGGGCGGTCTCGAAGAGAGCGGGGAGCCGGTCGATGCCGGGCCGTTCGCGGATGTCCTCCCCGCCCGGTCCACCCTGGCCGCCTGCACCGCCCGCGCCGACGGGGTCGCCCGGATCACCCGGGTCGCGGAGCAGGGCGAGGGTGCGTTCGAGGTCGTCCATCGCCTGCCGGCCGGTCTCCTCGATGACTTCGAGCGCCTTGGCCGAGAACACCGGGTCGCCGACCTCGCGCGCGGCGCCCGCCTGAAGGACCGTCACCGTCAATGCGTGGCCGATCGAATCGTGCAGCTCGCGCGCCAACAGGTTGCGCTCCAGCAGCCGTTCGGCGCGCAGCTCGGCCGCGGCCAGCCGCTCCGCCGGTGACGGCCCCAACAGTCGCACAGCCATGGCGAGTTGGATCCGACCCGCCCACACGACCAACCAGCCGAGCCCGAACAGCAGCAGCGGCGACAGCAGCAGCCCCCAGTGCGGGACGCCCCCTCCGGGCACCCGTACGCCGAACACGTCCGGTTCCGACCGCACGGCCAGGTCGTAGGCGGTGGCGGGCCCGAGGACCGAGGCGGCGCCGACCACCCCGCCGAGGACGAACCGCCCGATCAGCCAGCCCGCCGTACGCCGCCGGTCGGCCCAACCGCGGGACGGTTCAACGGCGATGTCCTGCTCGCGGTCGGGGACGAGCAGCAGCCGCGCCTGTACGCCTTCCGCCCGGCGCATCGCGGGCATCAGCGCGAAGAGCGCCAGCAGCGCGAGGTCCAACGGCAGCGCCCGCACCAGCACCTCGCCGAGGCTCCACCCCTCGACGCCCGGGTAGATCATCAGCACCACCCCGGCGAAGATCCAGCCGATCAGCAGGTGCAGCCAGCGCGCGTAGGTGACGGCGCTCAGCAGGGGCGCGAATATTCGGGGCACCGCGCCATCCTGCCAGGTCAGCGCCGTGCGCGGCCTCCCTCTCGGGAGGGAGGGAGATCCCCTCCCCGGCGGGATCCGCCGGACCGCCCGGATCGGGTCCCATGGATGACGTCACCGGAGAACGGGAGAGAGGGAGGACGGCCGTGATCAAGGTGGAAGGCCTGACCAAGGAGTACGGCGGGGTGCGGGTGGTGGACGGTCTCGGCTTCGAGGTCCGCCCCGGGGTGGTGACCGGCTTCCTCGGGCCCAACGGCGCGGGGAAGAGCACCACGATGCGGCTGATCCTCGGCCTCGACCGCCCGAGCGCCGGCCGGGCCCTGATCGACGGCCGTCCGTACGCCGACCTGGACGTCCCGCTGCGGCGGGTCGGCGCGCTGCTCGACGCGCACGCCCTGCACGGCGGCCGCACGGCGCGCGGACACCTGCGCTGGCTGGCCGCGAGCAACGGCCTGCCGGAGCGCCGGGTCGGCGAGGTGCTCGACCAGGTCGGGCTGGCCGACGCGGCCGGCCGGCGGATCCGCGGCTTCTCGCTCGGCATGCTCCAGCGCCTGGGCGTGGCCGCCGCGCTGCTCGGCGACCCGCCGGTGCTGATGCTCGACGAGCCGGTGAACGGCCTCGACCCGGAGGGAATCCGCTGGATCCGCGCGCTGCTGCGCGACCTGGCCGCCGAGGGGCGCGCGGTGCTGGTCTCCTCGCACCTGATGACGGAGATGGCGCTGACCGCCGACCACCTGGTGGTGATCGGCCGGGGCCGGCTGCTCGCGGACGCGGCGACCCAGGACTTCATCGACCGCCACGGCCGGAGCAGGGTCCGGGTGCGGGCCGTCGATCCGGACAAGTTGGCTTCGCTGATGGGCCGTTCGGGCCTGGAGGCGCAGGCCGTGGAGGGCGGCGCCTGGGAGGTCACCGGCGCGGCTCCCGAGGAACTCGCCGCCCTGGCGGCCGCGGAGGGGGTGGTGCTGTACGAGATCGCCGTCCAACAGGACTCCCTGGAGGAGGCGTTCCTGCGGATGACCGCCGACAGCGTCGAGTACCGGGCGGTGGCCGCGTGAGCACCGCGACCGCCACGACCGCCACGACCGCCTTCGTCCTCCGGAACGCGCTGCGCGCCGAGCGGATCAAGCTCACCACGCTGCGCTCGCTCTGGATCACCCCGCTCGTCGCCCTGCTGCTCACCGTCGGGTTCGGCACCGCCGTCGCCGCCGCGGTCGGCACGAAGGACGACAGTCTCACCGCCGATCCCGGCCTCGGCATCCACTACGGCCTCAACTTCGGCCAGGCGGCGGTGGTCTGCTTCGCCGTCCTGCTGCTCGGGCAGGAGTTCAACACCCGCATGATCGGCGTCTCGCTCACCGCCGTCCCGCACCGCGGCCGGCTCTACGGCGCGAAACTCGCCCTCGGCGCGGCCGTCGCCCTCGGCGTCGGCGTGCTCGGCACCGCCGGCTCGTTCATCGGCTACGCCGCGTTCGTGCCGGACATCTGGGACGCTCCCGCGCTGGCGCGCAGCGCGACCGCGGGGGTCCTTTACCCGGTGCTGCTGGTGGTGTTCTGCCTCGGCCTGACCGCCGTGCTGCGCAACCTCACGGCGGCCATGGGGCTGCTTCTGCCGGGCGTCTTCCTGCTGTCCCCGCTGCTGTCCGGCGTCCCGGGCGTGCGCCACGCCGTGCAGTTCCTCCCGGACCGGGCGGGCCAGTACGCCCTGCGGTACGCCGACGACCCGCAGGTGGCGTACGGGCACTGGACCGGGCTGCTGATCATGGCCCTGTGGGCGGCGGCGGCCGCGTACGGGGGCCTGCGCAGCCTGCGCCGCCACGCGGCCTGACGCACCGCCGCCCGCCATGTGCAACCCGCGAGTTGCACATGGCGGGCGGAACATGCGACCCTCGGGCAACGGATCGAGGAGGTTCACGACATGGTCGCCGACAGCATCGAGCGTGAGATCACCATCGCGGCGCCGCGCGAGCGGGTCTGGGAGGTGCTCACCCGGGCGGAGTCCCTGGGCACCTGGTTCGGCACGGGCACCCCCGCGCGGATCGAGCAGTCGGACCCGCCCACCGTCCTCACCTTCCGCCGACCGCAGGACGCCGCGGGCGAGGAGGCCGCCGAGGGCGGCTCCATCCTGGTCACCATCACCCTCACCACCGAGCCGGGCGACCACACCCGCCTGCGCGTGCGGGAGAGCGGCTTCGCCTCCCTCGCCTCCCCCCGAGAGGCCGTCCGGTCCCACGTCGAGCAGAACCGCACCGACTGGACCCGCAAACTCACCGAGTTCGCCTGCCACACGGAGCGCCTCACCCTCACGCCCCGCCGGTGACGGCCGACAACTGACAGATTTCAGATGACAGATAACAGATTTCAGAATCTGTTATCTGTCAGTTGTCATCTGTCAGCCGTCCGCCGCCGGACGTCAGCCGCGCAGTGCCGGGTGGTCCGCGATCACGGTGCAGCTGCCGGGGGCGATCTCGGTGAAGCCCGCGTCCTGCACCAGCGGCAGGCCGCTCGCCAGCAGGTCCGCCCAGGCCTGCGGCGTCGCGGTGCGGACGGCGAGCGCGTAGCCGCTCGCCGCCCACTCCTTGCGGTGCGCCCGGTCGAGGCGGCGCCAGGCGAGCTGGGCGGCGTGGCCGGTCTGCGCCATCGTCTTGCCGGCGCTCATCTCCAGCTCCGGGTTGAGCCAGAGCACCGGCACGCCGGGCGCCGGGGCGCCGACGGGACCGCTCTCCTCCAGGTCGGTGCCCGACACCTGGAGCTTGGCGAGTTCCTTCGGCCAACCGTCCAGCGGGACCGGCGGGAAGACCCGCACCTCGGCCTCCCGGCCGGTCACCGTGATGCCGGGCAGCTCCCCGGCCCGGCGCCACTCGCCGCCGCGCGCCCGCCGGACCACCTTGCGGATCCGCGCGTCCTCCCAGGCCGCGACGAGCCCCGCCCACTCCCCCTCGGCCTCGACGACCCGCGGGTCGTCCAGCAGCGTGAGCACCGCGCGCGCCGAGGTCTCCAGCGCGTCGGTCCGCCCGGGCGGCGTCGCGCGCTCCAGCCGGACCACCAGCGGCAGCACGTACTGCGGCCGGGCGTCGCGGTCCTCGGACGTCGGTTCGAAGTCAGGAGCGGAGGCCGAGTCGGGGTCGGAGGCGGGGGCGGAGACGGGGGCCGGGGCGTCGAAGGGAGAAGTCACCCGACCAGCATGCCAGCCCCCGCTCCACCCCTCCGCCCCACCCCTCAGCGGCGGTAGCCGCGCTGCGGGTCCCGCTCCTCCGCGTCGTCGTAGGTCAGGAACCAGCCCTCCGGGTGGGTGGCCGTCAGCAGCAGTTCGGCGCGCTGCTCGGCGGTCAGCTCCGGATCGCCGTCGTCCGGCCCGTAGACGCCGAACAGCTCGTCGTGGCAGCCGTCCCAGTCGTAGTCGTACAGGTCCGCCGGCAGGTCGCCCATCATGTCGGCGACCGACTCGGGCTGCGCGCCGAGCAGCGCCCGGGCGTCGACCAGCGCCATCCGCAGCGCGATCTCCTCCGCCAGGCAGCGCGGCAGCGGCCACTCGCCGAGCGCGAGGTCGTCGGCGAGGTCGTCGAAGGTGCGGGCCATGGCCCGGCGCCAGCCCCGGTGCAGCCGCCAGGTGCGCTGCGGCAGCCGTCCGAACACCGTCCAGTCGGCCTCCTCGCCGTCGGCGACCGGCTCGTCCTCGTGTTCGTCGAGGTCGTCGTAGGCGGCGTCGGCCAGCCCGAGCAGCTGGGCGTGCAGCAGGCAGGCGGTGCGCGGGGTGAGCGTCCAGTCGCCGGCCGCGCCGCCGCCCTCCTCCTCGTCGCCGTCCAGCGGGAAAAGCTCGGCGAAGTCGGGCGCGAAGTCCTCGGTGACGCTGATCTCCAGCGTGCCGCCGATCGCCTCGACCCCCGGGATCGCCGCCACCAGCCGGTCCGGATGGAGCAGCGCACCGAGCGCCGCGTTGGCGTCCTCGGCCACCTCGCGCAGCAGCTCACGGCGCTGCCCGGCCGGATCGATGCCCTCGAAGTCCAGTTCCTCCACGGCCGCGATGGCCGCCGCGCGCAGTGCCGGCCAGTTCGTGATCCGCAGGCCCAGGACCACCGTCGCCTCGATCTCCTGCGCGCCGGAGTCCTCCGCCGCGCCCGGCCCCTGTGGATGATCGCTTCGCTCGCCCATGGGCCTACGGTACGGCTTTTCGGCCCGCCGATCACCGGTCTGGACCGGCTACCCTACGCGTTCTCGCCGTTACCGCCCCGCGCGTTCCCGCGCACGCCCCGCGCGTCCCTGTTCGACGACGTCCGAACTCCCGGCAGGATGGGCCGCATGACGAACATCGACGAGTACGGCGGCGGGCAGCGCCCGGACGCCCAGGTCCTGGTAGTGACCACCAATGACATCCCCGGCTACCGGGTCGACCACGTGATCGGCGAGGTCTTCGGCCTGACCGTGCGCAGCCGGCACATCGGCAGCCAGATCGGCGCCTCGCTGAAGTCGCTGGTCGGCGGTGAGCTGCGCGGCCTGACGAAGACGCTGGTGGAGAGCCGCAACGAGGCGATGGAGCGGCTCGTCGAGCAGACCAAGGCGCGCGGCGGGAACGCGGTGCTGATGTTCCGGTTCGACGTCGCGGCGGCGGCCGACGTGGGCACCGAGGTCTGCGCCTACGGCACGGCGGTGGTGATCTCCCCGGCCACGGCCTGACGCCGGTCGGTCCGGACGGACGGGCCGTGTTCCCGGCGGCGCGAACGCGCTTTCGCGCCGCCGGGAACACGGCCCGTCCGGCGGATGTTTCACGGGCGTGACTGTTTACGGTGCAACCACTCACGGAGCGGCGGCCTCTCACGGCGCGGCCACCACCGGCGCCGTCCCGTCCGACGCGGGACGCCGGGTCGACGTCCTGGTGATCGGCGCGGGCCAGGCGGGCCTGTCCGCCGCCTACCACCTGCGCCGACGCGGTTTCGCGCCGCACCGCGCGGACACCGACGGCGGGTTCGCCGTCCTCGACGCCGACCGCGCCCCCGGCGGCGCCTGGGCGCACCGCGCGCCCTCCCTGCGGATGGCCACCGTGCACGGCTTCCACGACCTGCCCGACGTCGAACTCCCCGAACCCGACCCGAACGCGCCCGCGCGCGAGGTCGTCCCGGGGTACTTCGCGGCGTACGAGGCCCAGCACGCGCTCCCCGTCGTACGCCCCGTCAAGGTGCTGGCGGTGCGCTCCGAGTCCGCCCGGCCGGACGCCCGGCTGCTGGTCGAGACCGACTCCGGCACCTGGTCCACCCGCGCGCTGATCAACGCCACCGGGACGTGGACCCGCCCCTTCCTGCCCCACTACCCGGGCCGGTTCGGCGGGCGCCAGCTGCACTACGCCGCCTACCGGGGCCCGGAGGAGTTCGCCGGCCGGCGGGTGCTGGTGGTCGGCGGCGGGGCGTCCGCGATCCAGGTGCTGTCGGAGGTCGCGGCGGTCGGCGAGACCGTCTGGGTCACCCGCACCCCGCCCGTCCACCACGACGGGCCGTTCACCCCCGAGTACGGGCGCGCGGTGGTCGCCAAGGTCGAGGAGCGGGTCCGGCAGGGGCTGCCGGTGCGCAGCGTGGTGAGCGTGACCGGGCTCGGCCCGTCGGTCGCCTACCGCCGCGCCGAGGAACTGGGCGCACTGCAGCGCCGCCCGATGTTCGACCGGCTCACCGAGCGCGGGGTGGCCTGGGGCGACGAGGAGCTGGAGGTCGACGCGATCGTCTGGGCCACCGGGTTCCGCCCCGAGGTCGGCCACCTCGCCCCGCTCGGCCTGCGCTCCCCCGGCGGCGGGATCGCCCTCACCGGCACGCGCGCCACCGCCGACCCGCGCGTCCACCTGGTGGGCTACGGACCGTCCGCCAGCACCGTCGGCGCCAACCGGGCCGGGCGCGCGGCGGTCAACGAGATCGTCCGACTGCTCGGCGACCCGGCCCCCACGGGGGCCGCGGCACCCGTGGCCGCCGGCTGACCGGCCGACCGGCCGACAGTTGACCGGCTGACAGTCGACGGCGCGGCGGTGCCGGTCGGCGCTCACCGCGCCCGCGGGCCGCCGTGCCGCGCGCCGGCCCAGGCGCCCAGCTCCGCCACCGCCGCGTGCAGCGACCTCCCGGCGTCGGTCAGCGCGTACTCGACCCGGTACGGGGGCTCGGTGCGAGCGGTGCGCTTCACGTACCCCTCGGCCTCCAGGGTGCGCAGCGCACGCGTCAGCACCCGGCGGCTCAGGTCGGCGACGGCCCGGTCCAACTCGTTGTAGCCGCGCGGGCGTTCGGCGAGCAGGCAGACCAGCACGACGCTCCAGCGGTCCCCGATCCGGTGCAGCACCGCCGTCGCCGGGCACCGCGCGCGGTCCTCGGCGGTGACCGGCGCCGCGGCGCCGTCCGGTGGGCCGTCCGTGCCAGTGGACATGGATGTTCCTTCTTTCGACGAACCGGCGGCCGCACCCATGATCTCCGCAGGACGCCGAAACAGTCGAGGAGTTCACATGCTCGCAGTAACCGGAACGACCGGCCGCTTCGGCCGGCTGGCGCTCACCGCGGTCCTCGGCCTGGCCGAGGACCGGGCCGACGTGGTCGCCCTCACCCGCGATCCGGCCCGGGCCGGCGCGGGTCCGGACCGCCCCGACGTGCCCGTCCGGCAGGCCGACTTCGCCCGCCCCGACACCCTTCCGTCGGCGCTGGCCGGGGTCCGGCGGCTGCTGCTGGTCAGCACCGAGCGCTCGCCGCGACGCCTCCACCTGCACGAGGCGGCCGTCGAAGCGGCGGTCGCCGCCGGGGTGGAGCACGTCGTCTACACCTCGGTGGTCCGCGCGGCCGACCCGGGCAACCCCGTTCCCGAGGCCGCCGACCACCGGCGCACCGAGCTGCTGCTCGCCGGATCCGGCCTCCCGCACACCGTCCTGCGGTTCAACGTCTGGCCGCAGATGCTGCTGCTGACCGGACTGGCCCGGCTCGCGGTCGCCCACGGCGAGCTGCCCAGCAGCGCCGCCGACGGCCGCGTGGGCTACATCACCCGGGAGGACACCGCCTGGGCCGCCGCCCGCGTCCTCACCGAGACCACCCCCGCCGGAGCGGGCGGCGGGGCCGGCGCCGGAGCCGTCGGCGGAGCGGGCGGCACCCGCACGGTCCTCGACGTGACCGGCCCGGGCCTGACCGACGCCGACGTCGCCGCCGCGCTCGCCGAGTCCACCGGACGGCCCGTGCGGCACCGCCCGGTGGGCGACGCGGACGTCCCCGGCGCACTGACCGCCCTCGGCGTGCCCGCGCCGCTGGCGGCGGGCTGGGGCGAGAACGACCCGTTCCGGCGCCGGGGCTGGTTCGACGTCCCCGACGACGGCACCACGCGGCGGCTGCTCGGGCGCGCACCGGTCACGCTCACCGGGTTCTTCACCACCCACCGCGCCGAACTGCTGGCGGAAACGCCGTGACGCGCCCGGCCGGGGGGCCGGTCAGCGGTCGTAGTCGACCGTGACCTTCTCCGTCACCGGGCGGGCCTGGCAGGTGAGGACGTAGCCGGCCGCCAGCTCCTTCTCCTCCAGCGCGAAGTTGCGCCGCATCTCCACCTCGCCCTCCGTGACCAGGGCCCGGCAGGTGCCGCAGACCCCGCCCTTGCAGGCGAACGGCAGGTCGGGGCGGGAGCGCTGCGCGCCGTCCAGGATGGAGCGGTCGCACGGCAGCGACAGGGTGCTGCCGCGCCCGTCCAGGACGACGGTGACCTCGCTGCGCGCCGCGCCGGCGGCGTCGCCCACCGCGCCGCCCGGGATGTCGTCGGCGCGCTCGGCGGCCGGCTCGTCCTCGGCGTGGAACAGCTCCTGGTGCACCCGCTCCGCCGGGACGCCCAGCCCTGCCAGCAGTTCCTTCGCCCCGGCGACCATGCCGAACGGCCCGCAGAGCCACCAGTGGCCGACCGCCGCCGTGTCCACCAGCGCCGCCAGCAGCGCCGCGACCCGCTCCGGGTCCAGCCGGCCGCTGAGCAGTTCGGCGTCCCTGGTCTCCCGGGAGAGCACGTGGACCAGCTGGAAGCGGTCCAGGTAGCGGTCCTTCAGGTCGGCCAGCTCGTCGGCGAACATCACGGTGTCGCTGCGCCGGTTGCCGTAGAGCAGGGTCACCGTGGAGGTGCGGTCGGCGGCCAGTACGGAGGCCGCGATCGACACCATCGGCGTGATGCCGGAGCCGGCCGCCAGCAGCACGTGGTCGGCGGGCGCGGCGAGGTCCGGGGTGAACAGGCCGGAGGGCGTCAGCACCTCCACCTCCTCCCCCGGCCGGGCGTCGCGCACCAGCCAGCGCGAGAACAGCCCGCCCGGCACCTCGCGCACGGCGATGCACAGCGGGCCGCCGGCGGGGGCGCAGATCGAGTACGAGCGGCGCTCGTCGACGCCGTCCACCACCCGGCGCAGCGTCAGCGTCTGCCCGGGCCGGAAGGCGAACGCGTCCGCGAGCCCCTCCGGCACGGCGAAGGTCACCGTGACGGCGTCCTCGCAGAGCCGCTCCAGCCCGGCGATCCGCAGCACATGGAAGGCCGGCCGACGCGCGGGGCGCACGGCGGTCGCCGGCTCGGCGGGCAGCTCCGTGGACGGGGCGGCGGACGGGGCGGCGGACGGGGCGGCGGACGGGACGACGGCCATTCAGATCTCCTTGACGCGTTCGAAGGGCTCGCGGCAGTCCCGGCAGCGCCACAGCGCCTTGCAGGCGGTGGAGCCGAAGCGGGACAGCTCCTCGGTGTCGGTGCCGCCGCAGAGCGGGCAGCCGACGGGCGCGACGGCGGCGCCCGCGCCACCCGAGCCGCCCGCGCCACCCGCGGTGTCCGCGAGCCGGGTCGGGCCGAGGCTGAGCGGCGTGCCCCCGCCCCGCCGCGCCCCGGTGGCGGTGGCGGCGCCGGGCCGGGGCGGCGCGATGCCGGCCTCGGCGAGCTTCCGCCGGCCCTCGGCGGTGATCAGGTCGGTCGACCAGGGCGGGTCCAGCCGCAGCCGCACCCGGACGTCCGCGAACCCGGCCGCGCGCAGCCGCCGGTCCACGTCGGCGGCCATCTCGGCGACGGCGGGGCAGCCCGAGTACGTGGGGGTGAGCCACGCGGTCACCGCGGCGCCGTCCTCCGTGACCTCGGCCAGCACGCCCAGGTCGGCGAGGGTGAGCATGGGCAGCTCCGGGTCCGGCACGGCCGCCGCCACCGCCCAGGCCGCCCCGCCCGGCGCGCGTGCCCCGGCCACGGCCGTCACCACGTCGCGCCCGGGTGCGCGCGGGCCAGCACCTGGAGCTCGGCGAGCAGCGGGCCGAACGCCTCGGTGTGCACCCCGTCCCGCCCGGCCCGGCCGCCGACGGCCGCCAGCCCCGGCGTGTCCGGCACCGTCAGCCCGGCCTCCGCGCACACCGCCGCCACCGAGCCCAGCACCGGCTCGCGCAGCGTCCCGGGGTCCACCCCGGCCCGCAGCTCCACCGGGTGCGCGGTGAACAGCTCCTCCAGCAGCGGCCACACCGCGTCCAGCCCGGCCTGCATCCGCGCGGCCGAGTACGGCGTGCCGTCGCCGAGGCGCAGCGTCCACGCCGTCGCGTACTCGCGGTGGTAGGCCAGCTCCTTCACCCCGCGCGCGGCGACCGCCGCCAGCACCGGGTCGGCGTGCCCGGCCAGCACCTCGTAGAGCGCGCCGCGGGCCGTGGCGAACAGCAGCAGGCGGGCGATCGAGTACGCGAAGTCCCCGTTCGGCGCCTCGACCAGGCGGACGTTGCGGAACTCGTGCTCCTCGCGCCAGTACGCCAGGTCGTCCTCGGTGCGCCCGGAGCCGTCCGCCTGGCCGGCCCGGGTGAGCAGTTGCCGGGCCTGGCCGAGCAGGTCGAGGCCGAGGTTGGCGAGCGCGACCTCCTCCTCCAGTTCCGGCGCCCGGGTGCACCACTCGATCAGCCGCTGGGCGAGGACGAGCGCATCGTCGCCCAGCATCAGGCTGTAGGCGGCGAGGTCGGCGCCGTCCAGGCCGGGCGGCACGGCGGTGTCCACGCCGAGCAGCGGGTCGGCGAAGCCCGTCCCGTACGCCCAGCGGCCCTCGCCCTCGGGCCCGGGGGACGCCTCGGCGAGGCTCAGGTACACGTGGTCGTCGGCGCCGGTCACGTCGGCGTCGGTCACGTGGTCGTCGGTCGCGTGCTCGTCGGTCGCGTGGTCGTCGGTCATGGTTCGGCTGCTCCCGGTCAGATGTGCGGGACATCCTCGGGGATGTCGTAGAAGGTCGGGTGGCGGTAGACCTTGTCGCCGCTGGGAGCGAAGAAGGGGTCGCGCTCGTCCGGGGTGGAGGCGGTGATCGCGTCGGAGCGGACCACCCAGAGGCTGACGCCCTCGTTGCGGCGGGTGTAGAGGTCACGGGCGGCGAGCAGGGCCATCCGGTCGTCGGACGCGTGCAGCGAGCCGACGTGCACGTGGTTCAGGCCGCGCCGGGGGCGCACGAACACCTCGTAGAGCGGCCAGCCGGCCTTGGACTCGGTCACTTTCCGTTCTCCTGTTCCGCGCTCTTCGCCGCTTCGCTCCCCGTGCCGCCGTCCGCGCCGCTCTCGGCGCGGCGCTTCGCCGCGTACGCCGTGGCCGCCTCGCGCACCCACGCGCCGTCCTCGTGCGCGGCCCGGCGCCGTTCCATCCGCTGGGCGTTGCACGGGCCCTGGCCGTGGATGACCCGGGTCAGCTCCGACCAGTCCGGTTCGCCGAAGTCCCAGCCGCCGCGCTCCTCGTTCCAGCGCAGCTCCGGGTCGGGGAGCGTGACGCCGAGGTGCTCGGCCTGCGGGACGGTCATGTCGACGAAGCGCTGCCGCAGCTCGTCGTTGGTGTGCCGCTTGATCCGCCAGGCCATCGACCGGGCGGTGTTCGGCGAGGCGGCGTCCGAGGGGCCGAACATCATCAGCGACGGCCACCACCAGCGGTCCACCGCGTCCTGGACCATCCGGCGCTGGGCCTCGGTGCCGCGCATCAGCGTCATCAGCAGCTCGTAGCCCTGGCGCTGGTGGAACGACTCCTCCTTGCAGATCCGGACCATGGCGCGGGCGTACGGGCCGTAGCTGCAACGGCAGAGCGGGACCTGGTTGCAGATCGCGGCGCCGTCCACCAGCCAGCCGATCACGCCGACGTCGGCGAAGGTCAGCGTCGGGTAGTTGAAGATCGACGAGTACTTCTGGCGGCCGGCGATCAGCTTCTCGGTGAGCTCCGCGCGGTCCACGCCGAGCGTCTCGGCGGCGGCGTAGAGGTAGAGGCCGTGGCCGGCCTCGTCCTGGGCCTTGGCGAGCAGGATCGCCTTGCGGCGCAGCGAGGGGGCGCGGGTGAGCCAGTTGCCCTCGGGCTGCATGCCGATGATCTCGGAGTGCGCGTGCTGGGCGATCTGACGGACGAGGGTGGCCCGGTAGGCGTCGGGCATCCAGTCACGGGGCTCGATCCGCTGCTCCGCGGCGATGACGGCCTCGAACGCCTCCTCGGGCGACGCCCCGGGCCGCTCGGCCACCTCTGCTGTCACCACGGTCCCCTTTCGCCGGCTCTGTCCCCGCCGCCCGGTTCCGGAAGACCCGGGCGTCCCGCCCGGAGCCACCGACCAACCGTTCGGTCGGGTCCATTGTGCGCGCACGGGGGACGGCTGACAAGGGAGCACCGCCGGTGGCGGGCGGCCCGGAGCGCGGGCGCCCGCCGGCGGGGCCGGAAAACCGGTTGGCCCGCGCCCGGCCTGCGGCCAGACTCCCGGCATGACACTGCACACGGACGAGATCCCGGCCGACGAGAACCTGGTCCGCTCCCTGCTCAGGGCGCAGCGGCCGGAGTGGGCCGGCCTCGCCCTGGCACCGGCGGGCGCGGGCACGGACAACACCATGTACCGGCTCGGCGACGAGCTGCTCGTCCGGCTGCCCCGCACGCCGGACGCCGCCCGGTCCGTACACAAGGAGCAGCGGTGGCTGCCGCGCCTGGCGCCGCTGCTCGGCCGCGCCGTTCCCACGCCCGTCCACGCCGGTGCGCCCGGCGCCGACTTCCCGCTCGCCTGGTCGGTCTACCGCTGGATCGACGGCGCGGAGGCCGGGCCGTCGAGCGTCCGCGACTGGGCCGGCCTCGGCGCGGACCTCGCGGCGTTCGTGCGGGAGCTGCACGGCCTCGACCTGATGGGCGCGAGGAGGGCGGACGACCTCAGCTGGTACCGGGGCGGCCCGCTGCGGGACTGCGACGAGTGGGTCACCCGGTGCCTCGCGGACTGCCGCGCCTTGGCGGGAGCCGGTGCGGAGCTCCCCGACGGGGGCGGGGCGCTGGACGTCGACACGCTGGAGCGGCTGTGGCGGGCCGGGCTCGCGCTGCCGGAGCCGTCCGCGCCGCACGTCTGGCTGCACGGCGACCTCAAGCCCACCAACCTCCTGGTCCGGGACGGCCGGCTGCACGCGGTCATCGACTTCGGCTGCCTGTCGGTCGGCCGTCCGGACGCCGAGCACTCGACCGTCTGGGACCTCCCGGCGGAGGCGCGCCGGGCGTACTGGGAGGCGCTGGACCTCGACGGGCCGACGTGGATCCGCGCCCGCGCGTGGGCGATCGCGGTCGGTGCCGCCGGGATCCCGTACTACTGGCACAGCTGTCCGGCGTTCGTCGCCGAGTGCCTGGCCCGCCTGCGGGCGGTCCTCGCGGACGCCGCCGGGCCCTCGGTGCAGGGGCCGGCGGCGTCCGCGCCTCAGGTCGTCGCGCCGACGACGGGCGGCGCGTGGTCGCCGGGAGTCGCGTGACCGTCGGGCGGCGCGCCGTCGTCGGGCGTCACGCCGTCGCCGGGCGTCACGCGGTCATGAACTCCCTCACCCGCAGGGCCCGCCTCACGATCCGGACGTCGCCGACGTACCCGTGGAACACCTTGTCCAGCACCCCCGCGTACGCGTAGCCGCCCAGCATCCACGGGCGTCCCAGCGTGGCCAGCCCCACGGCCGGGGTGGCCGGGTTGCGGGCCACCTCGCAGCCGTCGACGTACATCCGGCTGAGCTTCCCGTCGTTGACGACCGCGACGTGCCACCACCGGTCCAGGGGCAGCTGGTGCCCCCAGCAGGTCGACGCCCCGGTCTGGTTGAGCGGGTAGACGCACCACTGCAGGGCGGGCGCCTCGGAGAGGCTGAGCGTCACGACGGGCTCGTCCGCGTCCGTCCCCGGGCCGCTCCTGCCCGCCTCGCCCGCCGTTCCCCACCGGCTGAGCAGCGCCGACCAGCGGCTCCGTCCGGAGTCCCAGTCGGCGGGCAGCCTGCAGAAGGCCTCGACGGTGAACCCGCGCTCGAAGGTCTCCCGGTTCAGCGGCGCGGTGGGCCCGGTCTCCAGGTAGGTGCCGTGCACCGGCGAGCGGGTGCCCCTGAACAGCAGGCTGCCGTGGCCCGGCTGGTCCGGGTGGTGGTCGGCGGACCAGGTGAGCGCGCCCTCGGGGGTGCCCGGGGCGCTGCGCACGTACAGGTCATTGCCCTGCCCCGCCAGGTCCTTGACGACCTGCTGCGCGGTGACCGCCGTACCGTCGCCGGCGCCGCCGTCGAAGCGCCAGTACGCCACGGTGTCCCGCACCAGCAGCCCGGCCGGCCGGCGGGACGGGCGCTGCGGGACGGGCGCGAAGCCCGCGAAGCGCCGGTCGAAGTCGATCGCGAGCGAGAAGCGGTCCACGTCCGAGGTCAGCTCGACCTGCTGCGCCGCCAGGGTGTTGCGCTCCTCTGCCGCGATCTCCTGGATCCACGGCGAGAAGGTCGACACGTCGACGGTGTTCCGGTCGAGGTCGAAGCGGTACGCCCGGATCATCGCGGCGCCGCCGTAGTAGCGGTCCTGGTAGTTGGTGATGTGGACGTGGACGTCGTGGCCGGCCTTGTTCTTCAGCACCGTCCGGCCGGGCGGCCAGTAGTGCCCGTTGACGGTGAGGAAGATCTGGTCGTTGCCGCTGATCAGCCGCTCCCAGAGCTTCCTGCCGTAGGCGGACAGCTCGGCGCGGCCGCCGCCGTCGGCGTGCGCCAGGTCGTGGGTGGTCAGGATCACCGGGACCTTCGGGTTGGCTGCGATCACCGCGTTGGCCCAGGCGAAGCCCTCGTCCGAGAGCCGCCAGTCCAGCGAGAGCACCATCCACGGGCGGCCGGCCGCCGTGAAGACGTGGCAGGTGTTGTAGCCGTCCGGGCTGGAGGAGTGGTAGCCGGAGGTGCGGGCGGCCCGTTCCTTGCTGAACGTCTCCAGGTACGGGGTGCTGCCGCGCCGGTCGTCGGTCGAGGAGCGGACGTCGTGGTTGCCGGCGAGCACGCCGTAGGCGGCGCCGGCGTCGTCCAGCAGGCCGAACACCTTGCTGACGGCGGCGTATTCGGCGGCCAGCCCGTTCTCGGTGACGTCGCCGAGGTGGGCCAGGAAGACGATGTTGTCGTCCGTGCCGTCCTCCCGGTTGACCCCGCCGTCGAGCACGTAGCGGATCGAGGCCTCGACGGGTGCCGGGTGGATCCGGTCCTGGTCGAACAGGTACTGGGTGTCCGGCATCACGACGACGGTGAACCGCCGGGCGTCCGGGTCCGGCTGCCAGCGCCCCTTGCCGTTCCCCTTGCCCTTCTGCTCCTTCCCCGAGGCCTTCCGCGCCTGTCCGGGTGCCGCACCGGGCCCGTCGGACGGCTCGGGCCCGCCGGAGGGCGCGGGGCCGGCCGCCTGCGCGGGGGCCGCGCCGAGCATGCCGAGACCCGCCGCGCCGACCCCGGCGCCTAGGAGGCCCGCCCCGCGCAGGAACCGGCGCCGGCCGGCGGCGGCCGGTCCGTCCCCGTCGAGGTCGGCGGTCCGCGGGCACCCGCACTCGCTGCTGCCCGCGGGCCCGGACTCGTGGATGTCGTGCATGTTCGCTCCCGGAGGTGGTGTGGGCCCTGACGGTAGGTACCGGGTCTGGTCGTAGATCATCTACGGGGCCACACGCCGCTGAACAGCGGCCGAACCCGCCGCGCGGGGTCGGCGGGGGGCTGGTTCAGCGCTTGGGGCGGGTTCGGTGCTTGGGGGGCGGGTTCGGCGCAGGGAGCGCGCGCTCAGCGCAGAGCGGCCAGCCGCTCGGCGCGGGCCGCCCGCTCGGCGAACACCTCCGCCTGGCGCTCCTGCATGCGGCGCAGCGCGGTGCGCCGGTCCCGGGAGGCGAGGCGGTCGATGTAGAGGCCGCCGCCCAGGTGGTCGGCCTCGTGCTGGAGGCAGCGCGCGAAGTAGCCGGTGCCCTCGATGACCAGCGGCCGGCCGTCGAGGTCCCGGCCGCGGACCACCGCCGTGTCCGGGCGGGCCAGCTCCAGGTACGGTCCGGGGACGGAGAGGCAGCCCTCGGCGGCCTCGACGAGCCGGCGCGCGCCGGCCGGCAGTTCGTCGAGCACCGGGTTGAGGATGTGGCCCACGTGGCGGACGCCGTCCTCGTCGGAGCAGTCCCAGACGAAGGCCTGGAGGCCGACGCCGATCTGGTTGGCCGCCAGCCCGGCGCCCTGGGCGACCCACATGGCGGCGAACATGTCGTCGATCAGCTGTGCCAGCCCGGGGGTGCCGAACTCCTCCTCGGACACGTCTCGGCAGCGGCGGTGCAGGACGTCCTCCCCGACGACGGTGATCCGCCGCACCTCGCCCCGCAGCGCCTCCGGCGGCACCTCCGGGTACCCGCTCACCACCTCGCCCTGCACCCGCACCTGCCCCCTGACCCGCTCCGCCCCCACCGTCCCCACCGTCCGCTCCACCGACTCGCGTCGCGCCACGACCTGTCTCCCCTTCGCGTCCCGGCCGCGCGGCAACCCCGTCCGGTGCCGCCTCCGCCACCCGGCCAACTCTCCCATACTTTGCAAAGTCCAGACTTTGCAAAGTTTATGGCGCAGGGTGACGACGAGCCCTCACATCCCCGCCAGGAAGGGCGTTCCACCAGTTCAGGGGCTGTTCTACCGCGTGTAGGCGGGCGCTGCACTTGCCAAAACACTTTGCAAAGTCGCATCTTTGCAAAGTGACCACCCATAACCACCCCGCCGAACCGACCGCTCCCCCGATGGCGGCGCCCACCCGGCCGCTGGCGCACCACGCGGTCCGCGCCGCGCTGCTCGACCTGATCGCCGAGTGGGGCAGCATCACCTCGAACCAGGCCGCGCAGATGATCCGCCAGAGTTCGGGAACGTGCTCCTTCCACCTTCGCCAGCTGGCCCGCTACGGGCTGATCGAGGAGGCGCCGACCGGGGACGGCCGCTCACGGCCGTGGCGGCTGCGCTGGGAAGGCTCGCTCATGCCGCCCGGTACGGCCGAGGAGCCGGGCGGCCGGGCCGCCGGACACGATCTGGCCCCCGACCTGGCGAGCGATCTGGAGGACGGCAGCTACCGGCACTGGCTCGCCAACCGGTCCGCCGCGCCCGACGAGTGGCAGCGGGACCAGACCTCCAGCGACATCCTGCACCTCACCGCCGATGAACTCGCCGACCTCGGCGCCGCCGTCCGCGCCCTGATCGCGCCCTATCGCCGGCGCGAGCCGCGCGAGGGAACCCGCCCCGTGGCGGCCGTCACCCGGCTCTTCCCACTGCTCGCCGACACCCGACCGGAGCCGGGCACGGGCTGACGGACGGCGACGGCCGGGCGGACGGGCCGCCGGGTGACGGGTTGCGGCGGCGGGTGCGGGTTGCGGGCGGCGGGTGGCAGGTGCGGGCGGACGGTGGTCGGCGGATCCCGGAATCCGCCGACCACCGTCACGGCCGGCTACCCGCTCAGCCCTCCGAGCGGTCGCGCAGCCTCGGCAGCGGGACGGCCAGGAGCGCCGCCAGCAGGGCGATGCGCGGCGCCAGCTGGTCGATCCTGATGTGCTCGTGCCGGGCGTGCGCGCCCGCGCCGACGGCGCCGAAGCCGTCGAGCGTGGGCAGTCCGCGCGAACCCGGCAGGTTGGTGTCACCCGCACCGCCGGCCGGACCGCCGTCCAGCTGCTGCCCGAGCGCCGCCGCCAGCGAGCGGACGTGACGCAGCAACGGGTTGGCGGAACGTTCCGGCCAGGCGGGACGGCTGGACAGCACCTCGGTGCGCACCCGCGCGCCGGGGCGGAGCGCGGTCAGCCGGGCGAGGTTGTCGAGGGTGCGGCGTTGTGCCTCGGTGGTGGCGAAGCGCAGGCCGAGTTCGGCCTCGGCCCGGCCGGCGATCACGTTGGCGCGACTGCCGCCGCTGATCCGGCCCGCGTTGAGCTCGGTGCCGGGCAGGCTGACCAGCCCGCGGACGGCGACCAACTGATCCACCAGTTCGTCGACCGCCGACACCCCGTCGGCGGCATCGTTGCCCGCGTGCGCCTCGCGTCCGGTGACGGTGAGCCGCACCCGGGTGGAGCCGCGGCGGGCCGTCTTGAGCCGGCCGTCCGGGTGCGGCGGTTCGAGGCCCAGCACGGCGGCCGCGCCGCGCAGTTGGCGCTCGACGAGGCGCCGCCCGTCCGGGCTGCCGACCTCCTCGTCGGAGACCACGACCAGGCGGACGGTGCGGTGCGGGCGCTGGCCGAGGTCGGCGAGGAGGGCGAACGCGCCTTCGAGGATGGCGAGTCCGCCCTTCATGTCGACCACACCGGGCCCGCTGAGAGCGCCGTCGCTCTCGGTGACCGGCCAGTCGGTGAGGGTGCCGGCGGGCCAGACGGTGTCGTGGTGGCCGACCACGAGCAGGTGCGGCAGGCTCTCGTCGCGGCCGTCCCACTGGAGGACCAGGTGGTCGCCGGCCGGGCCGGGTTCGCGCTGGACGGTGGCTCCGGTGGCGCGGAAGCCGGCCGCCAACTCCTCGGCGAGGGCGTCGAGTCTGGGCGCGTCGCCGCTGGGGGACTCAATCCTGGCCAGGTCCGCGCAACGTCTCCGGACGGCTCCGGCGAGGGTGCGGGCGCGGGTGGTGAGGGCCTGGGGCAGACCGGGGAGCGCGGCGGTGGGGCCGGGTTGGCCCTCGCTGTCGGTGACGGCCGGAGCGTGGGGGGCCGCCGCGGTGGGTGGTGCGGCGGCGGGCGTGGGGGTGGCCGGGGCGAGGACGGTTCGGGCGGTGCCGGTGCCGGTGCTGGTCGTGCCGGGCATGGCCGCGCCGGGTGCGGCGACGGCGGTCCTGGTCGGTTCGGCGGGGGTGACGGTGGTGGTCGCGGGGGCGGCGACAGCGGTGGTGACGGCCGTGGTGGCGGCGTCGGCGGGGGCGGAGCCGGTGGTGCTGGTGCCGGTGGTGCTGGTGCCGGTGGTGCCGGCTCCGGTTGTGGGGGCGACAGCGGACGTGGGGCCCGCCGGCTCGGTGGACGGGCGGACGGCCTGAGGACTCAACGCTCGCCTCCGCGGCCGCCGCCGGTATAGAGCGGCCGGGCGGGTCGGCCGGACCAGGTCGCCGGGCGAACGGGCCCGGCGGCATCGGCGGGACAGCGGAGCGGGCCCTCCGGTCCAAGTGCGCTGGAACGGCTGGGCGGCATGTGTGGCATGTGCGTCCTCCTCGCTCGATCCGGTGGCCCCGATCGTCCCGGGGCCTCCGTGGACGGCGGCTTCCCTTGCGGCAGGCGCGGAACAGCGCACCGCTGCAGGGAAGCCGAGATGTGAGCCTAGAAGAACCGTTCGGTTTCCTGCGAGGTGGCCCTGCTCCCAGCGTGCCGGGGCCGGGATCCTCCCCGGCGCGCGGCCGCGGAACGCGGTCGGCGCACGGCGTGCGGATCTGGCCCGGCGCGCGGGCGCGATCGCCGGACCGCGCCCACTTCCACCATGGACCCGGGGCGGTGGTTCGGCAGCGCGGAACGCCAAGGCGCGCGTTTTCCAAGCCAGATGGGTGATGGCGGATCGGTGGCGAGTACCGCGTGACGCTGACCGGACCTGGTCGGGGACGGGACGATTCGCCATGGACAGTACGA
Source organism: Kitasatospora sp. NPDC008115 (assembly GCF_042957205.1). NCBI lineage: Bacteria > Bacillati > Actinomycetota > Actinomycetes > Kitasatosporales > Streptomycetaceae > Kitasatospora > Kitasatospora sp. NPDC008115. Next base: position 35,828 of record NZ_JBIBHU010000004.1, on the reverse strand, counting down.
ACCACATGAACGGGGTGAATACGGAACGGTGGGGGCGGGACGGCACCTCCGGCGGTCATGACGGGCGACGGTCGGTCAGCCGGAGTCGTCGACCACGCCCGCGTCCCGGGCGAGCAGCGCCGCCTGGACACGGTTGCCGACTCCCAGACCGGTGAGGATCCGGCTGACGTGTGCCTTGACGGTGCTCTCACGCATACCGAGCACGAGCGCGATCTCGGCGTTGGAGCGGCCGACGGCGAGTTCGCGCAGCACGTCGGTCTCGCGCGGCGTGAGCGTGGCCAGCCTGCCCCGGGCGGCGACCGAGCGCGGCTCCCCGGCGCGGTGGTAGCGGTCGATGAGCCGGCGGGCGGCGGCGGGGTGGAGCATCCCCTGCCCGCCGGCGACGATGTGGACGGCGCGGGCGATCTCGGCGGGCGGGGTGTCCTTGAGCAGGAAGCCGTCGGCACCGGCGGCGAGTGCCCGGTAGACGTACTCGTCGAGGTCGAAGGTGGTGAGCGCGATGACGCGCGGGCCGTCGGGCAGCTCGCGCAGCCGACGGGTCGCGGCGATGCCGTCGAGCCGGGGCATCCGGATGTCCATGAGGGCGACGTCGACGCGGTGCCGTCCCGCGAGTTCGACCGCTTCCAAGCCGTCGGCCGCCTCGGCGACGACCGTCAGCCCGGGATCCTGGGCGAGCAGGTCGACGAGCCCGAGCCGGACCAGTGCGTCGTCGTCGACGACCATCGTGCGGATCACGTCGCCTCGCTCGGTGGGTTCGGTCCCGGCGTGGGACCCGGCGTGGGACCCGGTGCGGGACCCGGGGCCGGATCGGGCGGTCCGGGGTGGGCAGCCGTCACCGGAGTTGTTGTCGGACTTGTTGTCGTCGGCGGCGGCGTCACCGTCCGGTCGGGAGGTCGTGCGGGAGGACGGACCGGTGGCCGGTGCGGGGCGGGAAGACGGGCGGCCAGGCGGAAGCCGCCCTTGCCGTCGGGGCCCGTGTCGAAGTGCCCGCCGAGCGCGCCGACCCGCTCACCGAGCCCGACCAGACCGTATCCGCCGCCCGTGCAGGCACCGGACGGCGCCGGGTCGCCCGGGCCGTTGTGCACCTCGACGGTCGTCGCGGGCTCCCCGTACTGGACGCGGACGGTGACCTGGGCGGTGTGCGCGTACTTGCGCGCGTTGGTCAGCGCCTCCTGGACGACACGGTGAACGGCCAGCCGGTGGGTGGTGGGCACGCTCTCCGGGTCTCCGGCGAGGGCGAGTTCGACGCTCTGGCCCGCGTCGGTGGCCTCGCCGACGAGTTCGGCGAGGTCGCGCAGAGCCGGTGCGGCGACGGGTCCGGGGGCCGGGCGGTGTCGGGAGAGCGGCGTGCGGTCGGGCGCCGGCAGCGGCCGGTCCGCCGGCTCGGTCCGGCCGGGTGCAGGGGATGGAGGGGGTGAAGGGAGTGAAGCCGGTGGACCGGAAAGGTCCGACGGGTCGGCGCGGAGGGCACCGAGGACGTCCCGCAGGTCGTCGAGCGACCGGGCGGCCGTCGCCCTGAGCAGTTCGAGCCGGTGGGCGAGTCGCTCGGGGTCGTCGGCGACGGTGCCGGCCCGGGCCTGGTCGCGCAGCACGCCGGTGTGCAGCACGAGGAGGCTCAGCCGGTGGGCGAGGACGTCGTGCATCTCCCGGGCGATCCGGGCGCGTTCGGCGGCGCGGGCCTGCTCGACGCGCAGCTCGCGTTCGCGGCGCAGCGCGTCGACCTTGGCGTGCAGGGTGCGGATCAGCACACGGCGGCCTCGCAGCCACAGGCCGAGGCAGACGGCGGCGCCCTCGACGAGGAGTTGGGAGCCGGTGATGCCCGCCCAGTCGAGGACGGAGTCCGCACGCACCACGCTGAGCCCGGCCATCACGGCCCCGGCAAGGAGGGCCGGGCCGGTGCGGCCCGTCGAGGCCAGATGGAAGACGCTGAACAGGCCGGGGAGCGCCCGGTTGAGCAGCCCGCAGACCATGACTGGCAGTACCGCGGCGGCGACCGGGTGCCGACGGGCGAGGAGGAGGGAGAGCGAGGCGAGGGCGGCCCCGGCGATCCGCAGTGGGTGCAGGGGCTGGTCGTGGCCGAGCCACTGGAAGACGGTCTCCTCGGCGAGGAGCACGAGGACGCTCGCGAGCAGGAGCGTCTCGACCAGCCGGTTCCGGCCGAGGGCGTACCAGCCGAGCGGCGCACCGCGCCCGGGCCGCGGTGCCTCCGGCGGTCGGTCCGGGCGGGTGGCGCGAGGTGCACGGGACGGAAGGCGTGGGCGGACCAGGCGCGGCAGACGGGCCGAACGGGCCGGGCGGGGTGTGCGTGTCAGGTGGTCGGTGGTCAACTGGTCCTCCTTCCCTTCGTGGTTCAGGGCCCTGATGCTACGGCGGGCCGGCGGGCTGTGGCCCCTGCCGATCGGCCAGTCGCACCCGCTACTTTCGTCGGGGGTGCGGGCTGTCACTCGGCCGATTCGGGGAGGTCTGGGCGTCCGTAGCGTCGCTGTCATGACGACTGATCAGCTCCGCCCGGATCCCGCTCCCGACCGACCGGACATCCTGCCCGTTCGCGACCGGCCCCGGCCGGGTGGCGGGGAGGGCTGGTTCTTCCTCTCCGAGGCGCTGCGCACCTTCCGGCTGACGGGCGCGGTGGCGCCGAGCGGGGCCGGCCTGGTGAACGCGCTGGTGGTCCCGGCGACGAGCCGGCCGGACCGGCCGATCTCGGTCCTGGAGGTGGGGGCCGGAACGGGGGCGGTGACGCGCCGCCTGGCGCGGGTGCTGCGGGCGGGCGACCGGCTGCACGCGGTGGAATCCAATCCCCGGTTCGTCCAACGTCTGCTGGCGGATCCGGAGTTGGCGCGGCGCGGACGGGAGCTGGGGCTGCGGGTGTCGGAATGCCGGGTGCAGGACCTCCCGGAGGCCCGCGTGTCGGAGCCGGGCGAGGACGGCGGCGGCGGCGGGGCCGGGCCGACCGCCGAGCGGTACGACGTGATCGTCTCGGGCCTGCCGTTCACCAACTTCGAACCGGTGGAGGTCCGGCGCATCCTCGACCTCTATCTGCGGCTGCTGGTGCCCGGCGGCGAGCTGACGTACTTCTCCTACCTGGGGACGTCGACGGCGCGGCTGCTGACGTCCGGGCCTCGCCAGGGTGCACGGCACCGGGCGGTGGTGCGGTTGCTGCGGCGGTTCGAGCGGGAGTACGGGCTTGGGAGCCGGACGGTGTGGCGAAACGTTCCACCGGCGCGGGCGCATCTGTTGCGCGCGCCGGACGGACACCGGGCAGCTCCGGTCAGCGGCGACGGAGACGGCGACGGCCCGGCGGGCGGGGCATGGGAACCCGCTCGATGATGGACCGGGGCCGCCCGCCGCGGCTCCGTGACGAGCAGTGAGGAGTCCGCGATGACGGTCACGATCCGTGACGCCGAGGGCGCCGGCCGGTTCGAGGCGCGGTTGGGCGACACCCTGGCCGGGTTCGCGGAGTACCTGCGCAGCGAGGAGCTGGTGGTGTACCCGCACACCGTGGTCGAGCCGGCGTACGAGGGGCAGGGCATCGGCGGGGCGCTGGCGCGGGCGGCTCTGGACGATGCGCGGGCACGGGGGCTGGCGGTGCTGGCAACGTGCCCGTTCATCAAGGCGTGGATGTCGCGGCATCCCGAGTACCTCGATCTGGCGTACGAGAACCGGAGCCGGGTGACCGACTGACCGGCGACGCGCCCGGGGTCGGGCGGACCGCTGACAAATGACAGCTGACAGATTTCAGATAACAGATGACAGATAACAGATTTTGAAATCTGTCAGCGCCGGGTGCACCCTGGACCCATGCCCACCACCTCCCCCGTCCCCCGCATCCCCCGGCGCGCGCTCGGCGCCGCCGGGCCGAGCGCCTCCGCTCTCGGCCTCGGCTGCATGGGCATGTCCGACCTCTACGGCCCCGCCGACGAGGCCGAGAGCATTGCGACCATCCACGCCGCCCTCGACGCGGGCATCACCCTGCTCGACACCGGAGACTTCTACGGCATGGGCCGCAACGAGTTGCTGATCCACGACGCCCTGCGCGGCCGCGACCGCGACAACGTCCTCATCAGCGTGAAGTTCGGCGCCCAGCGCACTCCGGACGGCCAGTGGCTCGGCTACGACGCCCGCCCGGCCGCCGTGAAGACCGCCCTCGCCTACACCCTGCGCCGCCTGCGCACCGACCACGTCGACATCTACCGCCCGGCCCGGCTGGACCCGTCCGTGCCCATCGAGGAGACCGTCGGCGCGATCGCCGAACTGGTGCAGGCCGGCCACGTCCGCCACATCGGCCTCTCCGAGGTCGGCGCCGACACGCTGCGCCGCGCCGCCGCCGTCCACCCGATCAGCGACCTCCAGCTCGAATACTCGCTGCTCTCCCGCGCCGCCGAGGCCGAGATCCTGCCCGCCGCCCGCGAGCTGGGCATCGGCGTCACCGCCTACGGTGTGCTCTCCCGCGGCCTGCTCAGCGGCCACTGGCAGGGCGACCGCGAGCTGTCCGGCGCCGACTTCCGCGGCCACAGCCCCCGCTTCCAGGGCGACAACCTCGCCCACAACCTCCGCCTCGTCGAGGCCCTGCGCACGGTCGCCGACCAGCGGAACGCCACCGTCGCCCAGATCGCCATCGCCTGGGTCGCCTCGCGCGGCGAGGACGTCGTCCCGCTGGTCGGCGCCCGCCGCCGCGACCGGCTCACCGAGGCGCTCGGCGCACTGGACGTCGCCCTCACCGAGGCCGACCTCGCGGCCATCGAGGCGGCGGTCCCCGCCGGGGCCGCGGCCGGGGACCGGTACGCTGCCGCCCAGATGGCCCACCTCGACAGCGAGCGCTGAGCCGCGGCCCCGTCCGCGGCGGGTGCCCGCCGCAGGCAGGGCTCTCCGCACCCGCACCACCCCGCCGACGGCCGCCACCCGGCCGGCCGCCCGTCCGCCGCACCCGGCGGGCGGACGCCTCACCCGTAAGGACGAACCTCCCCGTGGCCACGGACAGCGCACTCACCAAAGAACAGATCCTGAGCGCGACGGAAGACGCCCTCAGGCGGTTCGGCCCGACCAAGGCCACCGTCGTCGACGTCGCCCGCACCCTCGGCGTCAGCCACGGCAGCGTCTACCGCTTCTTCTCCAGCAAGGCGGCGCTGCGCGAGGCCGTCACCGAACGCTGGCTCGCCCGGGCCCACGACGAGCTGCGCTTCATCGCCATCGAGCCCGGCCCGGCCGCCGAGCGCCTGCACCGGTGGCTGGCCACGCTGTTCGCCGCCAAGCGCAAGAAGGCCCTGGACGACCCGCAGCTCTTCGCGACCTACCTGACGCTGGTCGGGGAGACGAGCGGCATCGTCGACGCCCACCTGGACACGCTGACCGACCAGATCGCCCAGATCATCCAGGACGGCATCGAGAAGGGGGAGTTCCGGCACACCCCGATCGCCTCCACCGCCCGCGCGGTGTTCGAGGCGACCGCCCACTTCCACCACCCCGCCCACGCCTCCGGCTGGTCCGACCCGGCGGCCGAGGACCGGTTCGAGACCCTCTGGAAGCTCGTCCTGCACGGCCTGGCGGCCGACGCCTGACGCAATCCCCGCCCGCCCCGGACCGGTTCACGCCCGGCCGCCGACCGGGCCGGGCGGCGAAAACCACTGGCCCGCCCCGTATCCGGCCAGCAGACTGACGCGCGACGAACCCGTCCCCTGCGGAACCCCGCCCGGAGAACGCCATGCGCACCACCAGTCCCGGCCCCATTCCACGCCCCGCCCTCGACAGCCTGCACGGCCTCGCCCTCGGAGACGCGTTCGGCGACCGCTGGTTCGCCGTCCCCGTCGACGAGGCCCCCGCCGCGCTCGCGGCCCGGCTGCCCCGGCCCGCGCCCTGGCACTGGACGGACGACACCGCCATGGCGATCGTCCTGCTCCGCCACCTGCGCACCCACGGCGAGGTCCACCAGGACGCGCTGGCACGGGAGTTCGCCGCCGAGTACACCCGCGAGTACGGGCGCAAGTACGGTCCGTCGATGCACCGGGTGCTGCGCGAGATCCAGGCCGGCGCCGACTGGCGCGCGGTCACGTCGGGCCAGTTCGGGGGTCAGGGCTCCTACGGGAACGGCGCGGCGATGCGGGTGGCGCCGCTCGGCGCCTGGTTCGCCGACGACCTCGACGCCGTCGCCCACCAGGCCGAACTCCAGGCCCGCACCACGCACTTCCACCCCGAGGCGGTCGCCGGGGCGGTCGCCGTCGCGCTCGCGGCCGCGCTCGCCGCCCGCAGCCGGGGCCAGGACGCGCCCGCGCGAGCAGAGTTGCTCGACGAGGTCGCCGGCCGGCTGCCGGACAGCGACGTGCGCTCCGGCCTGCGGATCGCCTCCCGACTGCCCGACAGCGCCTCCGTGCGGCACGCGGCGCACGTCCTCGGCTCCGGGTTCCGGATCTCCGCACCGGACACCGTGCCGTTCGCCCTGTGGTCCGCCGCCGGGCACCCGGACTCGCTGCCCGACGCCCTGTGGCACACCCTGGAGGGCTGGGGCGACATGGACACCACCACCGCCATCGCCGGCGGCGTGGTCGCCGCCCGCACCGGCCTGACCGGCACGCCCGCCTCCTGGCCGGCCGCCCGCGAAGCCCTCCCGCCCGACCTGCCGACCGTCTGACCCGGCTCCTCAGTCCCGGGAGTGGCCGAACACGATCCGGTACAGGACCAGCAGCACGAGCGCCCCGCCGATCGCGGACGCCCAGGTCGCCAGGTCGAAGAACTCGGCCGCCACCGGCCGGTGCAGGAACTTCGAGGAGATCCAGCCCCCGACGAACGATCCGGCGATACCGATCAGGGTGGTCACCACCAGACCACCCGGATCCCGGCCCGGCAGCAGCAACTTGGCCAGCGCCCCGGCCACCAGGCCCAGCACGATCCATGCGACGAAGCCCATCCGCGTCCTCCTGCCCATAGCACCGTACGGCGGCCCCGTGCACGCCGTACCACCTGCGAGGACGCCACCCCACCACCCACCGGTTCCCGCCCACGGAATCGCCAAGGCACGGCGCCGCCCTCCGAGCCCGGCTACCCCGCAATGGCGCAGCCATGCGCCGCACCTGATCGCCACCGCCGGCTCGCGGCGCGGCGCCGAGATCGACTCATCCAACCGACCTGTCTCGCCCGCCCGTTCACAACGCCACTCGACATCCCGACCCCCACCCGCTGGTTCTCCCCTGACGCCATCAGCACCCACTCACTCAACGACCCCGGCACCCTGCCCACACCCAGCGCCGCCAACTCCGCCTGCCATAGCGCACCGTGCAGTACAGCCCTTCACCCACGAGACTCCCGCACCGTTCCCTCGCCGCCAGAACCCCTCACCGCGACGACATCCGCAACACCCCACACGGCGCGCCTCTCCCCTGCCCTGCGCCACCATCCGCCAATTCGGCGCCAACACCACAGTGGCCGACCTCCACACTGGCTCCCCACCACCGCCCACCTCCACATCCCCTTCAGGCCCACCCACCTCGCCACCGCGCCCCCAAGAGAAGACAGCCCCAGCAACGCCCGACTCACCCGGTAACCTGTCCCCACAACGCCATCAGCATCCAAATTGCGCGCAATGCCCGAATCAACGGAAGTTGCAAATACCGCAGCAGTCGCGTGACAGAAGCCCAGCTCACGAACTCTGCTCCCCGCGCGTGCGGGGATGGTCCCTGTTCCCGCCTGAAGCCGATGCCTGCTCCGGACTGCTCCCCGCGCGTGCGGGGATGGTCCCGGGCCGATCGTCCTCGTCGCCGGGCTCACCCACTGCTCCCCGCGCGTGCGGGGATGGTCCCACGGCGTCACCGGCTACCTCGTGCGCCGCGACCTGCTCCCCGCGCGTGCGGGGATGGTCCCCATTACTCGAACACCTAATTGACAATGACTCCCTGCTCCCCGCGCGTGCGGGGATGGTCCCTTCTCGACGGCGGCCAGGATCAGCCGGACGTACTGCTCCCCGCGCGTGCGGGGATGGTCCCCTGGGCGGCACCGCCGTGGCCGTCCGATTCCGCTGCTCCCCGCGCGTGCGGGGATGGTCCCCAGTCGATCTTGCTGGGCAAACCCGTCGACTGCTGCTCCCCGCGCGTGCGGGGATGGTCCCGGGAACCGGCTGTGAGCGGAGAGCAGGTGGACCTGCTCCCCGCGCGTGCGGGGATGGTCCCGTCTGCCCGTACGAGACGAAACCTCCGATCCCCTACTCCCCGCGCGTGCGGGGATGGTCCCGTCTGCCCGTACGAGACGAAACCTCCGATCCCCTACTCCCCGCGCGTGCGGGGATGGTCCCTTGGCGTCCGCCTCGGCCACCTGCTCGGCGTACTGCTCCCCGCGCATGCGGGGATGGTCCTCTTCGTCCAGGTCCTCGAAGGCCTCGCGCCAACTGCTCCCCGCGCGTGCGGGGATGGTCCCATGTCCCCCAGCAGTCGAAGACGACAGGAGTCACCAATGGAACTGCGACCCGGTAGGCGACGACTTCTGAGCGGGGCTGCCGCGACTGCGCTGGCAGTCGCGGTCCCTGCCAGCGGGCGAGCTCTTGCACAAGGCACGGCCACAGACGGCGCTGTGGAGGGACTCGCCGGCCGGTTGCGGGCGCTGGAGCAGGCGCATTCGGCGCGGTTGGGGGTCTTCGCCCATGAATCGGCCACCGGCAGGACGGTGGCGTACCGCGCGGACGAGTTGTTCCCGATGTGCTCGACGTTCAAGACGATCGCCGTGGCCGCCGTGCTGAGGGACCTCGACCGCGATGGCACGTTCCTTGCCAAGCGCATCCGCTACACGTCGAGCGACGTCACGGAGGCGGGCTACGCGCCGGTCACGGGCCTGCCCGGGAACCTCGAAGGCGGGATGACCGTCGAGGAGTTGTGCGCGGCGGCCATCGTGTACAGCGACAACGCCGCCGCCAACCTCCTCCTCCGCGAGCTCGGCGGCCCCTCGGCCGTCACTCGCTTCTGCCGCTCCATCGGCGACCGGGTGACCCGCCTCGACCGCCGGGAGCCCGGGCTCAACTCGGCGGAACCCGGCCGGATCACCGACACCACCACCCCGCGGGCCATCGCCCGCACCTACGCCCGCCTCACCACCAGGAACGCCCTCGACGCACCCGACCGCCGACGGCTCACCACCTGGCTGCTGAACAACACGACCGGCACCAACCGCCTGCGCGCCGGCCTGCCGAAGGACTGGACCGTCGCGGAGAAGACCGGCACCGGCGGCTACGGCACCACCAACGACGTCGGAATCACGTGGCCACCCGACCGGGGCCCGATCACGCTGGCCGTCCTCTCCACCAAGCAGCAACCTGCCGCACCGGCCGACGAGCCACTACTCGCCGAAGCGGCCGCGCTGCTCGCGGACATCTTGACCTGACTTACAACCTCACCCAGCACCCGGCCGGGTGGCCCCGTCCGACCGTTCCAAGCAGAACCTCGGCCCGAGTACCTCGTTAAGCCACGAGCAAGGCTGTTCCCCGCACCTCGGGGGTGACCCCTGCGTGGAAGCCGTTCTGGCGCCATCCTGCTCCCCGCACATGCGGGGTTTCTCGCTTCAAGGCGTGTGCTGGCAGCCGACACTATCTAGCAACTGTGTGGAAGCAGCCCTACCTTGCCGACACGCCCAAGAAGCCAGCAGCGGCCCCCGGCGACACCGAGCGACTACTGTGGGCAACGTTCCAGACACTCGTCGCAAGCGCACACTGTGCGGCGAGCCAACGCCAAGGCCCCGAACGGAGCAACCTCATGAACAGCAGAACCACCCCACTCGCCCTCAGCAGACGAGGCGAGGTGAGTCTGCTCAGCCTCCTCGCGGTCTGCGTGGCGGCAGGAGCGGGGTCGACCGATCGCGTGGACGTCGGCATCCGCCTCGTTGCTGTCGCGCTGGTCGCCACGATGGTGATCGCCGCCGCGGGTTGACGGTCCACACCGGCGGGAGGCCCAAGCCCCCGCCGCACCCTCACGACGGCGGCTGATGCGGTCTGTGCAGGTGCTGCACAGACCGCCACCACAAGCGGGGCGAGCCCGCAAGTCGGCCAGGAGTCGAAGTCCGGCCAAGTACCGCCACAAGAATCCACTACCGATCACCTTCGATCATTCCCGCTCATTCGATCAGCGCCCCTTCGCGGGCCCTGTTGAATGACGGCGTGACCGAAACGCTCGACGACCCGGGGCCTTTTGAGCAGCTGTCGGACGCCGCTCGCTCCGTGTGGGCCAAGTCCGACCGGGCCACCAACGGGTGGCTGCCGCTCTGGCGGCACATGGCGGACAGCGCTGCGGTCGCGGGGCGGCTGTGGGACAGCTGGCTCCCCAAGAACGTGCGGGAGTTGATCACCGAAGCGGTCGGCGGGAAGCGCGAGCACGCACGGATCCTCGCGGTGTGGCTGGCCGGCACCCACGACATCGGCAAGGCCACTCCAGCGTTCGCATGTCAATCCGATGATCTTGCGAGAGTTATGCAGGAGAACGGGCTGGCACTGCGGTCCCAGGCACAGTACGGCGACGACCGGCGGTTGGCACCGCACGGGCTGGCAGGTCAAGTCCTGCTCCAGGAATGGTTCGTGGAGCGGCACCGATGGACGCGCCGGGCAGCCGGCCAGTGGGCGGTGGTGGCCGGCGGCCACCACGGGATGCCGCCGGGGCACGGGCAACTGCACGATCTGGAACTGCGTGAGGACCTGCTCCGTACTCCCGGGGCGAGCGAGGAACTGTGGCGCAGCGTGCAGTTCGAACTGCTCGACGCTTGCACGGCGGCGCTCGGGGCGGGCGGGGCGGGCGGGGTGCTGGAGGCCGTGAGGGACGTCAAGCTGCCGCAGCCGGTGCAGGTGCTCCTGACCGGCGTCGTCATCATGGCCGACTGGATCGCCAGCAACCCGGACCTCTTCCCCTACTTCCCGGAGGACCGGCCCCGCACGGAGAAGGAGCGGACCGCTGGGGCGTGGGACGGGCTGCGGTTGCCGCCCGCCTGGAAGGCGGCGGAAACCCTCCTGGACACGGCCGAGTTGATGAAGGCGCGGTTCGACCTGCCGCCGGGGGCCACACCCCGGCCCGTCCAGGAGGACGCCGTCCGGCTGGCGCGCGAGCTGCCCGAGCCGGGGTTGCTGGTGATCGAGGCGCCGATGGGCGAGGGCAAGACGGAGGCGGCCCTGGCCGTCGCCGAGGTCTTCGCCGCGCGCACCGGCGCCGGCGGGTGCTACATCGCGCTGCCCACCCGTGCGACGGCCAACGCGATGCTCCCCCGCCTCACCGCATGGCTGGATCACCTGCCCGCCGACGGCGAGCGGACGGTGTTCCTCGCCCATGCGAAGGCGGCGCTCAACGACGAGTACGCGGGCCTGCTGGCCGCCGGCCGGCGGCGGATCGAGGCGGTGGACGCGGACGGGCCCCAGGGGTCGGGGCACCGGGCGAACCGGAAGGGCTCGGGGCTGATCGCCCATCAGTGGTTGCGCGGGCGCAAGAAGGGCATGCTCGCGTCCTTCGCCGTCGGCACGATCGACCAGGTACTCTTCGCCGGCCTCAAGAACCGGCACCTCGCGCTGCGTCATCTCGCGCTCGCCGGCAAGGTCGTCGTCATCGACGAGGTGCACGCCAACGACGCCTACATGAACACCTACCTGGAGCGGGTGCTCGCCTGGCTCGGTGCCTACCGGGTGCCGGTGGTGATGCTGTCGGCCACGTTGCCGGCCGCCACCCGGCGCGCCCTGGTGCGGGCGTACTGCGCAACCGCGGACGGGGCCACGGACGGGGCCACGGACGGGGAGAAGGACGAGGCGGCGGCCGGCTACCCGCTGCTCACCGCCGCCGCCCCGGGGCACCCGTCGCTGACCCGACGACCGGACGCCGACGCCGCCCGCCGGACGGCCGTCCACCTGGACCGGCTCGACGACGACCTCACCGCGCTCACCGACCGGCTGGCGGCCGAACTCGCCGACGGCGGCTGCGCGCTGGTCGTCCGCAACACCGTCGACCGCGTCCTGGAGGCCGCCGAACGGCTGCGCGAGCGGTTCGGGGACGAGGCGGTCACCGTCGCGCACGCCCGCTTCACCGACCTCGACCGGGCCCGCAAGGACGCCGATCTGCTGGCCCGGTTCGGCCCCGACGGGCACCGGCCGCGCGGGCCGCACATCGTCGTCGCCAGCCAGGTGGCCGAACAGTCGCTCGACGTGGACTTCGACCTCCTCGTCACGGATCTCTGCCCGGTCGACCTCATGCTCCAGCGCATGGGCCGCCTGCACCGCCACCGGCGCGGCGAGGGGCAGGGTTCCCGGCCGCCGGGGCTGCGCACGGCCCGCTGCCTGGTCACCGGCGTCCACTGGAGCGCGCAGCCCCAGCCCCTCCCCGTGAAGGGCTCGGTGTCCGTCTACGGCCGGCACCACCTCCTGCGCGCGGCCGCCGTGCTGTGGCCGCAGCTCGCCGAGGGGGTGCCGCTCACGCTGCCGGACGGCATCAACGTGCTCGTCCAGCGCGCCTACGGCGACGAGCGGCTCGGTCCGCCCTCCTGGGCCGGCGCCATGGCCGAGGCGGCGGAGGAGCAGCGCCTCGCGGATGCCGCGCAGACCGCCCGGGCCGAGGTGTTCCGGCTGGACGAGGTGCGCCGGCCGGGGCGCTCGCTGGTGGGCTGGCTGGACGCCGGGGTCGGCGACGTGGACGACCAGCGGCCCGGCCAGGCACAGGTGCGGGACGGGGACGAGAGCCTGGAGGTGATGGTCGCGATGCGCCGGGCCGACGGCAGCCTCACCACACTCCCCTGGCTCGACCGGGGGCGCGGCGGCCTGCCGCTGCCGACCGAGACCGTGCCCACGTGGAACGCCGCCCAGGCCCTCGCCGCCAGCAGCATGCGGCTCCCCTACCACTTCTCCAAGCCCTGGGTGGTCGACAGGGCGATCAAGGACCTGGAGCAGCTGTACATCCCCGCGTGGCAGGTCAAGGAGTGTCCGCAGCTCGACGGCGAACTGGTGCTGCTGCTCGACGAGCAGGGCCGGGCCGAACTGGCGGGCTTCGAACTGGAGTACCGCACGAGCGACGGCCTGGCGGTGTACCCGGCCGGGGCCCGTGACGTGAGGTTGGTGAAGAGCGTGCCCTCGTTCGACCTGGTCTCCCGCCCGTGGCTGCCGGTGCAGCGGTTGGACGGGACGACCGCCGAACTCTCGCTGCGCCAGGTGTTCGCCGAGGCGACGACGCTCCGCCGGCTGGTCGGGGACGTGCCGACCCAGGAGTTCGCGCTGATGCGGCTGCTGCTGGCGGTGCTGCACGACGCCGTCGACGGGCCGGCGGAGCTGGAGGACTGGGAGGACCTCTGGGACGACCCGGACTGCTTCGCCGCCGTGGGGCGCTACCTCGACCGGTACCGGGAGCACTTCGACCTGTTGCACCCGAGGACCCCGTTCTTCCAGGTGGCGGGCCTGCGCACCGAGAAGGACGAAATCGCCTCCCTCAACCGGCTGGTGGCCGACGTGCCGAACGGCGACCCGTTCTTCTCGATGCGGATGCCGTCGGTCGGACGGCTGTCCTTCGCCGAGGCGGCGCGCTGGCTGGTGCACGCGCACGCCTTCGACACGGCCGGCATCAAGTCGGCGGCGGTGGGCGACGGGAGGGCGAAGAAGGGGAAGGTCTACCCGCTGGGCACGGGGTGGTCCGGCGGTCTGGGCGGCATCCTCGCGGAGGGCGACGACCTGCGCGCGACCCTGCTGCTCAACCTGGTGGCCGCGGACACCCCCGGGGCGCGCTTCCGCCGCGACGACCGGCCGTCCTGGCGCCGCGGCCCGTACGGCCCGGAGCCGGACGGGGAGGCGGCGGACCCGGCGTGCCGGCCCTCCGGGCCGCGGGACCTGTACACCTGGCAGTCCCGGCGGATCCGGCTGCACCACGACGCGAGCGCGGTGACCGGGGTGGTGCTCTCGTACGGCGACCCGCTGGCGGCGCAGGACCGCCGGTTCGTCGAGCCGCTCACCGGGTGGCGGCGCAGCCGGGCCCAGGAGAAGAAGCTCGGCCGGGTGCCGGTGTACCTGCCGCACCAGCACGATCCGGCGCGGTCGGCGTGGCGCGGCCTGCCCGCGCTGCTGCGGTCGCGGGCCGGTTCGACGGCCGGGAAGCCCGGTGAACCGGCCGACTTCCAGAGCCCGTTGGTTCTGGAGTGGGTGGCGAGGCTGACCGGCGAACGGGTGCTGGAGAGCCGGCGGCTGATCCGGGCCCGGACGCTCGGCGCGGTCTACGGGACCCAGCAGTCCGTGATCGACGAGGTGGTGGACGACGGGGTCACGCTCGCGGTCGTCCTCCTGCACGAGGGGGACGCGCGCTACGGGCAGCGGGCCGTGAGCGCGGTGGAGTCCTCGGACCGGGGTGTTCAGACACTCGTCCACCTGGCCGCCGACCTCGCCGATGCCGCCGGCTCGGCGGCCGACGGGCCCAAGACGGTGGCGGCCGAACGCGGTTACGCCGAACTCGACGGCCCTTTCCGGCGCTGGCTGCGGGATCTGGGTCTGCACGCCGACCCCGACCAGGCCTTGGCGGACTGGCGGGTGGATGCCCGGCGGATCCTCCTCGCGCTGGGAGCCGAACTGGTGGACGCGGCCCCCCGGGCGGCCCGGGAGGGGCGGGTGGTGGCCGGGCGGGGCGGTGGGCGGATCTGGCTCAATGACGCCCTGGCGCACCGGAGGTTCGCCTTCGCGCTGGCCAAGGCCCTCCCCCGTCCCGACCCGCCGGAGGGCGCCGGCACCGACCATGACGACTCCCCGGAGGACGACGAGCGATGACCACCGACCCCGTCCCGTCACCCCGCCGCGCCGGCCTCGGCCGGGTGGGTACGGCGACGCACCAGCACCTGGGCCCGTTGCAGCACGGCTACCGCGCCGACGAGGCCGGTTCCGTGGCCCTGACGGCCCAGATCCGGCGCGGCGCGGGCCGACCGGTCGACGCGCTGCCCGAACTGTGGGGGCTCACCGGGCTGGAACGGCTGTACCCGCACGGCCGGACCGGGCCTTCGGACGCCCTCGCCGAGAACGCGATGCACACGGCGGTCACCCTCTGGTCCCTGCACCAGCAGTCACACCGTGATGCCGGGATGCACCGGCCCAGTGGGCCCCAGTTGGGCAGTGCGGTGCGGCAGTTGATGCCGTCGGACGACATCGACGAGCCGCTGCGCAAGCGGTTCGTGCGGGCCGGTTCGGCGCCCACCTTCGACATCCTCGCGCAGCGGCTGCGGGAGATCGTCGTCCTGCTGCGCAGGGAGGCCGTCCCGCTCGACTACGGACTGCTCGCCGACCAGCTGTACCGGTGGCAACGACCCGGCGGCCGGGGCGAGGTGAACCGCTCCTGGGGGCAGAGCTTCCACGCGTACCGGCGCCCGGGGAACACGGGCAAAGCCTCCGCCGCCCGCACCGACGCCGACACCACCCGTCCCGACACCGACAAGGACCAATCGTGAGCAGCCGCACCATCCTGGACGTCCACATCCTGCAGACCGTGCCGCCGAGCAACCTCAACCGGGACGACACCGGCTCGCCCAAGACGGCGGTGTACGGCGGGGTGCGGCGGGCGCGGGTGTCCAGCCAGGCGTGGAAGCGGGCGACCCGCAAGGCGTTCGACGGGCTGCTGGACCCTGCCGAGCTGGGGGTGCGCACCAAGAAGGTGGCGGAGCTGCTGGCGACGCGCATCACCGGCCTCGGTGTGGAGCTCGAGGAGCCGGAGGCCTGGCAGGTGGCGGCCGACACGATCACCGCCGCGACCGGCGCCAAGGTGGAGCCGCCGAAGCGGAAGACGAAGGAGGGGACCCAGGACCCGGCCCCCGAGTCGTCGTACCTGATGTTCCTCAGCAGCCGCCAGCTCGACGCCCTCGCCGCGCTCGCCGCCGAGGGGTTGAAGGAGCCCGGCGGCCTGAAGGAGTTCTTCAAAGGCAAGGAGAACAGGGCACGGGCCCGGGAGGCGGCCAACACCCGTCACTCGGTGGACATCGCGCTGTTCGGCCGGATGGTCGCGGACGCCTCCGACATCAACGTGGACGCCGCCGCGCAGGTGGCCCACGCGATCAGCGTGCACGCGGTGGAGAACGAGTCCGACTACTACACCGCGGTCGACGACCAGCGGGCCGAGGACGAGCCCGGCGCGGGCATGATCGGCACCGTCGACTTCAACTCCGCGACGCTGTACCGCTACGCGGCCGTGGACGTGGACCGGTTGCGGGGGAACCTCGGGGACGGGCTGCGCGCGGACGAGCCGGCGGCGCCGGTCCAGCGGGCGGTGGAGGCGTTCGTCGAGGCGTTCGTGACGTCGATCCCCACCGGGAAGATGAACACCTTCGCCAACCAGACCCTCCCGGACGCGGTGATCGTCAAGCTCCGCTCCGCGCGGCCGATCAGCTTCGCCGGCGCGTTCGAGGAGGCCGTGCCGGCCGGCGGTGACGGCCTCACCGGCGGCCATGTGGCGGGTGCCTGCGCGCAGTTGGCCAGCTACGTGCCCGAGGTGGAGAAGGCCTTCGGCGCCGTGACCGAGGACAGCTGGGTGCTCCGGGTCGGCGAGCGGACGGCCGCGCTCGGCGGGCTCGGCACCGAGGTCGGGCTCGACGGTCTCGTCGCGGCGGTCGGTGCGGCGGTGGCGAAGCGGCTGGCGGGGTCGGCCGGGTGAGCGTGCTGCTGCTGCGGCTGGCCGGACCCCTGCAGTCCTGGGGCTCCTCGGCGCGGTTCGCGCGCCGGACCACCGAGCCGGCGCCGACCAAGAGCGGGGTGCTGGGGATGCTCGCCGGTGCGCTGGGGCGGGAGCGCGGTGACGACCTGGCGGATCTGGCGGCGCTGCGGTTCGGGGTGCGCACCGACCAGCCGGGCACCCGGATCCGTGACCTCCAGACGGCCCGCCACGGCGACACCGACAAGGCGATGCCGCTGTCCGAACGCTTCTACCTCGCGGACGCGGTGTTCGTCGCCGCCGTGGAGGGGCCGGACGCGATGGTCGACGCGTTGGCGGCGGCGCTGCGCGCGCCGGTCCACCTGCCGTACCTGGGCCGCCGCTCGTGTCCGCCGAGCGGGCCGGTGGACCTGGGTGTCCGGTGGGAGGCGGGGCTGCGGTCGGTGCTGGAGCGGGAGCCCTGGCAGGCCGCCCCCTGGTACCGGGCACGGCACCACGCGTCGTCGGTGGCGCTGCCGGTGCAGGCCGACGCCGAGCCGGCGGAGCAGCCGCGGGCGGACCTGCTGCGCGATCTGCCGCTGAGCTTCGACCCCCGGCACCGCCGCTACGCGCTGCGCGGGGTGACGTCCTTCGTCGTCAACGCGCCGACGCTCGTCCCCGATCACGATCCGACGGCCCACCTGAATCTCCTGGAACCGGAATCGGCCTGACATGTTCCTCACCCGCTTTCGCGTCAACACCGCCCGCGCCGGGGCCCGGCGGCTGCTGTCCTCGCCGCAGCTCCTGCACGGCGCCGTGATGGCATCGTTCGCCGAGATCCCGGCGGCGTCCGGCCCGAACGGCGACGGGGCACCGCGCGTGCTGTGGCGGATCGACCACAACGCCCGCTCGGAGGTGCTGCTCTACCTGGTCGGCCCGCAGCGCCCGGACCTCACCCACCTGGTGGAGCAGGCCGGCTGGCCGACCACCGGCGGCTGGCAGACCTTCGACTACGGCGCCTTCCTGGCCGGCATCGCGGCCGGTTCGACGTGGGCGTTCCGGCTGACCGCCAACCCCGTGCACAGCATCAGGCGCACCCCGGACGAGCCGACCAAGCGGACCGCGCACCTCACCCAACGCCACCAGGCCGCCTGGCTGTTGAAGCACCAGGAGCGGTCCGGCTTCACCGTCGTCGAGAAGGCCCCGGAGCGCCGCCTGCTGGCGGAGGGGGACGAGCACGAGCTGGTCGTCCACCGGCAGCGGAACGTGTCGTTCGGCAAGAACGACCGGGCGCACGCCGGCCGCCACAAGGTCACCCTGGTGACCGCGACCTACGACGGCCGGCTGCGGGTGACCGACCCGGAGGCACTGCGCCGCACCCTCACCGCGGGGCTGGGCAGGGCGAAGGCGTACGGGTGCGGGCTGATGACGCTCTCGCCGGTGCGGGGGTGACGGGGTGGCCGCGACTCCGGCGGGCAGGCCGGTCTCCTCTCCCCGTGAGCTGACCCGGGTCGGGGACCGGGTCTCGTTCCTGTACCTGGAGCGATGCACGGTCCACCGCGAGGACAACGCGATCACCGCCACCGACGAGTCGGGCGTGCGCTACATCCCGTCGGCGACGATCGGGGTGCTGCTGCTCGGGCCGGGCACCCGGGTGACGCACCAGGCGATGAGCGTGCTCGGCGAGAGCGGCGCGGGCGTGGTCTGGGTGGGCGAGCACGGCGTGCGTTACTACGCGGGCGGGCGGGCGCTGAGCCGTTCGGCCGGGCTGGTCGAGGCGCAGGCCGCGGCCTGGGCGAACCGGCGCCACCGGCTGGACGTGGCGCGGGAGATGTACCGGCTGCGGTTCCCGGAGGCGGACCCGGCGGGGATGACCAGGCGGGAACTGCTGGGCGGGGAGGGCGAGCGGGTCAAGGCGGTCTACCGGGCGGAGGCGGCGCGGACGGGTGTGCGCTGGGTGCGCCGGACGTACGACCCGGGCGACTTCGCGGCCGGCGACGCGCCCAACCAGGCGGTGACGGCGGCCGCGCAGTGCCTGTACGGGGTCGCGCACTCGGTGGTGGTCGCGCTGGGGTGCTCGCCCGCGCTGGGGTTCGTGCACTCGGGCAACGAGCGGTCATTCGTGATGGACGTGGCGGACCTCTACAAGGTGGAGTTCGGCATCCCGGCGGCGTTCGACGCGGCCGCGGAGGGACCGGAGGATGTCGCGGGGCGCACCCGGCGGGCGCTGCGCGAGCGGATCCGGGCGGGCGGGCTGATGGAGCGGGCGGTCGCGGACATTCAGGGCTTGCTGGCGCCGTACCGGCCGTCCGAAGCGGCCGAACAGGGCGGTGACGGCGGTGACGGCGGCGATGTCGTGCGGCTGCACAGCGACCGGGGCGGCACCGTGGCGGGCGGGCGCAACTACGGCGGCGAGGTGGTCTGGTGATCACCCTGGTGCTGGCGGACTGCCCGGCCGGGCTGCGCGGACTGCTGACCAGGTGGCTCACCGAGATCTCGCCGGGCGTCTTCGTCGGCGATCCGTCGGCGCGCATCCGGGAGGTGCTGTGGGAGGAGGTGCGGCAGTACCGGGGCCGGGGCCGGGCCGTGCTCGCCTACAGCACGGACAGCGAGCAGGGCTTCGCCTTCGCGACGCACGAACACCGCTGGCACCCGGTGGACCACGAGGGCCTCACGCTGATCCACCGCCCGGCGGACCGCCCGGTGCCGGCGCCCCGCAGCGGGCCGGCGGGGGACGGCGCCGCGAGCGGGTGGAGCAAGGCCTCCAAGCGGCGTCGCTTCGGCGGGCGTTAGGCGGCCGCCGGCCAGGCCGTGGTTCAGCGGGCGGCGCGCAGGGTGGGGATGACGGCGGTGCCGTAGGCGTCGATGGTGGGTTCGACGGCGTCGTGCATGGCGTAGACGGCGAACTGGTCGACGCCGAGGGTGCGGAGGTGGTCGAGGCGGGCGAGGTGGGTGGCGGTGGGGCCGATGAGGCAGAAGCGGTCGACGATCTCGTCGGGGACGAAGGCGGTGTCGGGGTTTCCGGCGCGGCCGTGGTGGCTGTAGTCGTAGCCCTGGCGGTCCTTGATGTAGGCGGTGAGGGCCTCGGGGACGAGGTCGGAGTGCTCGCCGTAGTGGCGGACGAGGTCGGCGACGTGGTTGCCGACCATGCCGCCGAACCAGCGGCACTGTTCGCGGGCGTGGGCGAGGGTGGCCGGGTCGTCGTCGGCGGTGACGTAGGCGGGGGCGGCGACGCAGATGGTGAGGGTGTCGGGGTCGCGGCCGGCCTCGGTGGCGGCGCGGCGGACGGCCTTGACCATGTATTCGGTGAGGAAGGGGTCGGCGAGCTGGAGGATGAAGCCGTCGGCCTGGCGGCCGGTCAGGGCGAGCGCCTTGGGGCCGTAGGCGCCCATCCAGACGGGCAGGGTGGCGCCCTCGCCGACCCAGGGCAGGTGCATCTCGGTGCCGTCGACCTCGGTGGTGCGGCCCTCGGCCAGTTCCTTGATGGCGTGCATGGCCTGCGAGAGCCGCTCCAGGGTGGCGGGTTTGCGGCCGGCGACGCGCATGGCGGAGTCGCCGCGGCCGATGCCGCAGACGGTGCGGTTGCCGTACATGTCGTTGAGGGTGGCGAACAGGGAGGCGGTGACCTCCCAGGTGCGGGTGGAGGGGTTGGTGACCATGGGGCCGACGGTGAGGGTGCTGGTCTCGGCGAGGATGCGGCTGTAGATGACGAAGGGCTCCTGCCACAGGACGCAGGAGTCGAAGGTCCAGCCGTGGCTGAAGCCGGCCCGTTCGGCACGGATCATGCGGTCGACGAGCAGGCGGGCGGGCGGGTCGGTCTGCAGGACGAGGCCGATGTCCATGGTGGCTCCGGAAGGGGAGGGAGAGGGGGAGGGACGGGAGGAGAGGAGAAGGATCAGCCCAGGTACTGGCAGGTGTCGCGGCGCAGGAAGGTGCCGTGGCCGGCCCGGCCGAGCCAGGTGCCGTGGTCGAGGACGACGGTGCCGCGGGACAGGACGGTGCGGGCGCGGCCGGTGAGGGTGCGGCCCTCGTACGCCGAGTAGTCGACGTTCATGTGGTGGGTGGCGGCGGAGACGGTCTGCACGGCGGCGGGGTCGTAGACGACCACGTCGGCGTCGGCGCCGGGGGCGAGGGTGCCCTTGCGGGGGTGCAGGCCGAACATCCGGGCCGGGGTGGTGCAGGCGAGCTCGATCCAGCGGCGGCGGCTGAGGCGTCCGTCGACGACGGCCTGGTGGAGGAGGTCCATCCGGTTCTCCACACCGGGCAGGCCGTTGGGGATCTTCGAGAAGTCGCCGCGGCCGAGTTCCTTCTGGCCGGTGTAGCAGAACGGGCAGTGGTCGGTGGAGACCACCTGGAGGTCGTTGGTGCGCAGGCCGCGCCAGAGGGCCGCCTGGTGCTCGCGGGGGCGCAGCGGGGTGCTGCACACGTACTTGGCGCCCTCGAAGCCGTCGTCGCCCTCCTCGGCGAGGTTGTCGGTGGAGAGGAAGAGGTACTGGGGGCAGGTCTCGCCGAAGACGGGGTGGCCGTCGTCGCGGGCGCGGGCGAGTTCGGCGAGCGCGGAGGCGGCGGAGACGTGGACGACGTAGAGCGGGCTGCCGGCGACCTGGGCGAGTCGGATGGCGCGGTGGGTGGCCTCGGCCTCCAGCAGTTCGCGGCGGACCTCGCCGTGGTGGCGGGGCGCGGTGCGGCCGGCGGCGAGGGCCTGTTCGACGAGGACGTCGATGGCGATGCCGTTCTCGGCGTGCATCATGATCATTCCGCCGTTGTCGGCGGCGCGCTGCATGGCGCGCAGGATGCGGCCGTCGTCGCTGTAGAAGACGCCGGGGTAGGCCATGAAGAGTTTGAAGGAGGTGGACTCGCCGGAGGCGACGAGGGCGTCCATCTCCTTGAGGACGGCGTCGGTGACGTCGGAGACGATGGTGTGGAAGGCGTAGTCGACGGCGCAGTTGCCCTCGGCCTTGGCGTGCCAGGCGTCCAGGCCCTCGCGCAGGCTGCCGCCGACGGGCTGGACGGCGAAGTCGACGATGGTGGTGGTGCCGCCCCAGGCGGCGGCGCGGGTGCCGGTCTCGAAGGTGTCGGAGGCGTGGGTGCCGCCGAACGGGAGTTCCATGTGGGTGTGGACGTCGACGCCGCCCGGGATGACGTAGTGGCCGGCCGCGTCGATGACGGTGTCGGCGGTCCAGGAGAGGGCGGCTTCGCTGCCGGTGGCGGCGAGGGCGGCGATCCGCTCGCCCTCGATGAGGACGTCGGCGCGCAGTTCCTCGGTGGCGGTGATGACGAGTCCGCCCCGGACGGCGGTGCGGCGGGGTGCGGTGGCGGTCACGGGTCCGGCCTCCTTCACGCCTCGGTGAGCGGGCCGTAGGCCTCGGGGCGGCGGTCGCGGTAGAACGCCCACTGCTGCCGGACCTCTTCGATGAGCCCGAGGTCGAGGTCGCGGACGACCAGTTCCTCCTCCTTGTCGGAGGCGACGTCGCCGACGAAGCGGCCGCGCGGGTCGACGAAGTAGGAGGTGCCGTAGAAGTCGTTGTCGCCGTACTCCTCGGTGCCGACCCGGTTGATGGCGGCGACGTAGTAGGCGTTGGCGACGGCGGCGGCCGGCTGTTCGAGTTGCCACAGGTAGGCGGAGAGGCTGCGGCTGGTCGCGGAGGGGTTGTAGACGATCTGCGCGCCGGCCAGGCCCAGCGCGCGCCAGCCCTCGGGGAAGTGCCGGTCGTAGCAGATGTAGACGCCGACCTTGCCGACGGCGGTGTCGAAGACGGGCCAGCCCAGGTTGCCGGGCTTGAAGTAGTACTTCTCCCAGAAGCCCTTGACCTGCGGGATGTGGTGCTTGCGGTACTTGCCGAGGTAGCGGCCGTCGGCGTCGATCACGGCGGCGGTGTTGTAGTAGACGCCGGGCTGCTCCTCCTCGTAGACGGGGACCACGAGGACGAGGCCGAGTTCGCGGGCGAGGTCGCTCATCCGGCGCACGGTGGGGCCGTCGGGGACGGGCTCGGCCCAGCGGTAGTGCTCGGGCTCCTGGACCTGGCAGAAGTACGGGGCGTTGAAGACCTCCTGGAAGCCGAGGACCTTCGCGCCCTGGGCGGCGGCCTCGCGGGCGTGGCGCTCGTGGAGGGCCATCATGCTCTCCTGGTCGCCGGTCCAGCGGGCCTGGACGAGGGCGGCACGGACGATCTGCGACATGGGTACCTCCGCAACTCCGCGGCCCGTCCCGGGGGCGGGCCCGCGGTTCGAGGGTCGGCGGGCGGTGCTGCCTGCGGTGGATGTCTTCGTGCGGTCGTTCGGCGTGCGGTGCGTTCGATGGGCGGTGCGTTCGGTGGGCGGTCGTTCGTTCGGCGTGCGGTGAGTGCGCGGTCGGTGCGCGCCGCTGTACGGCCTTCGCGCGGTCTACGTGCGTAGAGGGCGGGTGCCTCGACCGTAGGCCCGGCCTCGGTCGCCTGACAATACGTCGGACGCGACGCGGCCGGGGCGATCCTGCTGCGCGGACACGCGGGACCCCCGGGCGGGATGAGTAGATGGGATGAAACGGTCATCTACCCCGGAGGCGCACGACTTACTCATTCGAGTGAATCCAGGAGCGGAACGGTGCGCTTCGGGGCAGGAAGCCGGTGACGCGAAGTGGCCGAAAGGGGGTGGTGACGGATGGTGACGGCCGACGGGGCGAGGGGGGCGGCGCGGGTGCCCGCCTGGGGCGGGGTGCTGCTCGGGCTCGGGGTTCCGCTGCCGGCGGTGCTCGGGTGGCTGCTGTTCGTCCGGCGGACGCCCGCCGGCCAGGGCACGCTGGACGTCCGGCTCCAGCTGGCCGGCTCGCGGGCCGCCGCCGAGGCCGTGCTCGCCGGGCGGGCCCCGGCCTTCCGGGCCTCGCTGGACGCCGACCTCTGGCTGATCGGCGGCCTCGCGGTGACGCTGGCGGCCGCCGGGCTGCTCGGCTCGTACGTGTTCACCCGGGCGCACTGGCGGCTGACCGCGCTCGTCGCCGGCCTGGCCGGTGTGCTGGCCGGCGGCTGTGACCTGGCCGAGGACGTCCTGCTGGCCGCCGGGCTCGGCTGGGCCGGCCCCGGGCCGGCGGGCGGTGACGCGCCCTTCGCGGCGGCGGCCGCGTTCGCCACCGTCAAGTGGCTGCTGCTGCCCCCGGCGGGCGCGGTGGCGGTCGTCGTCTGCGCCGCCACGGTGCACCGGGCGGTACGCGCCCTGCTGCCCCGGCCGCCGGAGGAGGAGGGCGGGGGCGGCGGGGACGCGCGGGACGCCGGGGACGCCGCGGCGGGGCCGGCGCTGATCCCGCCGTGGCCGGTGGCGACCGCGCGGGGCGGGCGGTGGCCGCCCGGGCCCCGGGTCCACGGGCCGCTCGCCCGGCACGCCCGCTGGCGCAACGCCGCCCGGGTGCCGCCCGGCCGCGAACACGCCCGGCTCGGCTTCTGCGTCTCCGGCGGCGGCATCCGCTCGGCCTGCGTCACCCTCGGCGCGCTGCAGGCGCTGCGCCCCTGGCTGAAACAGGCCCGCTACCTGGTCGCCGTCTCCGGCGGCGGGTACACCGTCGGCGCGATGCAGCTGGCGCTGAGCGACTCGGCGCCCGGCGGACCGGTCCGGGCCCGCTCGGGGCTGAACGCCGACACCGTGCTCGAACCGGGCTCGCCCGAGGAGGACCACCTGCGGCGCCACTCCAAGTACCTGGCGGACGGCGCCGGCGAGTGGCTGGTGGCGCTCGGCACCCTGCTGCGCGGCCTGGTAGCGGCGCTCACCCTGCTGCTCGCCACCGTCCTGGTGCTGGGCCTGGGGCTGAGCCACTGCTACCACCTCGTCCCGCTCGCCGACCTGGACGGGCCGTCGGTGCGCTCCCCCGCCCTGTTCGCCCTCGCCGGGCTGCTGGCGACCGCCGCCACCGGCTGGCTGCTGTGGCTGCTCACCTTCTCCTGGCTCGGCTGGAACACCCTGCTGCCCCGCGTCCTGCGCCGCTTCTCGCACGGCGCGCTCGCGCTGGCCGCGCTGACCGCCGCCGGCGTGCTGGCCGTCCCCGGCCTGGCCTGGGGCGCGGTCGCGCTCCAGCGCGCGCTCGCCGTCGGCGCCCGGCAGACCGGGGCCGGCATCAGCCTGACCGTGCTGCTCAGCTACCTGGCGCTGCTGCTGGGCATCCTGTGGCACGGCCGGCGCGCCATCGAGCAGGGCGCGGCGGTGCTCGGCGGCGTGCTGCGCGGGGTGCGGCGCGGCGCCGGGCCGCGACGGCCCGGCGGGCTCACCGGGCGGATCACCGAGTACCTGGTGCTGTGGTCGGCGCTGACCGCGCTCACCTCGGGCACGCTGCTCACCTTCGGCTGGGCGGTGGCCACCGGGCACACCTGGCCGGGCGCGCTCCAGGTGCTGCTGCCGCTGGTGCTGGTCACGGTGGGGCTCAACCTCGACCAGACCTGGATGGGCCTGCACCCCTTCTACCGGCGCCGGCTGGCCTCGGCCTTCGCCGTGCGGCGGGTGGTCGAGGACGGGGACCGGTGGGGCGAGGGCGGCGAGGACGGCGGGAGCGAGGGCGCGGCCGGGGAGGCGCTGGCCCGGCCGTACCACTTCTTCCGCGAGCAGACCCGGCTCAGCCACTACGGCGCCCGGCGGCCGGACTTCCCCCAGGTGATCTTCGCGGCGGCGGCGAACCTCTCCGGCAGCGCGCGCACCCCGCCCGGCCGGCGGGCGGTGTCGTTCACCTTCTCCCACGACTACGTGGGCGGGCCGGACGTCGGGTACGCGCGCACCGACCTCCTGGAGCGGCGCACCCGGCGGCACATCGCCCGTGACCTCACCGTGCAGTCCGCGATGGCCGTCTCCGGTGCGGCGTTCTCCTCCGCGATGGGCCGCCGCTCCCGCGCCTACCAGGGACTGTTCGCGGTGACCAACGCCCGGCTGGGCACCTGGCTGCCCAACCCGGCGGCGCTCGCCCCGCTCTGGGCCGCCGACCGGGACTGGCGGTACGCGCCGCAGCCGGCCGTGCGGCGGCTGTCCTACCAGCTGCGGGAGGCCTGCGGGCGGTACCCGATGGACGCGCGGTTCCTGCTCACCACGGACGGCGGGCATTACGAGAACCTCGGCCTGGTCGAGTTGCTGCGGCACGGCGTGCGGACGGCGGTGTGCATCGACGCGAGCGGCGACTCCGCCTTCGCGGGCGCGCTGGCGGCGGCGATCACCCTGGCGCGGGAGGAGCTGGGCATCGCCATCACGCTGCGCGAGCCGGAGCTGCTGGTGCCGGGCAGCGCCGGGGGCGCTCTCTGCGGTTGCTCGCCCAACGCGGGCACCCCTTGCGCGTGCGCGCCCTGCGCCGGCGGCCAGCCGCCGTTGCGCGGCCTGGCGGCGCGGCTGGCGGAGCGGCTCTCCGCCCGGGCGGTGGTGGTCGGCGACATCGTGTACCCGTGGCCGCTGGACCTCGGGGAGGCCGACGGCCCGCCGGGGACGGGCCGGCACGGCACGCTGATCGTCGCCCAGGCCGTGCTCACCCCGGGCATGCCGTACGAGTTGCACGCGTACGCGGCGGCCGATCCGGCGTTCCCGAACGACGGTGCCGGGGACCAGTGGTTCGACCACCGGCAGTTCGACGCCTACCAGACGCTCGGCCGGTACCTGGGCGAGCAGGCCGCACCGGCCGTCGCGGCGGCGCTGGCGACGCCGGTGCCCGCCCCGGCGCCCGTCCCTGCGCCCGAAGAGCCGGCCCCGGCGGCTGCGACCACGACCGCGGCTGCGGCTGCGGCTGCGGCTGCGGCGCCGGCCGACCGCAAGGCCGACGGCCGGGTCCGGGGACGGCCCGGGACCGTCCCCGGGCCCGGCCGGGCGCCGGCTGCGGAGCACGGCGCCACCGCACCCGACCAGGGGCGCAACGGGCAGCCGTGACGGTGTGCGCTTGACTCCCACGGCGTCCGTCGGGAAGGATCCGGCTCATGGACTCCGGCACCACTCTGGTCTGCCGCCTGCACGTCGACCTCCGGCGCCAGGCGAGTTCCATCTGTGCCTGTTGTTGAGATTCCCCTTCCCCGCCGACCGCGCCCTGTGACGTTCACCAGGGCCCGCGCCGCGCACCCGCTTCCGCAGTACTCCTGACGCGCCTTCGACCGGCGTGTCCGCGCCACCCGCCGGTGTCCGACCGGTGCGGTCCGGCGCGTACGCCACCACGCCTCCATTCCCCCCTCCCCCCGTCTCCGAGGACACCCACATGAGCCTGGACCTCGCCCCCGACACGCCCGCCACTGCCAACAACCCCGCCACCGCCACCACCCCGTCCCCGGCCGGGGACGCCCGGGCGCCGCTCACCCCGAACGCGCTGCGGACGGTCGTCCGCGAGCTGGCCGAACGGCCCGAGCAGTGGATCCACCACGTACGGCTCTCCACCGAGGAGCGCTGGTACCGGCGGCTCGCCGCCGACGAGGACCACGAGGTGTGGCTGATCAGCTGGCTGCCCGGCCAGTCCACCGGCTTCCACGACCACGGCGGCTCGCGCGGCGCGTTCACCGTCGCGCTGGGCGAGTTGGAGGAGCTGTCGCTGGGCGGCCCCGAGCAGGGCCTGCTGATCCGGCGGATCCCGTCCGGCACCGCCCGCGCGTTCGGCCCCGACTACGTGCACGACGTCCGCAACACCGCGTCCGGCCCGGCCGTGACGCTGCACGCCTACTCGCCGCCGCTCAGCTCGATGGCGCACTACGAACTGCGGGCCGGCGGCCTGGTCCGCACCTCCGAGGAAGGACCCGACCAGTGGTGACCACGATCGACGACCTGCTCGCCCGCTCCCGCGCGGGCGTCCACCGCCCCGGCGCCGAGGAGGCGTTCCGCGCGCAGCGCGACGGCGCGCTGCTGGTGGACATCCGCCCGGCGGCGCAGCGCGCGGCCGAGGGGGAGATCCCCGGCACGCTGATCATCGAGCGCAACGTCCTGGAGTGGCGACTGGACCCGACGGGCAGTCACCGCATCCCGGAGGCGACCGGCCACGACCTGGAGGTGATCCTGGTCTGCTCGGAGGGGTACGCGTCGAGCCTGGCGGCGGCGTCGCTGCGCGAGCTGGGCCTGCACCGCGCGACCGACCTGGACGGCGGGTTCGCCGGCTGGGCGGCGGCAGGGCTGCCGACCCGTCAGGGAGGGTGAGCGGGCCGCGATCGCGAGACCGGCCGGTGGTCGGATCCGCACGGGGGCGGCGCCCGGCGGATCCGGCCACGGCTGGTACATGCGGCTGGTAAATCAGGGACACCGGGGTCATCAGGTCATAGGCTGATCAGAGTTTCCGCCGCCGTCAGGGCGGGCAGCCACGCGACCGAGGACACATCGACCGAGAAGGCAACCGACCAAGACCGGCAGGCCGGCAGGCCGGCGGACCGACAGAGCGACAGAGCGACAGAGCGAACAGTCGGACAGACCGCCGGACGACGACACCATCGGCGCCGCCGCCGGGGCCGCCGAGACGAGGACATCCCCCCGTGATCAGATTCGACGGCGCGGGCAAGCGCCACCCCGACGGCACGGTCGCCGTCGAGGGCCTCGACCTCGACGTCCCCACCGGGCGGACGACCGTGCTGGTCGGACCGTCCGGCTGCGGGAAGACCACCCTGCTGCGGATGGTCAACCGCATGATCGAGCCGACCTCGGGGCGGGTCCTGCTGGACGGCACCGATGTGACGGCGCTCGATCCGGCCAAGCTTCGGCGCGGCATCGGGTACGTGATCCAGCAGGCCGGGCTGTTCCCGCACCGCCGGGTCATCGACAACGTGGCGACCGTCCCCTACCTGCTCGGCTGGGACCGGAAGAAGGCGCGCGCCCGGGCGGCCGAACTGCTCGACCTCGTCGGGCTCGCCCCGGAGACCGCCAAGCGCTATCCGTTCCAGCTCTCCGGCGGACAGCAGCAGCGCGTCGGCGTGGCGCGGGCGCTGGCCGCCGATCCGCCGGTGCTGCTGATGGACGAGCCGTTCAGCGCCGTCGACCCGGTGGTGCGGGCCGGGCTCCAGGAGGAGCTGCTGCGCCTGCAGTCGGAGCTGCACAAGACGGTGCTGTTCGTGACCCATGACATCGAGGAGGCCGTCCGGCTCGGCGACCAGGTCGTGGTGCTGCGCGAGCGGGGCCGGATCGCCCAGCTCGCGGACCCGCACACGCTGCTCACGGCGCCCGCGGACGCGGACGTCGCCGCCTTCCTCGGCCGCGACCGGGGCCTGCGCGGGCTCGGGCTGCGGACCGCCGCGGCCGTCGCCGTCCGACCGATACCGGGCGGGCCCGGCGGCCGGGCGAACGGCGGGGGCACACCCGGCAGTGGGGCGCGCTTCGGCAGGTGGGAGCTCGCGCTGGACGACGAGTGCCGCCCGATCGGGTGGATCGACCTCGACGCGGCGGGTGCCGCCCTGCAGCCGGCGCCCGGGTTCCGGCCCGAGTCCGACACGCTGCGCGCCGCGCTGGACGCCGCCGTGCTCTCCCCCGCCGGGATCGCCCTCGCCCTGGACGCCGACGGCCGGGTGACCGGCACGGCCGACCGCGAGGCCGTCCTGGCGGCGCTCGCGGCCCGCCCGGCCCCGGCCGCCCACCAGCCCCCGGCCGGTACGGCCTCGCCCGGCCAGTCCCCGGCCGGCCCGGCTCCGGCCGAGGTGCCCCGTCCCCCCGCGGCGGACGAACCGGAGAAGGACGGAGCCGCCGGTGGACGATGAACCGATCATCCGCTGGTACTGGATCGGCGACCACCTCGGCTACCTCGGCGACCTGCTCGCCGACCACGCCGTCATCGCGCTGCTCCCGGTCCTGATCGGCCTGCTGCTGGCGATCCCGCTCGGCCTGGCCTGCGCCCGCTTCCCGCGCCTCTACCAGCCGCTCGCCGCCGTCTTCAACATCGTCTACGCGCTGCCCTCGCTGGCCGTCTTCGTGGTGCTCATCCCCTACACGGGGCTGGCCACCCAGGCCACCGTGATGATCCCGCTCACCTTCTACGCGCTCGCCGTGCTGCTGCCCACCACGGTGGACGGGCTGCGCGCGGTGCCCGACCCGGTGCGGCAGGCCGCGACCGCGATGGGGTACGGGCCGTGGCACCGGCTGGCCGCCGTCGAACTGCCCGCCGCCGTCCCCTACCTGGTGGCCGGTCTGCGGGTGGCGGCCGTCTCCAGCATCTCGCTGGCCTCGGTGGGCGCGCTGGTCGGGCGCGGCGGGCTCGGTTACCTGTTCGTCGACGGCTTCCAGCGCACCTTCCCGACCCCGATCGTGGCCGGGATCGTACTGATCGCCGCGCTCGCCCTGGCCGTGGACCTGCTGCTGGTCGGCGCCCGCCGGCTGCTGGCGCCCTGGGCCGTGCGGGAGAAGGGAGCGGGCCGGTGAACTGGCTCAGCTGGCTGGGGGACTTCTTCTCCGACCCGGACCGCCGCAGCGGCCCGAACTCGATCGCCAACCGGATCGCCGAGCACCTGCTCTTCTCCGGCGAGGCACTGCTCCTCGCCGCGCTGCTGGCCGTCCCGCTCGGCCTGCTGATCGGCTACACCGGGCGCGGCGTCACCGCGGTGACCGCGCTGGCCGGCGCCGCCCGCGCACTGCCGACGCTCGGGCTGGTGACGCTGGCCGTGCTGCTGGCCGGGGTCGGCGACACCGCCGTCCTGGTGCCGCTGGTCGCGCTGGCCGCGCCGCCGCTGCTGGTGGCCGCCGTCGAGGGGGTGCGCGGCACCGACCCGGACGTGCGGGACGCGGCGCGCGGCGTCGGGCTGACGCACCCGCAGGTGCTCTGGCAGGTCTGTGTGCCGTCCGCGCTGCCGACCCTGCTGGCGGGCTTCCGGACCGCGACCGTGCAGGTCATCGCGACGGCGACGGTGGCCGCCTACGTCGGACTCGGCGGGCTCGGCCGGTACGTCGTCGACGGGCTGGCCACCCGGGACTACCCGATGACGGTCGGCGGCGCGCTGCTGGTGGTGCTGCTCGCGGTCGGGGCGCAGGCGTTCTTCGCGCTGCTCGCCCGGTACGCGCTGCCGCCCGGGCTGCGCGCGCAGCAGCTGGCCGCGGCCCGGCAGCCGACGTGACCCGTTCCGGCCCGCAGGCCCACCGGCCCGTCGGCCGGCCGCCGCCGTCCCCTTCGCCCAACCGTGACGGTCAAGACGCCCATGACGACCACGACGACCACGACGACCACGACGACCGTGAAGTCCACCTCGAAAGGACACCTATCACCATGTCGACATCCGCATCCGCGCCACTGAGAGCGGTGCCGACCGGCCGCCGCGCCGCCGCCCTGGCCGCCCTCGCCGCGCTCGCCCTGACCGCGACGGCCTGCTCCTCCTCGGGCGGCGACCCGCTGGGCGGCAACGGCTCGGCGGCCCCGGCGCCCGCGGACAGCGCGTCCGCGGGTGCCCCGGCCGGCGGGACGGTCGTGGTCGGCTCGGCGAACTTCCCGGAGAACGTGCTGCTCGGCTCGATCTACTCGCAGGCGCTCAAGGCCAAGGGCGTGAAGGTCGAGGAGAAGTTCAACATCGGCAGCCGCGAGGTGCTCTACGGGCAGCTGCAGAGCGGCAGCCTGTCGGTGCTGCCCGAGTACAACGGCTCACTGCTCGCCTACCTGGGCGGCAAGTCGGCGGATCCGGGCACGACCGCCGTCAACGCCGAGCTGGCCAAGACGCTGCCCGCCTCGCTCGCGGTCCTGGACTCCTCGCCCGCCGAGGACAAGGACACCCTGAGCGTCAGCCAGGAGAGCGCCGACAAGTACAAGCTGACGTCGATCGCCGACCTGGCCGGCAAGGCGGGCGAGTTCACCATCGGCGGCCCGCCGGAGTTCAAGTCCCGCCAGGAGCAGCCGCTCAAGGACGTCTACGGTGTGACGTTCAAGGAGTGGAAGTCGACCGGCGAGACCACCGCCAACGCGGTCAAGGACGGCTCGGTGCAGGTCGGCAACGTCTTCTCCACCGACCCGAAGATCACCCAGCTGAAGCTCGTCCCGCTCACCGACCCCAAGAACCTGTTCGCCGCCCAGAACGTCACGCCGCTGGTCAACAAGGCCAAGGTGGACGCGACGGCGACCGGCGCGCTCAACGCGGTGTCGGCGAAGCTGGACACGCCGGGGCTGCTGGCGCTGATGAAGAAGGTCGCCGTGGACAAGGAGGACCCGTCGGCGGTCGCCAAGGAGTGGCTGAAGAGCAACGGCCTTTCCTGACCGTGGGGGACGCCGGGCCCGGTGGCCGCTTCCGGGTCCGGCGGATCTTCCCTTGAACGGCGCGGACATGACAGTGTGACGCCATGCGCACTCGCCTTCTCGCCGCCACCCTCACGGCCTTGGCCACGGTGAGCCTCGCCGCGTGCTCCAGCTCCGGCTCGGACCCGGGCACCATCGCGGCCGGCAGCACCACCGCGGCCGACTCGAACACGTCCGGAACGAACGCGTCCGGCGCCCCGCCGGCGACGGCCGCCGCGACGCCCACCGCGCCCGCGACCACGCCGCCGGGGACCGCCCCCGCCCCGCCGCCGGGCGCCCCCGACACGCCCGGCCCGGGCACCACGGCCGGCCCCTCCCCCGGCACGCCGACGGGCGGGCCCGCGCCCACGACCGCGAACCCGCCCACCCCCGGGACCACCGGCACCGCGCCGGCCGCCGACTCCCCCGCCGACCCCCCGGCGGCGCCGAAGCCGGCGCCCCCCACCGACGCCGGGCTGCCGGCCGAGCCCGCCTCGGACCTCACCGCGCGGCTGGTCGCCGCGCTGGACGCGATCGACCCGGCGATCGTCGGCGGACAGCCCGAGCGGGCCGTCGGCCGGGCCCGCGAGCAGTGCCGGTCGATGTATCAGTTCCCCAAGGACCGGGCGAAGTTGGCCGACCTGGTCAACCAACGTTTCACCGATCCCGCCCACCCGCAGGGTTTCGGAGCCGAGAAGGCGGAGAAAATTCTCGACGCGCT
Source organism: Kitasatospora sp. NPDC008115 (assembly GCF_042957205.1). Taxonomy (NCBI): domain Bacteria; kingdom Bacillati; phylum Actinomycetota; class Actinomycetes; order Kitasatosporales; family Streptomycetaceae; genus Kitasatospora; species Kitasatospora sp. NPDC008115. The sequence goes on along the minus strand of NZ_JBIBHU010000004.1, from coordinate 3,406 downwards.
GCGCACCACCCTCTGCCCGCCGGCCTGACACACCCGGCGGACCTCGATCGGCCCGGTGTCCTGAGCTCCGGGCCGCCGTGGCCGCGCGCGACGACCACCGCGCGGCCACGGCACACACCCCCGGATCAGACCAGGCTCCAGGCGGTGTCCTTGTCGTCGGACGAGACGAAGTCCATGGCTTCCTCCTTTCCAAAGGGTCGGCATGCGTACGGACGCGCGGGATTGAAGACGCACGGACACGGCGCCGGGTTGACGGACGCACGGCGCGACGGTGCGCCTACGGACGCCCGGTGAACGGGCGGGGCCAGGGTGACGGGTGTACCCGCGCGGAACGGGCGCCCGGGAGAACGGGCGCGCGGATGGGCGGGAGAGCCGTAGCACGGCAGACGGCAGGGCAGCAGAAGAGCAGAACGGCAGATGTACGAACGGGCGAGCGGCGCGAACGGCCGCGGGAGCGAAGGGACATGGTCCGGCCTTCGGCCGCCGGTGGCGGCGGGCCGGGACCCGGGAGCCGGGGGCTCACCCGTGCGGGCGGCAGGCGCCCTCTCTGTCGAGCTTCCAGTCGAGGTCTCGCATGCCCCGATCATGTCGGAGCGGCCACCGGGCCACAAGCGGTTTTGTCGGCGGTTGACCATCGTCCGGCCAACCTCCGCCGATTGTGCTTCGCCAACGAACTGTAAGGACTCTTGACAGACGAGTGGTCTAGTCCAACCATAGGCATGTCGATCCGACCGGGATGCACTGTGGGGGTGTGACCACCGGCGGCTGAGGCACTGCCCTGCCATGCCCCGCCCCGCTCCGCCCCCAGGCCCCGCCACGGCGTACGCGCGCCCGCGCACCGCCGTCCGTCCGTGCCGCGTGCCTGCGGGGTAGCAACACCCCCGCGTCACCGCACCGCCCGCACGGCCCTCTCCCCCTACGAGGGCCCCGCGCGTCCCGCCATCCCCCCCCAAGGTCCGCAGCGCAGTTCCGCACGCTTCACCAACGTCCTGCCCCACCACGCCTGTTGGAGAACCCATGCGTCTACGCAGAACAGTTCAGGCCGCCCTGACGGCCTGTGCCACGCTCGTCGCCTCGGCCGGCCTGATCGCCGGCTCGGCGACGGCCGGCGCGGCGACGGCGAGCCCGGCCGCCGCCGAGGTGAGCGCCACGACGGCCGCGAAGCCCCTGCCCAGCCGGGTGTTCGCACCCTACTTCGAGGCCTGGACGGGCGAGAGCCCCGCCGCGCTGTCCGCCCAGTCCGGTGCCAAGTACCTGACGATGGCGTTCCTGCAGACGGCCACCAAGGGCTCCTGCACCCCGTACTGGAACGGCGACACCTCGCTGCCGATCGCGCAGTCCTCCTTCGGCGCCGACTTCGCCACCATCAGGGCCAACGGCGGCGACGTGATCCCGTCGTTCGGCGGCTACACCGCCGACACCACCGGCACCGAACTGGCCGACAGCTGCACCGACGTCAACCAGATCGCCGCCGCGTACCAGAAGCTCATCACCACGTACGACATCAGCCGGATCGACCTCGACATCGAGGCCGACTCGCTGGACAACGCCGCGGGCGTCGACCGCCGCAACAAGGCGATCAAGCTGACGCAGGACTGGGCCGCCGCCAACGGCCGGCAGATCCAGTTCTCCTACACGCTGCCGACCACCACCAGCGGCCCCGCCGCCAACGGCATCGCGCTGCTGAAGAACGCCGTCGCCAACAACGCGCGGATCGACGTCGTCAAGCTGATGACGTTCGACTACTACGACAACGCCACGCACGACATGGCCGCCGACACCGTGACTGCGGCGACCGGCCTGTACAACCAGCTGGCCAAGCTGTACCCGACCAAGACCCCCTCCCAGCTCTGGGCGTCCATCGGCATCATCGAGATGCCCGGCATCGACGACTTCGGCCCGGCCGAGACCTTCACGCTGGCCAACGCGAGGACGGTCTACGACTGGGCGGTGTCCAGGGGCATCAGCACGCTGTCGTTCTGGGCGCTGCAGCGCGACACCGGCAAGTGCCCCGGCGTCGGCGGGCGCAACGACTGCTCCGGCATCGAGCAGAACACCTGGGACTTCACCAGGATCTTCGCGCCGTTCACCAGCAGCTACCCGCCCGCCACCGACTTCACGCTGAGCCTGAACCCCAACACGGGCTCCGTGGTGGCCGGTTCGTCCACCACCGCCACCGTCAACACCTATGAGATCACCCCGCCCGGCGGCTCGCCCTCCGGCACCGCGCAGAGCATCAACCTGAGCGTCAGCGGCGCGCCCGCCGGCGTCACGGCCACGGTCAACCCCGGTACCGTCCTCGCCGGTTCGCCCGCGACGCTCACCGTGACCACCGCGGCCACCACCACCCCGGGCAGCTACCCGCTCACCATCACGGGCACCGCCGCCTCCGGCAGCCACACCGCCACCTACACGCTGAAGGTGACGAGCACCCAGCCGGGCAACGACTTCTCCGTCGCGGTGAGCCCCTCCGCCGGTTCGGTCACGGCCGGCTCCGCCGCGAGCGCCACCGTCAACACCGGTGTCGTCTCCGGCTCCGCGCAGAACGTCGCCCTGACCGTCAGCGGCGCCCCGGCCGGGGTCACCGCCACGGTCAACCCCGGTAGCGTCACCGCCGGTTCGCCCGCGACGCTGAACGTCACCACCGCGGCCACCACCACCCCGGGCAGCTACCCGCTCACCGTCACCGGCACCGCCGCCTCCGGCAGCCACACCGCCACCTACACGCTGACCGTCACCGGGGTCACCCCGCCCGGCGGCCTGTCCAACGGCGGTCTGGAGACCGGCAGCCTGGGTCCGTGGACCTGCCAGGCCGGCGGCTCCGTGGTGAGCACCCCGGCCCACTCCGGCTCGTACGCGCTCCAGGCCGCGGCCGGCGCGGCGCAGACCGGTGAGTGCACCCAGACCGTCACCCTGGCGCCCAACAAGTCCTACACGCTGACCGGTTGGGTTCAGGGCAGCTACGCCTACATCGGCGTGAGCGGCGGCGCCACCGGCTCCGCGTGGACCAGCTCCTCCGGCTGGACCAAGCTCTCCGTCCCGTTCACCACCGGCGCCTCCGGCACGGCGACGGTCTTCCTGCACGGCTGGTACGGCCAGGGCAGCGTCTACGGCGACGACTTCTCGATCGCCTGACGGACGGCCGACGCACGACGAAGCACCGGGGCCGGCCGGCAGTCGACGACTGACAGCCGACGACTGACGGATAACGGCTGACAATTGACAGATGACAGATGACAGATAACGTCAACTGTCAATTGTCAGCCGCTCGCCCCGCTCCACTCCCCCGCCGGGGGGGGGGGGCCCCCCCGGGGGGGGCCCCCCCCCGGGGCCGGGGGGGGGGGGCCCCCCCCCCCCCCGCGCGCGCGGGGGGGGGGGGGGCCCCAAAGGCCCCAAACCCCACCCA